>JBIILD010000150.1:0-2503 GCA_044232845.1 Flavobacterium sp.
TTAAAACCAAGGTCTGTGGTTGAATTGATTTTAAATAGTGTAACAATTCTTTGGCATGGCATCCATACGTGCCTAAGTGAATATCACTTAATACTACCAGTGGAATTTTTCTTTTTTGTTTCATTAATAATTTTTACAAAAATAATTACTGAATGTTACTAGAATGTTTCCTTTTTGTTATTATTTCTTTCTTTAATTGGTGCTTTTAAGATTAAATAAATTGGTTTTTTCATTTAAAATTTATTTATTTTTGGAGAATGAAACAACTCGTATTCCTAAGTCTACTATTTCCTTTGCTAATTTTTTCCCAATCTGATTTTGACAGAGGAGAAAAATTATTTCGAGAGGAAAAATTTGAGCAAGCACAGGTTTTATTTGAAAAATTTTTAAATGAGACCCCTTCCCATTTGAAAACGATAGAATATTTGGGTGACATTGCAGGGCGCAATAAATCTTGGGATAAAGCCATAGGATATTATAAAAGGCTAAAACAACTAAAACCAACGGAGGCTAATTATTATTACAAATATGGCGGAGTACTCGGGATGAAAGCCAAAGAAACTAGTAAATTCAAGGCGCTTGGAATGATTGGCGAAATCAAGGAGTCATTCGAAAAAGCGATAACCCTTAATTCAAAACACATTGAAGCTCGCTGGGCATTAGTGACACTGTATTTACAACTTCCCGCTATTGTGGGAGGTAGCGAGTCAAAAGCACTGAGTTATTCGAATGAGTTACTGAAAGTATCGCCTGTGGATGGCTATTTGTCCAAAGGTCAAATCGAGGAACATTTTGGAAGATATTCATCGGCAGAAACACAATATAAAAAGGCAATAGCGGTGGGAAGCACAAAAATTGGTTCTCAAATGCTTGCCAATTTGTATAAAAACAAAATGAATAAATCTGTAAAAAAAAATTAAAAATATGAGAACTCATTTCATAGCTATTGGCGGAAGCGCCATGCACAACTTGGCTTTGGCGCTGCACAACAAAGGATATCAGGTTACGGGAAGTGACGATGCTATTTTTGAACCTTCGAAAACCCGTTTGGAGAAAAAAGGAATTTTACCGTCAACAATGGGTTGGTTTCCTGAAAAGATCACTTCCGATATTGAGGCCATAATTCTCGGAATGCATGCCAAAGCAGATAATCCGGAGTTGTTGAAAGCCCAAGAATTAGGATTGAAAATATACTCTTATCCAGAGTTTTTATACGAACAGTCCAAAAATAAAACCCGAGTGGTTATTGGTGGTTCTCACGGAAAAACGACGATTACTTCAATGATTTTGCACGTGATGCACTTTCATAATATTGAAGTCGACTATATGGTGGGTGCGCAACTTGAAGGATTTGACACCATGGTACATCTTACGGAAGAAAATGATTTTATCGTGCTTGAAGGCGATGAATATTTATCTTCGCCCATTGACCGAAGACCGAAATTTCATTTGTATCAGCCGAATATTGCCTTAATTTCCGGAATCGCTTGGGATCACATCAATGTTTTTCCAACCTATGATTTTTATGTAGAGCAGTTTGAAATTTTTATTGCCAAAATAACTAATGGAGGAATTTTAGTCTACAATGAAGAAGATCCTGAAGTGAAACGAGTTGCCGAAGCGGCTGCAAATCCAATTCGTAAAATGCCTTATTCAACGCCTAAATATGAAGTCAAAGATGGTGTTACGCTTCTCGAAACGCCAGAAGGTTTGATGCCAATTGAAGTTTTTGGGGCACATAACTTGAACAACTTGGCTGGAGCCAAATGGATTTGCCAAAATATGGGCGTGGATGAAGCTGATTTTTATGAAGCCATTGCCAGTTTTAAAGGAGCTTCAAAACGATTGGAAAAAATTGCCGAAAGCCAAACAAAAGTGGCTTACAAAGATTTTGCACATTCGCCAAGTAAAGTTGCCGCCACCACAAAAGCCGTCAAAGAGCAATATCCCAATCGGACTTTGATTGCTTGTTTAGAATTACATACCTACAGCAGCCTGAATGCCGAATTTCTAAAAGAATATGAGGGTGCATTAGAATATGCAGATGTTGCTGTAGTTTTCTATTCTCCGGATGCCGTAAAGATTAAGCAACTCGAGGAAGTGACCTACGAACAAATTGCCCAAGCCTTCAATCGAAAAGATTTGATTATTTATACCAATCCTGCAGCTTTTAAAGACTATCTTTTCAATCTCAATTTCGAAAACTCGGCATTGTTACTAATGAGTTCTGGTAATTATGGCGGGTTGAATTTTGATGAAGTGAAGAAGTTAATAGAATAGTTTAGTAATACAACAAACTGCTCCGCAAAGTCTGCGACTTTGTGTGGGCGTTGCTCACTCTTTGACTGACATAAAATAATGTGGATTATTTATTTAATGGGTCGGTTACAAACCGAATATCACTTCCTCAAAGTCGGAGACTTTGCGGAGCTGGTTAAGAAAATTAAGATTTAAAATTTCTTAACGAACCTAAATTAACTGAATGGATTTGAGAAATAAATTG
>JBIILD010000069.1:0-9382 GCA_044232845.1 Flavobacterium sp.
ACTTTATCCAAAAAACAGCAACAAACGAAAATAGGTGCGATTTAAATGAAAATCACACCTATGAACAATGTCTTTTATGAAAATTAAAAATAAACATATCTCTGAGTTTATCAGCAGACCCTATTTACACAATACATTTTATATCGATGCCTTTTAGTATTGTTTTTAAACTATAAAATACCCTAACTATTTTGACAACTTCAGGAAAGCAACTTGCTTATCTCAATAAAATAGACCTAATATTGAAATATTTTCACCAGGCTCAGCGAACATAAAATAGTGTGGGTTTAGAACGATTTTCAAAAAAATGTTCTAATTTTTAAAAATAAAGAAAAAACGATAAATTTTAATAACTAAAAAGGTATGATTTTTTAATTATTTCAAGCTCCCTACCATATCTTCCGGTTTTACCCAAGCATCAAAATCTTCTGAGGAAACATAGCCTAAGCGTAGCGATTCTTCTTTTAAGGTAGTTCCGTTTTTGTGTGCAGTTTGAGCAATTTCAGCGGATTTATAATATCCAATTTTAGTATTTAATGCGGTAACCAACATTAAGGAATTCTCAACTAATTCTTTAATGCGTTTGTGGTTTGGTTCAATGCCTTTTGCGCAATGCTCTTCAAAAGAGACGCAAGCATCTCCTAACAATCGAGCAGATTGCAGGAAGTTTGACGCCATCAAGGGTTTGAAAACATTTAGTTCATAATGGCCTTGCATTCCTCCCACAGTAATTGCCACGTCATTCCCCATGACTTGGGCACAAACCATAGTCAAAGCTTCGCATTGCGTTGGATTTACTTTACCAGGCATTATGGAGGAGCCTGGTTCGTTTTCAGGAATAATAATTTCGCCAATACCGGAACGTGGGCCCGAAGCTAACATTCTGATATCATTTGCAATTTTGTTCAGTGAAACCGCTAATTGTTTTAAAGCGCCGTGAGTTTCAACAATGGCATCATGAGCCGCTAAAGCTTCAAATTTGTTTGGAGCCGTTACAAAGGGATGTCCTGTAAACAGGGCAATATAGTCAGCTACTTTTACATCATATCCGGCAGGTGTATTCAAACCTGTGCCAACTGCGGTTCCGCCTAAAGCGACTTCTGATAAGTGCGCCAAGGTGTTTTTAACTGCTTTCAAGCCATAACTTAATTGGGCTGCATAGCCCGAAATTTCTTGTCCTAATGTCAATGGCGTCGCATCCATTAAATGTGTACGTCCAATTTTTACAACAGTATTAAATTCGGCTGCTTTTTCTTGTAGCGTGTTTCTTAATTTTTCGACGCCAGGAATTGTTATTTCTACTACCGCTTTGTAAGCTGCGATATGCATTCCCGTTGGGAATGTATCGTTAGAAGATTGTGATTTGTTTACATCATCATTAGCCTTGATAAATTGTTCCCCCTCGCCAATAGCAAATCCTTTAAGCACTTGGGCGCGATTCGCAATTACTTCATTCACGTTCATGTTACTTTGAGTACCTGAACCTGTTTGCCAAATTACAAGTGGAAATTCATCGGCCAGACTTCCGGCGAGGATTTCGTCGCAGACGGTCGCAATGGCATCACGTTTTTCTATTGGAAGAACCCCTAAGTCACAATTGGCATAGGCGGCAGCTTTTTTTAAATAGGCAAAACCCTCAATTATTTCTATTGGCATTGAAGCTGAAGGACCAATTTTAAAATTGTTTCTAGAACGTTCTGTCTGTGCTCCCCAGAACTTATCAGCTGGAACTTGCACTTCACCCATGGTGTCTTTTTCTATTCGGTACTTCATTTTATGGATTATTTTTGTTTTGTAGTGGTTCGTTTATGTGTCAAGATGTCAAGACAAAATTCAGTGAAATGCAAAAAAAGCGTGGTGGCAAATTTACGGATTGCAACTCTTTTAAAAAAATAATATCAACAATTTATTGGTAAGAAAAAATATTAAACTTATCTTTGTAGCAACATAAAATTCCGGAAAAAATGTTTAATTTCTCACAGTATTTAGGTTTTTTACTTTTCTTAACCATTCTTACGATTGGATTTTGGTTGATGTTTTTCTTGGTTGGTTTCGTCTCTTATTGGTTAGGTGGAACTGCTTTGGAAAAATTTAAAGAAAGAAAAGCCAAAAAAGAACAATCAGTTTAGTCTGATTTCAAATAAAAAAAGGACGCTGGTAGCAGTCCTTTTTTTATTTAGAATTCCATTCCGGATCCTCCATTTTCACTTCGGTTTTTAGTAGATTCCTTTTCATTTTTCTGGTTATTGAATCGATATGTAAAAGAAAGATTGACTTGTCGCGGTTTTCTTTGATATTCCATATACGAATTTACGAGGGGTAAAAGAGTTTGAATAATTATTTTATCAGAATTGAATAAGTCATTCGTATTCAACGAAATGGTTGCTTTGTTATTAAGTACCTCTTTGCTAAAAGCCATATTAGTGGTAAATATGCCTATGCTTTTTCCTTGTGCCGTATTTTGAGGAGCCTTATACATGGCATTAGTTTGCCATTCTATTTTGAATGGCAATGTCATTTTTGAGGATATTCTAGAAAACCAACCCAAAGCGTCTCTGTTAAAATTTTCATTTACAATTTCATTATCTTTAGTTAAGGGATACGAATAATCACCTCTTATTTTGCTTTCATAAAAGTTAAAATTCCAGTTTAATCGCCACCATTTGTGAGGTGAATAATTTGCGTTGAATTCGAATCCAAAGCGCCTTTCATCTGATAAATTGATGGGAGTTAGAATAATCACTGGAGTTTCAATTGTTTCATTGTTTATAATTGAAGTAACAATCTCTCCGTTAGGTCTTTTTATAAATTGAAAATAATCTTTGGTTTTATTGAAGTAAACAGAGGAGGTGAAAGTGATTTTATTCCATTTTGTCATATAGCCAAAATCTACTGCATCTGTAAAAGAAGGATTAATTTGAGGGTTTCCTTGAAATAAATTCACGTTACTTGAATAATTAGCAAATGGATTGATAAATCGCGATCGAGGTCTAGTTACCCTTCGGCTATAATTGATTGAAAATGAAGTTTTATTAGTTGATTGATACGTCAAAAATGCACTTGGGAAAAAATTGTGATATTTTTTTTTATTAAATTCATTAGTTGTCAATAAGTTGATGTCTATGTTAGAATCTTCATATCTCATCCCCAACAAATAGGAAAACCTATTGATTTTTGATCCAAATTGGAAGTAAGCTGCATTTATTTTTTCTTTGTATTCTAACTTATTTGTTAGGTTCGCATTTGGGATAATTTGTCCATTCGCATCAAATGTCCCAACACTATAATCGGTTATGAGTAGACTGAAATCGCCTTTGTAGCCTGCTTCAAATTGACTTTTTTTACCAATAGGCAACACATAATCTGCTTGAAATAATTTTTTAATTTGTGTTTGATAATTTTTTGTAATCTCTCTTGAAATGTTCGATTCTTGCCCAATTATGTAGTCATCAATAGTAGAGGAATCATTATCTGAATTTTCAAAAAATTGAAAGTCTGCCGTAAATTTGTGACCCTCTTTTTTAAATTTTTTGGTAAAATTTGTAGAATACCCAGCCTCATTGTTTTTGTTGATTTTTTTGTTGAGCCTATTTCGAACAAAATAAGTCTCATTTCCATAATTATAAAAAATTGCAGTATCTGGATTGGAGCCATCACTTTTTGTATAGGATAAAGTGTTTGTCCAGGTTAGGGACTTGCTTAAATACCAGTCTGCTCCAAAAATATAATTGTATCCTTTTCTATCGCGTTCCCGGCGATCTCTTTCGTTAATTGTATTTATTATAGTGCCATTTGGATTTAAATAATCAGAATTAGTTAAAGATTTTACAACAGATTTACTATCATTATACCCAAGTGTAGAAAAAAGGTTAAAATTTTTACTCTTGAAATTGATATTTGTCGCTAGCCCATAATTTTGAGGAATCCCTACTGTAGCGGTGGCAGTTCCATTTAAACCCTTAATTTTGCCTTTTTTGAGAATAATATTGAGGATGCCTGCGCCACCTTCGGCATCATATCTTGCGGATGGATTTGTAATAACTTCTACTTTGTCTAATGCGTCGGCAGGGATAGTTTTTAGAGCATTCGCGATATTGATGCTGTTGGACGGCTTCCCATCTATAAAAATCTTAACATTTTCGTTACCACGCAGACTTACATTACCATCAGAATCTAAAGTTACCGAAGGGACATTATTTAAAACATCACTGGCAGTTCCGCCTTTGAGTATCATATCTTGACCCACATTGAATATTTTTTTGTCTAATCGAATTTCTACCGATGATTTTTCGGCGCGAACAACTACTTCATTCAAATATGAAGCACCTTCATTCAAAGTAATTTGACCCAGATTAGTATTTTCCTGAAGATTTTGCTGTTTGATTATTGTCGGTTTAAAAGAGATAAATTCTACTGTAATGTCGTAAATTCCGGAACTGAGAATGAGGTCAAACTCGCCGTTTGCATTTGTAATTCCTCCAGTAAGCATTTTTGGGTTGTTTGAGTTAACAAAAGTAAGCGTTGCGTATTCAAGGGGTTGTTTGTTACCATTTTCTATCACAATCCCAGTAATTTTTATCTTTTTTCCGGGTATTCTTGTTTGGGAAAAATTTAAGAATGAAGTGCACAAAAAAAGGAGTGTAAGAGCAAATTTTATTTTTATCATTTAGTTAAGATTGTTTTGTTTACTCTAAGACCCTTTACGTGCAATTTGGTTTAAGGCTTAAACAGTAAGTTTTGAGGGAAATACCAAACCGTTATAGAATCACAACAATTTTTTCAACAGGTCTGGCAATTACAGCTTTGTCTCCGTTTATCACGATGGGTCTTACAATAAGAATTGGATGCGAAATCATGGCTTGAATGATTTCTCTGTCAGACAATATTTTGCCTTTGAAATTTTCTGTCCATATTTTTTCTTTTTGTCGTATTAATTCAATAGGTTTAATTCCTAGTTTTTTTATAATTCCTTTCAATTTCTCAAAGGAAGGAATGGTTTCCATATATTTCAAAACTTCTTATTCTTGCCCTATTTCTTCAAGAAAAGCAGGGTATTCTTTTGGTTTTGAACAACGCAAATTAGGGTAAATTTAAAGTCAAAACTGTGATTTAATTTTTTTTACAAAGTAAGGGATAAAAACGGGAAAATAGATTATATTCGAATCATCAAATGATTGGTTGATTCAGCAATTGAATCCATGCCAATTAAATTCAATAGTATGTTTATAAATCAGGCCTATAAAGGCGAAAGCACTTGGTGGAAGGTTTTGATAACTACCTTGCTCACAACCGGAATATTTATTGCCAATTTTATCATGTTCTTTCTTATGTCAAAGGAGCAAATGGATGAAGCTTATAAAAAAATGGGTGATATAAATGGAATTAAATCACTGATAATAAATTTATCGCCTTTTATTTTTTTGTTGGCATTATTGTTTTTCTTGGTTCAATTATTACACAAAAGAAGTATTTTATCGCTTACCACTTCAAGAAGTAAAGTAGATTATAAAAGGATCTTTTTTTCTTTTGGTTTGATTGTCTTCTTGACCATTGTAGGCTTTGCCGTTTCCTATTCTTTTGATAATTCTCAGATAATTTGGAATTTTAACCCGCTGCGATTTACGATATTATTTATAATTAGCATCGCGATGTTTCCTTTTCAAATTGGGTTTGAAGAATACCTATTCAGGGGTTTTTTGATGCAGCAAATTGGTATTGCCGTCAAGAATAGATGGTTTCCTTTGCTTTTTACCTCAGTGGTATTTGGATTATTCCATAGCGCTAATCCTGAAGTTTACAAAATGGGTTTTGGAGTTATGGCTTTTTACATTGGCACTGGTTTTTTGCTAGGCATTATAACCTTGATGGATGAAAGTCTCGAACTGGCATTGGGCTTTCATTTGGGGAACAATTTGATGGCGGCATTATTAATTACCTCTGATTTTTCTGCGATACAAACAGATGCAATTTTTAAATATTCTGGAATTGAAAATCCGAAGGATATAGTAAATGAAATGATAGTTTCTATTGTAATTGTCTATCCGATTATCTTATTTATATTTGCAAATAAATATAATTGGACGGATTGGACAAAAAAACTTACCGGTAAAATTGATCCGTCAGACACAGCAACTAATTTAAATGTAATATAATGAGTGATTTAACATATAAGAATATACACAATCGTTTTAAGTTGAATGGTTATCATATTAATCTTGAAGAAATGTTTTATGTGGCTTACTGTTTTATTAAAGAGGGGGAGCCTTTTGAAAAACATGTAGGGACATTTTTGTTAGATTGGTTTGACGAAAAATCGTATATTGAGTTACCCACTTCAGGATCTACAGGAACACCTAAAATTATTAAAATTGAAAAACAGGCGATGCTGGACTCCGCATTGGCAACAGGAGACTTTTTTGGTTTGCAACCCGGAAATACGATGCTTCATTGTTTACCAACCAATTATGTAGCGGGAAAAATGATGTTTGTTCGCTCTTTTATTTTAGGATTGGATATGAAATTTGTAGAACCCAATTCAAATCCTTTAAAAAACATAGATGGAAATTTTGATTTTTGTGCGATGGTTCCACTTCAAGCAAAAAATTCATTAAAAAAACTAAAAGAAAAAAGGATTAAAAAATTAATCATTGGTGGTGTAAAAGTGCACAAAGCACTTGAACAGGAATTAGTCAAACTTCCAATTGAGATCTATGAGACTTACGGAATGACTGAGACCATAACTCACATTGCCGCAAAGCGAATAGGAGAGGAGGTATTCACTGTTTTACCTAACGTGAAAGTTTCTATAGACGAGAGAGAATGTTTGATTATTAAAGCTAAAAGGATTAGTAGCAAGGAAATTATAACGAATGATATTGTGGAGTTAATTTCGGACACACAATTTAAGTGGGAGGGGAGATATGACAATGTAATAAATAGTGGCGGAATTAAATTGATGCCAGAGCAAATAGAAGAAAAATTATCTACATTAATTCCTAGAAGGTATTTTGTATCTGGTGTAGCAGATGATAATTTAGGAGAAAAAGTTGTTCTTTATGTTGAAGGTGATCCTATTGAAATAGACGAATCTATTTTTAGTGTTTTGAAAAAACACGAAAAACCCAAAGAAATTGTATTTATCCCAAATTTTAAACAAACTGCTACGGGTAAAATTTTAAGGAAAGATACCTTAAAGTAATCGTGTAATAAAAGGATTCCAAAGCACTAAGAAAGCCAAAGTTTAAAAGTCATAAAGTAAAAAGAAGGCCTATTCTCAATAGCATTTTAAAATTAAGCTGTTGCATTAATTTGTCTCATTAATACACCATATTATTTAATGATTGTTACTTATTTATTGTATGGCACTATTAATTATTTTTTTGATTACCCTAAGTTTGTGAGTATGTTTATTGGCTTCAGGATTATAAATCCCTAAATGGTCTAGTCTGTCAATTCTAACTTTCCCGCTGGCGTGAATAATGTAATTATTTTCCATAATAATGCCTACATGAATAATGTTCCCTTCCTCGTTATCAAAAAACGCTAAATCGCCAGGCTCACTTTCTTCTATAAAACTCAGTGCTTCTCCCTGTAATGCTTGCTGGGCTGCATCGCGCTGCAATTTATAGCCATTTAGTTTATAAACCATTTGTGTAAAGCCTGAGCAATCAATTCCAAAAGGAGTTTTTCCTCCCCAAAGATAAGGTGCGTGCAAATACATAAATGCGGTGTTTAAGATATTCTCTTTTGCTTTAATACCGCTAATTTTTGTTCCTTCAAAATTAAAATTAGAAGTATTTATCTCAGCATGGTTTAAAAAGGATAATGAAGATCCAAGAGGAATAGGCATTAACAAGTCTGTTGCAGTGGTAATATATTCTATCAAATCTCCATTTAAGATAATGGCATCATGCGATAATTGGTTAAAATCCGATTCGGAAATCAGTTGAATTTGCTTGGAATCTATCCAACCTTCATAGGAATCATAATGTAATTTGATGCGGTACCATTGTTTCAATTGTTCCGTGACTTCAAAATGCTCCCCAAATAAAACCTGGGAAACTATTTCGCTTTTATCACTGTTTTCCAATCGAAGTGGGATCATCGCTAGATTACAAATTCCGAACATCTCTTATAATTAAAATTAAAATCAATTTTGTATTGTTTGCAAAACTAAATTAATTCCGGGTTAAATTTTAATTTTTAATTAAATTCTTTCAATAACAATCGCCGAAGCACCGCCGCCATTATTGCAAATAGCGGCAGCGCCAATTCTTCCATTATTTTGTTCCAAGACATTTAATAAGGTAACTATAATTCGAGCGCTAGAAAACCCCGGAGGATGTCCCAACGCTACTGTGCCAAAATTAATGTTTACTTTAGAATCATCTATTTCTAGTATTTTTGAATTGACTAATCCCACAACAGCAAAGGCTTCATTAAATTCAAAATAGTCAACATCGCCAATTGATAAACCCGCATTTTTTAAGGCTTTGGGTTTAGCAATAGATGGGGAAGTGGTAAAAAGCTCCTGTGCTGCATCGGCCGAGCATAGTATATAAGACAATGATTCAAGCGCTGTGATATGGTTTTTTCTTCACTCGTTATTACAAGGTCTGCAGATCCATCATTGATAGTTGAGGTATTAGCAGCAGTAACGGTACCTTCTTTTGTGAAAACGGGATTTAGCGAAGGAATTATTTGGGAATAAAAAAACATTTAAAAAAAGGGGTTTATTATTTGTGAAATATAGAATAGAAGGCTACATTTGCAACCGCTTAAAAGCAATATAAGTTCTTATACTGGAGAGTTGCCTGAGTGGCCGAAAGGACATGTTTGCTAAACATGCGTATGGGAAACTGTACCAAGGGTTCGAATCCCTTACTCTCCGCTTTTTTTCTTTTCTGGGTGAAATGTAGGCTAGTTATGGTGTCAAGGGTGCGTGAATGCCTATACTAAGAATCAGCATCAATAAGATTACTAAAAAGATAGAAACTATCTTATACGGGGTGTAGCGTAGCTCGGTTATCGCGCCTGCTTTGGGAGCAGGAGGCCGCAGGTTCGAATCCTGCCACCCCGACTAATTACTAAGTTTGTCTTTAATTAGTAAATTTAATGATTAATGGAGGCATAGCTCAGCTGGATAGAGCACCTGCCTTCTAAGCAGGCGGTCGAAGGTTCGAATCCTTCTGCCTTCACGGTATGGGACAAGTCTATTTTTTTAGACTTGTCCCATTTTTTTTTGCCTCGGGAAGCCCCGTTAATACTGGCTATTTTCATTAGTATTGGATTCATATCTGCGGTTCGAACTTTTTTATTTTACTATGAGAAAGTCAAACAATCAAATCATTTTCAGTTTCAAATTTATCCAATCATATTGGGC
>JBIILD010000070.1:0-9216 GCA_044232845.1 Flavobacterium sp.
GTTTGTAATTGCTATATTCATGTTATTTTTCCTAATAAGAAATGCTTTTTATCGATAATATTCACTTTTTATCGGTTTTTAATAGTCTTTTTTTATCTTTCATTTTTTACTACTTAACTTTAGTATAGATACTTTTAAAAGAAGTTTTAAGTTTTGCTGTACAGCAATTTTTTATTAATAATTGGTTAGAAAAGAGTTTATCCTTTATTCCCCAATGGAGAATTCTTTTGACGATGGTACACTTCAATTTTTTTGAAGAGGTTTTTTTCTAGACACGATTCCTCAAATCTGTAAACTTCCTGCTTTCTTTATCTAATATATGGTGTTAATCATTTAAATATATAATTATTATGAAAACAAATAAAATTAATTGTCACCAGTTGACAAAATCTATTTTCGAAAAGTTTATAAACGACACCAAAAAAATATTGATGTTGATTTTTTTTGTAGGTTTTTCTACTACTGGTGCCTTTGCACAGAATTCTTGTTTAGTTACAGGTTATTCGGCTAGTCCCCCTTTTCCAACTGCCGTTATTGAGTCTTGTGCAAGTGGATCAAACTTGATCTATCTTGCCTCTCCATCCATTGCCAGTACTTTCATTTGGTCACTTTCTCTTAATACTTCTGGGGCTTCAATTGTTGGGACGGATACGGCCAATAGTGTTGAAGTAAATCCTGGTACCTTGGGAGGATCTTTTTTTATTACATGTACGGTTACGGGAATAGCTAATCCTGATGAGGTTAATTTTTGCGGGGTTTCTGTTGCAGTTTACCAACCCACTGTAACGGGTGTTCCAGCTACAATTTGTGGACCGGGTGAAGTTACTTTGGGAGCCACAGGATTGAGTAATCATAGTGTTGCAGTTTGGTATGCTGATGCAAGCGGTGGTTCTCCACTCTTTACGGGTACATCATTTACAACCTCAGTTACCTCAACAACATCCTTTTGGGTTTCCGACGTTGTTACAACTCCTTTTCTTGGGTTGGTATGTGATGGTCCGAGAATAGAAGTAGTAGCTACAGTCAATCCACCAGCCACAGCCACAGCCAATGATGACCAAACTATCTGTGCAGGCTCAACCGTACAGTTGGCAGGTTCAATAGGAGGTGGTGCTTCGTCAGGTACTTGGAGCACCAGTGGCACAGGTTCATTTGCACCAAATGCCGGAACACTTAATGCAGTTTATACACCAAGTTTAGCAGATGTAACAGCTGGTACCGTGACATTGACCCTTACAACAAATGATCCTGACGGACCATGTCCTGAGGTTCATGACGATATGGTCGTTACCATCAACCCACCATCTACTGCCACAGCCAATGATGACCAAACTATCTGTGCCGGTTCAACCGTACAGTTGGCAGGTTCAATAGGAGGTAGTGCTTCGTCAGGTACTTGGAGCACCAGTGGCACAGGTTCATTTGCACCAAATGCTGGAACACTTAATGCAGTTTATACACCAAGTGTAGCAGATGAAACAGCGGGTACCGTGACATTGACCCTTACAACAAATGATCCTGACGGACCATGTCCTGCGGTTCATGACGATATGGTCGTGACATTTATATCTTGTGCAATAGAAGGATGTACTTTAGGTTATTGGAAAAATCATACCGATAGATGGTGTACAAACTATACCCCTTGTATGAAGTTTGGAGATGTATTTGATAATGAACCAGCTAGCTTTACTAATTTGACTTTATTGGAAGCTCTAAATTTAAGAGGTGGAGGTGTTTATAACCTTGCTCGTCAAGGAGTAGCTGCATTATTGAATGCTTGTAGTGATGAGGTTGATTATCCTGCACCTTATTTAAACAATCCTCAATCTGTGATTAATCCCGTAAATCAAGCATTTAAAGATGGAGGAAAAGTGCCGGGAGAACTAGCGAGTAAATTGGATATTCTAAATAATTCAGGTTGTCCTTTAGGAGGAACAAGAGCCACTACCTTAGCAAATTGCGACAGTAAAACATCAAACGTGAGTTTTGAGGCCTACCCAGTTCCATTCAAAAACCAGCTTACCATTAAATATAAATTTGATTATAGTTCTGATGTTAAAATTGAATTAATTGATTATCAGGGCGTCACAGTATTTTCAGAAAACGACTCCAATAGTTATTTGGACAAAGAAGTTTCTCTATCATTTAAGTTTAAAAGAGAGAAAGAGCAAGTTTATTTTGTTAGAGTAACTACTAATCAAGGAAGTACTATTAAAAAAGTACTGTCATCTTCGAAATAAAATAATGCTAATTTTAAATAGAAAAGCACCCCGAAACCCGGGGTGCTTTTTGATTAATATCTCTCTGAAAAAGAGATGTTAATTATGTAAAGCCAATTTAGCTGGGTTAATCATAGTCTCTAAATTTTCAAAATTTGATAAAATAAACTTTGGCACAGTTCATGAATAGAGATTAAAATCATAAATAATTAAATCATGAAAAATATAATAAGCTTTTTAGTCGTAGTCGGAATATTTAGCTTGCAAAGTTGTACTGGTCCAGAAGGAATTCCAGGTCCAGCGGGTCAAGATGGTTTATTAAGCGAAGTATTCGAACTCAAAAATGTAAATTTCGTGTATGATTCAACTGAAGGCTATACAATTTATCAAACGTTAACGCCTTCTATTTATGCCTCGGATGTTATTTTAATTTATAGATTGTCCGGAACCATCAATTCAACCACTCCAATTTGGCAACTTATTCCTCGCACTCTTTTTTTGGATCAGGGGAATGAATTGGATTATGATTATGATTTTAGCAAGGAAGATTTTACAATCTATGCAAAAGGAAATTATGATATATCGATGACTCCACAGTATCTGGGGAATCAAACTTTTAGAATCGTGATTGTTCCAGGTGCTTTTTCTGCGAATTTAAAAACTAGTAATTATGAGGATGTAATGGATAAATTGAATCTAAATGAATCCCAAATACAAAGCATAAAGTTCTAAAATAGTGTGCCATAAAAAAAGGAAATCTCACGATTTCCTTTTTTTTTTATGTTTTTAGGAGGCATCTTCTTTATTCAGTCGCAAAGAAACCATGATTCCTATCATAAGCGAAAGCGCAATAAAAACCAAAGAAAACCATTCTGGAATTGCAACGAAATCATGGGATAACATTTTGAAACCCACAAAACTCAAAATAGCAATCAAGCTGTATTCTAAATGGGCAAATTTCTCCAACATATTAGCCAAAAAGAAATACATGGAACGTAAACCCAGAATAGCAAAAATATTAGAACTAAATACCAAAAAGGGGTCGGAGGTGATCGCTAAAATAGCAGGAACACTGTCAAGGGCAAATATGACATCCATCACCTCGATAACAATTAGCGCCACGAATAAGGGTGTTGCTGCAGTAATGTGTCTTCTTTTTACAAAGAAATGTTCTCCGTCGATGTGGCTTGTAACGGGAATTATTTTTCTCAATATCCTATAAATAAAAGATTTTTTGGGTTCAAATTTCTCGTCCTCTTTGGTAAACAACATTTTAACTGCTGTAAAAATCAAGAAAATCCCAAAAATATAAGTGGTCCAACTGAATTTATGGATGAGTAGAACGCCAAAATAAATCATCAATCCCCGGAAAATAATAGCGCCTAAAATCCCCCAAAACAAAACACGATGTTGATATTTTTGGGGGATTCTAAAAGAAGAAAAGATAATGGCAATAACAAATATATTGTCTACGCTAAGCGATAATTCAATCAAATAACCAGTAATGAATTTTAGCGATGCGTCAATGGGTTTCAATGCGTCTGGATTTGCAATATAATTGGCGCTATACAACCAATAAATTACTACAGAAAACAAAAAAGACATTGTTGCCCAAATACCAGTCCATTTTCCGGCTTCTTTCGAACTGATAATATGGGGTGTTTTATTTAAAACTCCCAAATCGAGAGCAAGAAAAAATAAAATAGCAGCTAAAAAGGAGATCCAAACAATCATTTTATTTAATTAAAAATTAATTTAATTCAAAGATACTTGGTTGGGATTGATATAAAAATTTAAAGCGTAAAAAAAGTGCTTTCATTTACGAAAGCACTTTTAAGTTTTATGTGATAGGAATTATAACGCTGATTTAACAGTTTTGATAATTCTTGCTGCGATTTTATACGGATCACCATTAGAAGCTGGTCTTCTGTCTTCAAGATACCCTTTCCATCCTTTTTGTACAGTATACAATGGGATTCTGATTGAAGCTCCTCTATCTGACACTCCATAAGAGAAATCGTGAATAGAAGCTGTTTCGTGTTTACCAGTCAAACGTTGTTCGTTATAAGCTCCGTAAACAGCAATATGCTCTTCAACAACTGGACGGAAGGCTTCGCATATTTTGTCATATACCGCTTTGTCTCCGCATGTTCTTAACACTTCGTTAGAGAAGTTGGCGTGCATGCCTGAACCATTCCAATCGGTATCGCCTAGTGGTTTTGGGTGGTATTCGATATAGTAGCCATATTTTTCAGTCAAGCGATCTAATAAATATCTAGCAACCCAGATTTCATCACCTGCTTTTTTAGCTCCTTTTGCGAATAATTGAAATTCCCATTGGCCACAAGCCACTTCTTGATTGATCCCTTCAAAATTAAGTCCCGCTTGAATACATAAATCCGCATGCTCTTCTACTAAATTTCTTCCATGTGTATTTTTTCCACCTACTGAACAGTAGTACATTCCTTGCGGGGCAGGGTAACCTCCAACGGGGAATCCTAATGGTAATAAAGTTTTAGTATCCATGATGAAATATTCTTGTTCGAAACCAAACCAGAAATCACCATCATCATCTATAGTAGCTCTACCATTAGACGGATGTGGTTTTCCGTCTGCATACATAACTTCGGTCATTACCAAGTACCCATTGATACGCGTTGGATCGGGATAGATAGCAATCGGAACTAAAAGGCAATCAGATGAACCTCCTTCAGCTTGTCTGGTTGATGAGCCATCAAATGACCAATTTCCAATTTCTGCCAAGGTTCCTTTAAAGTTTTCGTGCTCTTCTACTTTAGTTTTACTTCTAAGATTTTGAGTTGGTTCGTAACCATCTAACCAAAGGTATTCTAATTTTATTTTAGCCATAACTTAACTATTTTAGGATTATTGAATTAAAAATATTTGCAAATGTAATTTAAAAGAACGTATGTGTAAAATAATGGGGTTAAAATAATATTTGGTTATGATATTTTTATGAATACCCTATTTTCGCATAGGTTAAATTTTAAATACTATATTTTTTTTATACAAAAAATAATTATCTTTGAGAAAAACAATAGTGATATGTCGACATTAAGATTTCAAGCTTTGAAAGAAGCATCAACGAGAAAAACAATTCAATTTGAGGAAACTGACAGAAAGTCAATTCTTTTTGGTTTAAATGTTTTTAACGAAAAAGCGATGAAGCAATATTTGACTTCAGATGCATTAAAAGGAGTGCAAGGCGCTATACAGCATGGAACCAAAATAGATAGAAAATTAGCCGATTATATTGCCATGGGTATGAAAGAGTGGGCTTTGTCAAAAGGAGTGACTCATTACACACATTGGTTTCAACCCTTGACAGGGAGTACTGCCGAAAAACACGATGCCTTCTTTGAAACCTCTTATGATGGGAGTGATCCAGTAGAAAAATTTGGTGGTGGACAGTTGGTGCAGCAAGAACCAGATGCTTCCAGTTTTCCGAATGGAGGAATCAGAAATACCTTCGAAGCAAGAGGATATACCGCTTGGGATCCAACATCTCCAGCGTTTATATATGGTACTACTTTGTGTATTCCAACTGTTTTTATTTCCTACACCGGAGAAGCTTTGGATAATAAAATACCCTTGCTAAGGGCTTTATCCGCAATAGACAATGCTGCTACCGATGTATGTAAATATTTCGATAAAAATGTTAAAAAAGTAACAGCCACCCTTGGATGGGAGCAAGAGTATTTCTTGATTGATAGTGCATTGGCAAACTCTCGTCCTGATATTGTAATGACGGGAAGAACCTTGTTAGGGCATACTTCCGCCAAAGGACAACAATTGGACGACCATTATTTTGGTTCTATTCCGAGTCGGGCTTTGATGTATATGAGAGATTTAGAGCAAGAATGTATGTTACTTGGAATACCGGTAAAAACCCGTCATAACGAAGTGGCGCCCAATCAATTTGAATTGGCACCTATTTTTGAAGAAACCAATCTGGCCGTAGATCATAACTGTTTGTTGATGGACGTGATGCAAAAAGTAGCAGAACGCCATGATTTAAAGGTGTTATTGCACGAAAAACCATTCAAAGGAGTTAACGGTTCCGGAAAACACAACAACTGGTCATTGGCAACAGATACGGGTGTAAACTTGTTAAGTCCAAGCAAAACACCCATGAGTAATTTACAGTTTTTGGCTTTCTTCATTAACACCATCAAAGCGGTAAACGATTATGAAACCTTATTAAGAGCAGCGATTGCAACGGCGAGTAACGACCATAGACTAGGTGCCAATGAGGCGCCTCCGGCAATTATCTCCGTGTTTATTGGGGAGCAATTGACTAAAGTTTTGGCCGAACTCGAAGGCGTGACCACTGGTAAATTATCGCCAGAAGAAAAAACCGATTTAAAACTGAATGTGGTGGGAAAAATTCCAGACGTGCTTTTGGATAATACGGACCGAAATAGAACGTCTCCCTTTGCCTTTACTGGAAATAAATTTGAGTTCAGGGCGGTGGGTTCTTCTGCGAATTGTTCGAATGCAATGACGACTTTGAATACCATTGTAGCCAAACAATTGAAAGATTTCAAAATTGAAGTGGATGCTTTGATTGAGAAAAAAGGATTGAAAAAGGACGAAGCCATTTTTAACGTGTTAAGAGAATATATCAAAGTTTCCAAAAAAATCCTTTTTGAAGGAGACGGCTATAGTGAGGCGTGGGAAATTGAAGCGGCTAAAAGAGGGTTGAGTAATTTCAAAACAACTCCAGAAGCCCTGAAAGCAAGAGCTTCAAAACGGGCATTGAGCTTGTTTTCTGAAATGGGAATCATGAACCATGTGGAAGTGGAAGCGCGTTATGAAATTGAGTTGGAAGAATATACTAAAAAAATCCAAATCGAAGGCAGAGTTTTAGGCGATCTTTCCCAAAACCATGTTATCCCAACGGCAATTCGCTACCAAAACACCTTGATTGACAACGTAAAAGGATTGAAAGAAATTTTCGGGGAGGAATTCAAAACATTGGCAAAAGAACAAATTACCCTCATAAGAGAAATTTCGGGTCATATTGAAGGAATCAATTCTAAAGTCGAGGCGATGAGAAACGAACGGAAAAAAGCAAATAACTTAAACGATGCACAAGAAATGGCGGAAGCCTATTGTAATAAGGTGAAACCTTATTTCGATGAGATAAGAAACCACTGCGATAAACTAGAGTTGCTTGTGGATGACGAAAGTTGGACATTGACAAAATACAGAGAATTACTGCTTACTAAATAAGAACCATACCTAGTTTTTATAGAAATGTCTATTCATTTTGGGTAGGCATTTTTTGTGATAACTTTCAAAACACTTGCGAAAACGGAATAGGCAAACACCGAAAAAAATATTTATATTTGCCCCATCCTCCTTCGGCGGACAACAACAAAACTACACAGCAATAAAATGAGTTCAGATTCCAGTAAACGTTATGCTCAAAGAGGAGTTTCAGCATCCAAAGAAGATGTGCACAACGCCATAAAAAACATTGATAAAGGATTGTTTCCTCAAGCTTTTTGCAAAATTGTCCCTGATTATTTAACCAATGACGCGGATTATTGCCTGATTATGCACGCTGATGGCGCAGGAACTAAATCCTCATTGGCTTATATGTATTGGAAAGAAACGGGTGATATTTCAGTATGGAAAGGCATTGCGCAAGATGCCTTGATTATGAATATCGACGATTTATTGTGCGTGGGTGCTACCGATAATATTCTGCTTTCTTCCACTATTGGACGAAATAAAAACCTCATTCCTGCTGAAGTGATTTCGGCCATCATCAACGGAACCGAAGAATTGATAAAAGAATTAGCTTCCTTTGGCGTTACCATTCATTCTACCGGAGGCGAAACTGCCGATGTGGGCGATATCGTTCGCACCATCATCGTAGATTCAACCGTTACGGCTCGAATGAAACGCTCTAAAGTCATTGACAATGCCAATATAAAAGCGGGTGACGTGATTGTGGGATTGGCTTCTTTTGGCCAAGCTAGTTACGAAAAAAGCTATAACGGCGGTATGGGAAGCAACGGATTAACCTCGGCGCGTCACGATGTTTTTGGGAAATATTTAGCAACCAAATACCCAGAAAGTTACGATTCCGCAGTTCCATCAGCTTTGATTTATTCAGGGCAGTTAAAACTAACCGATGCAGTCGAAAATTCACCCATCAATGCCGGACAATTAGTACTTTCTCCAACACGAACGTACGCTCCTATCATCAAGAAAATCTTGGATAAATATACCTCTAATGAAATTCACGGCATGGTGCATTGCAGCGGAGGAGCACAAACCAAGATTTTGCATTTCCTGCCAGCCAGCGAGCAAGGCGTTCAAAATCTGCACATCATAAAAGACAATTTATTCCCCGTTCCGCCTTTGTTCCGATTAATTCAGGAGCAATCAAAGACGGATTGGAAAGAAATGTACCAGGTGTTCAACTGTGGTCACCGAATGGAAATTTACGTTCCCGAGGCCATTGCCCAGGACATTATTGCCATTTCAAAATCATTCCACGTCGATGCCCAAATCGTGGGTAGAGTAGAAGCTGCCGATGCCAAAAAGCTCACCATCACTAGTGAATATGGAACTTTCGAATATTAGAAAACTTGAATTGATTGCTAATTTTTCAATCTTTTAATTCTTAATCTTTCAATCTTTTTTAAATGTACGAATTACTTTTTTGGAACTATCAGGACGGTATTTATCTCAACCACCACTTGGTATACGAAGCTTTGGTTGAAGGACAAGAAGTCGAAGGTCTTGAAACGCTGCCGGTTCAAGTTATAATAAATCGTATTAAAAGTGTTTTTTCAAGCTGGGAAAAAGTAGATGACAACAGTTGGAAGAACTCCAAAGGAAAAGGTGCTTTTCACATTAAAACAACACCTCAAAGCATACAAATAGACTGCTACGGAACCGAAGGTAAAGCCATGAATCTCCTTGCAGATACTATGGAAGAATTCAAATGTCCACTATA
>JBIILD010000071.1:0-9063 GCA_044232845.1 Flavobacterium sp.
TAAGGAAAATAAAGAACTTAAAAAGCCTTTGGATATTTCTACAGACAAAGAACAGGAAAAAAGTATCGATGAGGACTTGAAAAAAGCTTCGGATGAATTGCAAAAAAGCAATAAAGAAAAAGCGAAGCCAAAACAAAAAAGTGCGGCCAAGAAAATGAACCAAATGGCTCAGAAAATGGAGCAGAGTATGGATCAGGGTGAAATGGAACAATTAGAAGAAGATGTGGCCATGTTACGCCAAATCCTGGATAATTTGCTCGCCTTTTCTTTCTCACAAGAAGATGTTATGATTAGGTTTAAGAAGCTAAGCATTGGCTCTCCGACGTTTAATAAGAATTTAAAAAATCAGCAGGATTTAAAACTCCAATTCAAACACATAGACGATAGCTTGTTTGCCATGTCTTTGCGAAACCCAAAAATAGGAGAAAACATAACCAAAGAATTAGGCAATGCGCTTTATAATATGGATAAATCATTGGAAACATTGGCTGATGCTCAGATTCCAAAGGGAGTCTCACACCAACAATACACTATATCGTCGGCCAATAAACTAGCGGATTTTTTAACCGAAATCCTCAACAATATGCAAATGTCAATGTCTAGTATGGGTGCTGGTAAGCCAAAACCCGGCAAAGGAGAAGGAATGCAGTTGCCTGATATTATCAAAAAACAGGATGGTTTGGGCGAAAAGATGAAGGATGGTATTAAGAAAGGTCAAAAACCCGGCGAAGGAAAAGAGGGTAAAAAAGGAAAAGAACCGGGAAAAACAGGAGCCGATGGCCCAAAAGGAGAGAATGGAGAAAACGGGGAAGATGGAGAAGGAGTTGCCAAAGCTATAATGGAAATATACAAAGAGCAGAAGCAACTTCGCGAAGCCTTACAAAACGAATTAGATAAAAAAGGCATAGGAGGCAATGGCCAGAATGTTTTAGAGCAAATGAAGCAACTAGAAAAGCAATTGATAAACAAAGGTTTTAAAAATGAAACATTACAAAAGATTTTGAATGTTAAGCAAGAATTGTTAAAATTAAATACGGCTTTACAGCAACAAGGACAGGAAAACAAACGCCAATCACAAACTAATAAAAAGGAGTTTTCCAACCAGTCAAAACCACTCCCGCCAGCGTTATTGGATTATTTGAATAGTATTGAAATATTAAATAGACAATCCCTACCTTTGCGCACTAATTTTAATCAAAAAGTCCAAGAATATTTCAATAACAAATGATCAACTTTAATTACGAAACGGAATTTCTTTTAGAGAATGAAATAGCAATTAGCAGTTGGATTTCAGCTGTAATAACCTCCGAAAATAAGAAAGAAGGAGAGATTAATTACATCTTTTGCGATGACGATTATTTACACAAGATAAACTTAGAACATCTTGGCCACGATACTTTGACAGACATTATTAGTTTTGACTACAGCGTTGGAAACGAATTACACGGAGATATTTTTATTTCTGTTGAAAGAGTTAAGGACAACGCCATCGATTTCAATGTGTCTTTTGATGATGAATTAAAACGCGTTTTGGTTCATGGAGTTTTGCATTATTGTGGGTATAAGGATAAGTCTGAAGGCGACGAGCTTTTGATGAGAAGTAAAGAAGACGAAAAACTAGCTATGTTTCACGTGGAACAATAGCAAGTCCTTTTTGATTTTTTAATAATAATTGTTTCACGTGGAACAATAAAACAGATTTGTGATTCAACACAACAATCCCGAATCATAAATCCCAAATTAAAGATGTTTCTAGAAGAGTATGATGTAATTGTCGTTGGAGCGGGTCACGCGGGTTGTGAAGCCGCTGCCGCTGCTGCCAATTTGGGCTCGACGACCTTGTTGGTTACCATGAGCTTGCAAAACATTGCCCAAATGTCCTGTAATCCCGCTATGGGGGGGATCGCAAAAGGGCAAATCGTTCGTGAGATTGATGCGCTTGGCGGATATTCTGGAATAGTTTCCGACAAGACTGCAATCCAATTCAAGATGCTGAATAAGTCAAAAGGGCCCGCAATGTGGTCGCCAAGAGTTCAGAGCGACCGAATGCGATTTGCAGAAGAATGGCGATTGATGTTGGAAGGAACACCTAATCTTGATTTTTATCAAGAAATGGTCAAAGGACTGATTATTGAAAACGGTAAAATTATAGGTATAAGAACTTCACTTGGAATCGAAATAAAAGCTAAATCGGTTGTGTTAACTAACGGAACTTTCCTGAATGGATTGATTCACATTGGTGAAAAGCAATTTGGAGGAGGAAGAGCAGGCGAAAGTGCTGCATACGGAATCACCGAAGATTTAGTAATCGCAGGTTTTCAGTCGGGAAGAATGAAGACGGGAACACCCCCTCGAGTGGACGGCCGTTCTTTGGATTATTCTAAAATGAACGAAGAAAAAGGAGATGCTAAACCAGATAAATTTTCTTATTCGGATGTAACATCTCCCTTGATTCAGCAAAAATCGTGTCACATGACGTATACTTCTCTTGATGTTCATGACATTTTGAGGGAGGGTTTTGATCGTTCGCCAATGTTTAACGGAAGAATTCAATCGCTTGGACCCAGGTATTGTCCGTCTATCGAAGACAAGATTAATCGTTTTGCCGACAAAGAAAGACACCAGTTATTTATAGAACCAGAAGGTTGGAACACCTGTGAGGTTTATGTAAATGGCTTTTCTACATCGCTTCCAGAAGACATTCAATTTAAAGCATTGCGTTCGGTAGTAGGTTTTGAAAACGTGAAATTTTTCCGTCCCGGATACGCTATTGAATATGACTATTTTCCGCCTACCCAATTAAAACACACTTTAGAAACGAAGTTAGTCGAAGGCTTGTATTTCGCCGGACAAATCAATGGAACGACAGGATATGAAGAAGCCGCTTCGCAAGGATTGATGGCAGGAATTAATGCAGCCTTAAAGGTTCAAGAAAAAGCACCGCTTATTTTAAAAAGAGATGAAGCTTATATTGGAGTTTTAATTGACGATTTAATTACCAAAGGAACCGAAGAACCTTATCGAATGTTTACTTCTCGAGCGGAATACAGAACGTTGTTGCGTCAGGATAACGCCGATTTCAGATTAACGCCAATGTCTTTTGAAATAGGACTGGCTTCCGAATCGCGTTTGCGTCGAATGGAAAAAAAGTTGAATGAATCCGAAAAAATGGTTGCTTTCTTCAAAGAAACGAGCGTCACTATGGCTGAAGCAAACCCAATTTTGGAATCAAAAGATACAGCGTTAATTACGCAAGGGGACAAAATGTTTAAAGTCTTTTCTCGACCGCAAATTGATTTGGAAGACATTCTTCAATTTGAAAAAGTGGCAGCCTATGTTGCAGAAAACAAATTGGATCAAGAAATATTGGAACAAGCCGAAATCCAAGTAAAGTATTCTGGGTATATCGAAAAGGAAAGAAACAATGCTAATAAACTGACCCGTTTAGAAGACGTAAAAATCCCCGAAAATTTCGATTACAACAAGATAAAATCAATGTCGATTGAAGCCAAACAGAAATTAAGCAAGATTCGTCCTGTGACGATTTCTCAAGCTTCAAGAATTAGCGGCGTTTCTCCAAGCGATGTTTCGGTTTTGTTAATTTACATGGGAAGGTAAGATTTATGATTGCAGATATAAGATTAACGATTTTTGATTTAAATCTGAATTCTGAATTCTGAAATCTACAATCAATTTGTTCCACGTGAAACTATATTAAAAAATTTATAAATAATCCTTTGATAACAGTTCTAAACTGTGTGCTAAAAACGGACCACTGAAGACTAAAAATGGACATTTCAAACAAAAAACATTTTCTCACCCTAAAAGATTATTCTGTTTCTAAAGAAACTTTCGACTTGTATCACGACGAAACTTTGGATATGCTTATTACACATCCACAACCCAGTTTGGATACTTTGGGTAAGTATTACGAAAGCGAAGATTATATTTCCCATACCGACAACCAACGTTCTTTGTTTGAAAAACTCTATCATTTCATAAAAAACATTGCTCTAAAAAACAAACTCAACTTAATAAATTCGCTTCAACCCAATAAAGGGAGCATATTGGATATTGGTGCCGGAACAGGGGATTTCTTGTCAGTTGCAAAAAAAGACGGTTGGCAAACAATAGGAGTCGAGCCTAGCACTAGAGCAAAATCAATTGCAATAAACAAAGGAGTTTCGTTTGTAGAATTGACAACAGAATTAGAGAATAATTCTTTTGACGTGATTTCGATGTGGCACGTTTTAGAACACGTCCCAGATTTAGACAAACAAATTAAAGAATTGAAACGATTATTGAAACCAACAGGAACATTAATTATTGCCGTTCCCAATTTCAAATCCTTCGACGCAAAACAGTACGGAAAATTTTGGGCGGCTTTCGATGTTCCTATTCATTTTTGGCATTTCTCTAAAACGGCCATAAAATTGCTTTTTGAAAAAGAAAAAATGAAATTGGAAAAAGTCTTACCCATGAAATTTGATTCTTTTTATGTGAGCTTACTATCCGAAAAATACAAATCCGGAAAAATGAATTTCATCAAAGCTTTTTACGTTGGATTGTTGTCCAATTGGAAGGCAAGGAAGAGTTTTGAATATTCTTCACATATTTATATCATAAGACACGATCAAAATTGATTTTAAGCGCATTTAAGCGTGATTTCTGACACAATTGAATAACAAGCAGGTTTTTTAGAAAACGTTCCGTATACAAAAGCTATCGCGTCCATTTTTGATAGCAATAATTGATGAAAGAATTAATTGTAATAGCAAAAAACAATACACAAAATAGTTGCGCATTTTTCTTTCTTTAGGACAATGCAGATTAAATTTTTATATTTTTGTTGCAAATTTTTAAAAATAGAAAATGAAAAAAACAGCAGTACTTATCGCAATGACAATTTCTCTTCTTGCCTGTACTAAATCAGCAGAAGTAAAAGAAATAAAAACGGCTTATGTTGACACGGCTGTTTTGATGAAACAATATACGGAAGCAAATGACCTAGAGGCTAAATATAAAGCAAAGGCGGAAGAAAAAGGAAAACAACTGGAAACCGAGATAAATCGTTTCAAACAGGAAGCTGCCAGTTTTCAGAGTCAGGCACAAGCAAAGGGTCAAGCTTGGGCGCAGCAAAAAGGCGCTGAATTGCAAAGAAGAGAACAGGAACTGGGTCAGGCTCAACAAGCACTTTCACAAGAATTACAACAAGAAGGCGCAACCGAAATGGATAGCTTGGTCGTAAAAGTCAAAAAATTTATTAAAGGATATGGTAAAGAAAAAGGCTACGCTTATATTTATGGAACCGGAGATGCCGCAACGATTTTATACGCCGAAGAAAAATACGATGTTACTAAAGACATTATCAAATTGTTAAACGACAAATACAAATCTTCGGTAAAAACGGAAGAAAAGGCGGAAACAAAAAAATAAAGACATTATCCGGAAAAGTATATTTTTATATCCTAATTTATAAGAAAGCCTTCGATTTAATTGAAGGCTTTTTTGCTTAGTTAAGTTTTATTAAAACAGTTTATGATAATTTTTTTATATTTTAGCTTTCTTATTACATTCGCTATATGCAAAACCTTTCCGAAGCCGCGGCCTACACTTTGCGATTTATCAATCAAACACATCGTTCTATTTTCCTTACCGGAAAAGCAGGAACTGGAAAAACTACGCTTTTGCGGGAAATTATCCAAACCACCCACAAGAATACGGTTGTAGTGGCACCCACAGGAATTGCAGCTTTAAATGCGGGTGGCGTTACCATCCACTCCATGTTTCAGTTGCCTTTCGGCGGCTTTATTCCCGAAAATTCCTCACCCCATTTTTCGGAAAACACTAAATTTGAAACCAAAGCCACGTTGCGGAGGCACTTCAAAATGGGAGGTTTGAAGAAAACGGTTATTCGTAACATGGAATTGCTCATCATTGACGAAGTGAGTATGCTCCGCGCCGATTTGTTGGACGCCATGGATTTTATGATGCAAACTGTTCGAAAAAAAAGCAGTCCTTTTGGCGGTGTTCAGGTTTTGTTTATTGGCGACTTGTTGCAATTACCTCCCGTAATTCGGGATGAGGAATGGCGAACCTTGCGAACGTATTACAAAGGGAAATTCTTTTTCCATTCGCATGTTGTGCAGCAAAATCCGCCTTTGTATATTGAATTGTCCAAAATTTTTCGTCAAACAGACGACACTTTTATTTCGATTTTGAATAATCTGAGGAACAACCAAATTTCTCCAGCAGACATTCAAACTTTAAATCAATACGTAAAACCTGACTTCGATTTAAAAGCCAATAAAGGCTATATTACTTTGACCACCCACAATGCCAAAGCGGATGCCATGAATGCACAGGCGTTGGAAGATTTGGAAGGAAAATTGGTAACTTACAAATCCGAAATTGTGGATGACTTTCCGGACAAAATATATCCTGTCGAGGAACATTTAAAGCTGAAAGTGGGGGCGCAAGTGATGTTTGTGAAAAACGATCCCTCCTTTGACAAGAATTATTTCAACGGAAAAATGGGATTTATCCAATCGCTTTCGAGCCAGGAAATCCTCGTCCATTTTCCCGAGGAAAACAAAACTATCGAAGTCGAAAAATACGAATGGCAAAACATTCGCTATAAAGTGGATGAAAACACTAAAGAAATCGAGGAAGAAGTTTTAGGAACATTTGTTCATTATCCCATAAAACTGGCTTGGGCCATTACGGTTCATAAAAGCCAAGGACTCACTTTTGACAAAGCGGCGCTTGATGTATCGCAAGTTTTTCTTCCCGGACAGGCGTATGTCGCCCTATCGCGTTTGCGTTCGTTAAACGGTCTTGTTTTGCTTTCCCCACTACAGATGAACGGGATTTCCAACGACCAGGATGTGATGGATTATTCCCTTAATAAAGCAACCGAAGAAGTTTTGGAGAATTCGTTGCAAGTAGAAACCAGCAACTTCATTCATAATTTTTTGAAGAGTAGTTTCGATTGGAGTGATTTGGCACAAGAATGGCGCAATCATAAATTTAGCTATGACGAAAAAGGAGAAAACACCACCAAATCAAAACATGCCATCTGGGCAAGCAAACAAACCGAGGCTATCGAATCACTTTTAGATGCATCGAACAAGTTTATTTCTCAATTAAATAGGCTTTTTAGCCAAGAAACAGTCGATTTGAATTATGTTTCCGATAGAATACAGGCGGCTTACAATTATTTTATTGTGCCGATGGATAACTTGGTTTTCGAAATCCTTTGGAAAATTGAAGAAGTAAAACGCATCAAAAAGGCAAAAGCTTTTTACGACGAATTAGTCACGCTAGAAGAACTGCAAATCAAGTCTGTTTTACGATTAATGAAAGCTAAATTATTAATTGACACCGTGGTTCAAGGCCAAACCATTTCGAAAGAAAAATTAACTTCTGAAGAAATGAAAAACTATAAAATTAATAAGTTAAAAATCATTCAAGAAGAATTCAAGCAGGTAAACGTAACTTTAATAGAAGACGAAGCCGATTTGGAAAGATACACAAAAACGAAAAAATCAACTAAAGAACCTAAGAAATCGACAGTTCAGGAAACCTACGAATTGTGGCTCGAAAAGAACACAATCCAAGAAATTGCGGCCATCAGAAAATTTACGCCAGAAACCATTTTAGGACATTTGACTAAATTAATTATTACCCAAACCATTCGCATTGAGGATGTTTTGCCCGAAGACAAAATGCTAGAACTCACTGCAGCCTTCAAAGGCTATAAGGAAGAATCGGTTTCGCCTCTAAAAGAAAAATATGGTGATACATTCACTTGGGAGGAATTAAGAATGTTTAAAGCGAGTAGGAATTGATTCAATTTTAAAATTAAAAGTTCAATTTTTTCTTTCAAAACAGGAAGGTTTATCTTGACGATATTCTAAATGGTAAGGTCATCAATTCCAAAATATTCAGCGGGTGGAAATACTTGTTGAAAGATTAAATAGCATACCTCGAAAAAGACATCAATTTTATTCAACGAATAAAGTATATTTACAAATCTAAATAATAACCAGGCTAACGCAATTTATTCTCTTTCCACTAAATTAACCGTTTTATCTTATCATAAAAAAATTATTTTATGAGCATCAGAACAGTAATACTAATTATCATCAACAGTTTGATAGCAATGGTAATTGCATTATTGTCTTTTTATTCATATAAAGAGTTTTCAAACGTTTTAAACGATCGTATCTTACAGCAATTAAATTCTATTAAGACACTCAAAAAAAACCAGATTGAACATTTAATAAAATCAGAATGGGAAAGGTTTGAGGCTGCCGAATGGTATAACCAAAATAGTGATAGTACCCAGTTAACGCTTTCAGATAGTATTAAAAACAGTACTGGAATTCACGATTTTACGCCCTATCATGTTGATAAAAAAACTACAATAGGTTTTGTATCTAATTCTAAAAAGGGCACAAGGATTAAAGTTTTAGATTACGACAAAATAAAAAAAATACTCTTTGAACGAACAGGAATGGGGAACAGTGGCGAATCCTATCTTGTGGGGGAAGATTTTCGACTGCGTTCCCAATCTCGTTTTTATCCAAATAAAACCCCTTACACCTTATCTGTGAAAACAGAAAATGTGACTAAGGCTTTCAAAGGAATCAATGGCAGAGGTGTTTTTCAGGATTATAGAGGTGTCAATGTATATAGTGTGTCTGGTCTTATAGCAATTCCAAATTTAAACATGGTCATTCTGTCTGAAATAGATGTTGACGAGGTTACAATTCCCTTAAAAAAATTGAGGGAAAGACTTATAGGTTTAACTCTTGCTATTTTTTTACTAGCTGTTATTCTCTCTCTTTTTCTTACAAGAATTATTACCAACCCAATAAAGAATATGCAAAAAAATCTCCGAATTATGGCAGAAGGAGATTATAACCAAACGAATGAATTTATTAAAAATTCTAATGAGATAAAGGAAATGTTTGATGCTTTAGCCAATTTGAAAGCTTCTTTACAAGGCGCCGTAAAATTTGCCAATGATATTGGTAGGATGAATTTAAATACCGATTA
>JBIILD010000006.1:0-28770 GCA_044232845.1 Flavobacterium sp.
AAAACAGGTTTTATTGTCCCATAGAGTTTCAGAAAAATGTGTCGGTCATTGAGGTTGATTTTCTAAAAATAGAAACATTGACAGCAATACCAACTAATATAGATGCCGCTTATTATTTGATTCATTCTATGTCAGATCCAGACGAAAATTATGATGATTTAGAAAAGCTTTCGGCAGAAAATTTCGTTTACGGTATTGAAAAAACAACAGCAAAACAAGTTATATATTTAAGTGGCATCGTCAATGATAAATCGCTTTCCAAACATTTGTCTTCCAGAAAAAAAGTAGAAGCCGTTTTAAATACTGGAAATTTTGCCCTAACAACTTTAAGAGCAGGAATTATTGTGGGTTCTGGTAGCGCTTCTTTCGAAATTATTCGAGATTTGGTGAACAAACTCCCGGTCATGATTACCCCGAAATGGCTAAATACAAAATGCCAACCTATTGCTATAACCGATGTTCTAGAATTTTTATCAAAATGCCTTAAAAATCCATTTACTTATAACAAAAGTTTTGACATCGGCGGCCCTGATATTCTAACCTATAAAGAAATGCTTTTGGGTTTTGCCAAAGCAAAAAAGTTAAAAAGATGGATTTATACCGTACCCATAATGACACCAAAATTATCGTCTTATTGGTTGTACTTTGTAACTTCGACTTCTTATAAATTAGCCTCGGCATTGGTTAGCAGCATGAAGGTGGAAGTGATTTGTAGTGACAACAAAATCAATGATTTGCTGGATATAAAACCCATGTCCTACGATCAAGCCTTATCCAGAGCTTTGATTAAAGTAAAAGAAGATAAGGTAGCTTCTAGTTGGAAAGATTCATTGATAAGCGGGCGATTTAACAGTAATATTTCTGAATTTTTAAAAGTTCCAAAGAAAGATTGCTATATAGACAGACGAAAAAAACAAATAGAAAACCGAGATTTCACTATCGATAGAATTTGGTCTATAGGAGGAGAAACCGGTTGGTATTATGGCGATTGGTTGTGGAATTTACGCGGTTTTATCGACGAAATATTTGGTGGTGTGGGTTCCAGAAGAGGCCGAACCAACAAACACGATATTCATGCGGGGGATGCATTAGATTTTTGGCGGGTATTGTATGCCAACAAAGAGGAGGGTAAATTAGTTTTATATGCCGAAATGAAATTACCAGGCGAAGCTTGGCTTGAATTCAAGACTATCAACAATACTTTATACCAATCTGCCACATTTAAACCTAAGGGTATTTTGGGAAAACTATATTGGTATGCTGTTTTGCCTTTTCACGGATTTATATTCCAGGGAATGTTGAATAGATTGATTAAATAAATTATTTTAAAATTCCCGCTTTATATGTTGCAATGGCTCTATCTCTTGCAAAAGCATGCTCGACCATTGGCGCACCGTAACCCAAATCAAATTCAGGAATCCATTTTCGGATGTAGATTCCTTTTTCGTCGAATTTCTTGAGCTGGATTTCGGGATTGAAAACTCTGAAATAAGGTGCGGCATCACAACCCGTTCCTGCAGCCCATTGCCAGTTTCCAACATTGGCTGACAATTCAAAATCCAATAGCTTTTCAGCAAAATATGCTTCTCCCCATTGCCAATTGATCAACAAATGCTTGCATAGAAAACTGGCCACCACCATTCGAACCCTATTGTGCATGTAACCAGTTTCATTCAATTCACGCATTCCAGCGTCAACCATAGGATAACCAGTGGTTCCAGAACACCAACGCTTAAAATCCTCCTCATTATTCCGCCATTGTATGCCATCGTAAGCCGATTTGAAATTGTGCGTGACCACCCTTGGAAAACTGAACAAAATTTGCATGAAAAATTCCCTCCAAATCAGTTCACTCAAAAATACTTCATTTTTATTCGCTGCCCAATTCACTAATCTTCGAATACTCACGGTTCCAAAACGCAGATGTGGCGAAAGATGTGTCGTACTGTCCAAAGCAGGAAAGTCTCGTGTTTCATGGTAATTGGAAACGTTTTTCAAGTTATGGGGGATCACTTTTATGGAACTTTCCTCGAATCCTACTTGCTCCAATGTTGGAAAAGTAAAATTACTTTTATGAAAATTGCAAAACTTTTCAGTGGTATCATATTCCCGAAGCGGAGCTATTATTTTGTAATGCTCCAACCATTTATTTTTGTAAGGCGTGTAAACGGTATAGGGCAATCCATCGGCTTTCGTGATTTCTTTTTCTTCGAAAATCACTTGGTCTTTAAAAGAAAAACACTTAGTTTTATTCGCTTGCAATAAATCGCCAATGGCCAAATCCCTTTTGATGGCATAAGGTTCGTAATCTTTGTTGAAAAATACTTCCTTGACATCGAATTCCTCAAGAAGTGCTTGCCAAACCTCTTGGGTTTTTCCCTTTTTGACTAAAAGTGAACTTCCGGTTACCTGCAATTGAGAATTAATTTTCGAAAGAGACTCGTGTATAAAACTAACTCTTGAGTCATTTTTTGGTAAACTGTCCAAAATGGCTTCGTCAAAAATAAACAAGGGAATCACCGGGTATTTGGATTCCAAAGCGTGAAAAAGCCCCACGTTATCTTCTAATCGTAAATCTCTCCGGAACCAAAAAAAAGCTACTTCTGGTTTGTTCATTATTTAGAATTAAAAATTTCATCCACTTTTACAACTCTGTAATCAAAAATTTCTTTTAGTTTATTTTTGACCACAAGTGTGTTCATTATTCTACCAAGAAATCCTAATGGCAAAGCATAATGAACCAAATCGGTCATTTTTGTGCCATTTTCAGTCGGCTCGAAAAAGTGTTTGTGATGCCATAATGCATAGGGTCCAAAACGTTGTTCATCAACAAAATAATGGTTCTCTTTCACATAAGTGATTACAGTCATCCAACTCAATTTCAAACCTAAAAGAGGTGAAACTTTGTACTGGATAATTTGCCCTGAATACATTGGTCTACTATCGAAATCCGTGATCTGGAAACCCATGTTTTCAGGGGTGATTTTTTGCAAATTTTTTGGACTTGAAAAAAAAGCCCAACAATCTTCTACACTAGCATTCACGTGTTGAACTGTTTCTTTTCTGTATACTTTCATCAGTTTATATTTATTATTTTTCTATTTTTTTAATCAACACCAAACTCATTAACAACATCGAAAAGGCATAGCCAATATCCTCAATTGGAATTGTTCCTAATCGAATTCCCAAATTTTCGGCATTATTATAAGACACAACCGGCTCGTCAATAAAACTTCCTGTTAGGATTCCGTTGACTATAGAAAATGGAATTAGTATAATGAGGAAGGTGATAAAAAAAGTGTTCAAAACATGGGGAACCTTAAAAACAGTGTAAGTCAAAACCAAAACTAAAAAGCTGTAATTAACAGCTGTGTACCATTTATCATAATTAACCGCTATTGTAGGCAAAAGCACGAGCATCAAAATCCAATATATGCTTAGTACTGTTTTATTTGACAAAGCAACCCTTGGATAAAAATAGTGAAAAGCAAAATGAATGAAGATACTGGAATAGGGAATGCAGATGAAAAACAACCATTCTTCAATGGGCAAATCAAAAAATTCAATTCCGGAGTGATATCGGGGATTGAAACTCCATACTCCTATTTTGGTAAAAATAATATCCCAGACTATAAAGAAAATGGCGGTAAGGATTATCGCCGAAAAAATAGCTTTCCAACGTTTTATATACTGCATTCTGTTTTCGAAACTATATAAAAAAGGAATCAAGAAGGAAGCTATATTTAAAATTAGATACAGCGACATATTAAATTTTAAAGTATTTCATAGGCACAAACAACATCCCAAAACATTCACCGTGTTCTTTTCCCAATTTTTTGTGGTGTACTTTGTGACCTTTGCGTAGCGCAATCAAATATTTGTTTTTGGTATTTTTGAATAATTTAAAACGCTGATGAATTATAATATCGTGAACAATAAAATAACTCAATCCATAACCAAAAATCCCCAATCCGATGAAAAATCGATAATCAAAACCAGCTGAGGCTCCAAAATAAAATAACAATATACTTGGGATGGCAAAAATCACAAAAAACAAATCATTACGCTCGAATATATGGGCGTATTTAGGTTGATGATGATCGGCGTGTAAATACCATAAAAAACCGTGCATGACGAATTTGTGAGTACACCAAGTTACACATTCCATAAGCAAATAAGTCGCTAGAAAAATCAAAAAAGATATCATTTTAAAAATATTTAATAATTAAACTCAAAAATAAAATTCACACCAATTTCAACTTGTACGTTACAAAAGACTTGGCTAATAATCCAAATTTAGTGTAATTTGAAACCCGAATTCTTGTAGTTCCAATTTGGTCACAAGGAGTGTTTTCTAATTTTTTCAAAAGCTTTTTATAATATACAAATGCAGTATAAACGCCAAATTTTGCTTCTATAGGTAACTTTGTAATCCCTTGATAAGCAATACTGAAATCGTCTTCTATTTCAGCAATGATGATTTTTTTAGCATTCTCATCAAATGAACTTAAATCAAGTCCAGGAAAATAATTCCGATTTAAAATCAAAGTATCATCCTTCAAATCCCTTAGAAAATTAACTTTTTGGAAGGCTGAACCCAGACGCATCGCTTCGCCCTTTAGTTGTTCGTATTTTTTAATATTCCCACCCACAAAAACTTTGAGACACATTAATCCTACGACATCTGCCGACCCATATATATAGTTCTCATATTCCTCCTTGTCTCCATAATCTGATTTTACTAAATCTAACTTCATGCTCTTTAAGAAAGCCTGAATCAAATCATCAGATATGTTATATTTCTTTACCGTTTGTTGAAACGAGTTCAAAATAGGATTGAGACTTATTCCGGAAACAAAAGCTTTATAATATTCTTTTTCAAAATCGATTATCAAAATTTCTTTGTCGAAATCATGAAAGGAATCCACGATTTCGTCAGCAAAACGGACAAAACCATAAATACTATAAATAGCTTCCCTGATATTAGGAGAAAGCATTTTAACCGCTAATGAAAATGAAGTACTGTAATTCTTAGTTACCAGTTTGCTGCATTTGAAAGATACTTCATCAAATAATTGCTTCATGTTTATTGCACTGAAAATTTCTTATTAATTAAATCTGATACAATCTTGCCTGAAATTAACGAAGGCGGAACTCCTGGTCCTGGCACCGTCAACTGTCCGGTAAAATATAAATTCTCGACTCTTTTGCTTTTTATCTTAGGCCTTAAAAAGGCGGTTTGCGTCAAAATATTAGCCAATCCATAGGCATTTCCTTTGTATGAATTGTAATCATTAACGAAGTCATTCACACAAAAACTCTCTCTGAAAATAATATTTTCGGAAACACTCTGATTCGTTAAGGTTTCAAATCTACTAATAATATTTTGAAAATACTTCTCCCTGATTTCTGGAGTGTCTTCTATTCCAGGAGCAATTGGTATCAAAAATATACCCGCTTCTGTTCCTTCTGGAGCAACAGTAGCATCAGTCTTACTTGGAAAACTGGCATAAAAAAGTGGTTTTTCTGGCCATTTTGGATTGTCATAAATAGCGTTTGCATGCACATCAAAATCAGTATCAAAAAACAAGGTATGATGCGAAACATTGGCTATTTTTTTGTCAAACCCCACATAAAATAACAATGACGATGGAGCAAAAACTTTGCTATTCCAATATTTCTCTGAATATCCTCTGTATTTTTGGTCTAACAAGGTTTCCGTATGATGGTAGTCCGCACCGCTCAAAACGATATCGGATGCTATATTGATTCCGTTTGAAAGGACACTTTTTACAACCCCATCCACTACGTTAATTTTCTCTACGTTTTGGTTGGTTTCAATTTTCACGCCTAATGATTTGGCTAATTCAACCATCCCATTTATGACTTGATACATCCCGCCTTTTGGGTGCCATGTCCCCAATCCAAAATCAGCGTAATTCATAAAACTATAAAAAGATGGGGTATCCGAAGGTTTTGCTCCGAGAAACAAAACGGGAAATTCCATTATTTGCCTTAGTTTATGACTTTTTATTTTTTTTCTGACCTTGGTACGAATACTCGAAAAAAACTGGTTTACCTTTTGAACAGTCACTGGGGTGATTAATTCTGTAATGGAAATTCCTGGTCTGTAAACCAAATCTTTTATGGCAACATCGTAATTAAATTTGGCTTCCTTCAAGAATTTATCGAGATGCAAAGCACTACCTTTTTCTTCATTTTCGAAAATCGCAAGAATTTCAGGAAGATTATCCGGAATTTCAATTGAACTTAAGGCATCAAAATATACTTCGTAAGCAGGATTTAATTTTTCTAGCTCATAATAATCCGAAGGTTTTTTATCAAAATCAGTGAAAAATTTCTCAAATACATCCGGCATCCAATACCATGTGGGACCAATGTCGAAAGTAAACCCGTCTCTAATAAGTTGTCGAGCTCTTCCCCCAACCGTTTTATTTTTCTCTAATATGGTTACCTGAAAACCGCTTTTGGCCAAATAGCAGGAAGCTGCCAAGGCAGAAAACCCCGACCCTACTATGGTGATTGTTTTTGTTTTTTTCATTTGTTTAGCAAAAATATAAATTGTTTCGGCAATACTATTACATTTGGCACACTAAGTCGGCTATAGAATAAAATATTTTAATTTTATCAGAAAAAACATCTTGTTGAATAAACTCAACCATCCTGCCCACATACCACAGTTCTGTGTTTTGGTCCGCTAATTCTGCAATCATTCTATGCACATATTCATTTACCGAATCTTTGTCCGGTTGCACAGTTAGATACGAGACGAAAACGATAGATTCGAAATGTTTTTTCAAATCAGTTAAACTTTCAATCGGGACACTTTCGCCCAAATAAATGGTTTTATAGCCCTGCAGCAATGTTTCGTAATTCAAATACATGAGTCCAAGTTCGTGTACTTCATTCATGGGAAGGGAAAGAACAAAAACCTTGTCAGTTTTAGTGGGTCTTAAAACCTGAAGTTTTTCAGTATTTATCAATAATTTTTGTTTGATTAGATAACTGATAAAATGCTCATGGGCAGGAGATATAGTATGTGATTGCCATAACAAGCCCATTTCAGTCATTAAAGGAATAAATACCTGATAGAAGACTTCTTTAAATGATTTTTCGGAGAGCAATTGGGCATAAGTAGTAAAAAATAACTCTTGATCAAAATTCATCATCGCCATTTTAAAGGCACTGATTGCATGATTTTTAGCACTTTTTTCTGATACAATCTCCCGAACCAATTCAGGTATATCTTCTTCGGGATAGCTGGCTATCTTTGATATTTTGTATCCATAATCATGAAGCAGAGTAATATTCAAAAGTTTTTGCAAACTAGCTAAGTCGTACAATCTTACATTAGTTTCTGTTCGCATAGGCTCCAGAACATTGTATCTTTTTTCCCAAATTCGTATTGTGTGCGCCTTTATACCAGAAAGATTTTCAAGATCTTTTATACTAAAAACACTTTTAACATCTCCTGTATTGTTTATCATTTTATTAAAATTATTAAACAAAAGTAGTAAAAAATTTAAATAGAACTAATATAAACTACACCAATAAAAAAATAAGCTATACAAGTTGTTAGGCTGCAGCTTCTATATTTAAACTGAAATGCGTTTGAATTACTCGCCAAATGTATCGTTACTTCTGCAACTAAAATACATAACGCAAGAAACGGATACGAAACGGCTCACCTAAATCTTTTAAAATAAGTAGCCGTTTGATCAAAATCACGATTGCACACTTATTTTAAACAAAAAACTAATCCTTGAATAAAGGTGCAATTGGCTTATTGAGGTTTATTATGAGTAAAATAAGAAATTAGGAAATAACTCCCGAACCAACTAATTCATCGTCAAAATACCAAGCCACAAATTGCCCTTCGGTTATGGCGGATTGTGGTTCATCGAAAGCAACGTACATTCCATTTTCAAATTGATGTAATATAGCTTTTTGCAAAGGTTGTCTATAGCGAATTCTCGCCATCACTTCCATAGTTTCGCCATTAGCCAAAGCCAAATCAGTGCGAATCCAATGCACCTCAGATTTCTCTATAAACAAAGCACTTTTAAATAACCCAGGATGTTGGCTTCCCAAACCTGTATATATGGTATTCGTCTTTACATTTGTAGCGATGATAAACAAAGGATCAGTCGTTCCGCCAACGTTCAATCCTTTTCGTTGTCCTGTCGTAAAGTAATGTGCGCCTTGATGTTTGCCCACAACTTTACCCATTTCAGGTTTGTAGCCTATTTTTCGTGCATCAAATAGCAGCTCCTGTTCAACAGAAAGTCCTGTTTGTTTAACATAATTATATTCCGGATTCCCTTTGTCGATTTGGATGATTTGCCCTTCTTTAGGTTGTAATTTTTGTTGCAAGAATTCTGGCAATCTTACTTTTCCAATAAAACACAGCCCTTGAGAATCTCTCTTTTCTGCGGTCACTAAATCCATTTGGGTTGCAATTTCGCGCACTTCGGGTTTGGTTAATTCGCCAATTGGAAACAAGGATTTTGCCAATTGTTCTTGCGATAATTGACACAAGAAATAGGATTGGTCTTTATTGTTGTCAGTTCCAGCCAAAAGTTGGTATACTTTATCGCCGTTGACTTCAATTTCACCTTTTCGGCAATAATGTCCTGTTGCCACATAATCAGCGCCAAGGCTTAAAGCGATTTTCATGAAAACATCAAATTTTATTTCACGATTACACAGTACATCGGGGTTTGGAGTTCGCCCTTTTTCGTATTCGTTGAACATATAGTCCACGATTTTTTCTTTGTACGCTAGGCTTAAATCAACAGTCTGAAAAGGAATCCCTAATTTTTCGGCAACCAACAAAGCATCGTTGCTGTCTTCGAGCCATGGACATTCATTGGAAATGGTAACGGAGTCGTCGTGCCAATTTTTCATAAAAAGACCAATAACTTCATAGCCTTGTTGCTGCAACAAATAAACTGCAACACTCGAATCTACTCCGCCGGAAAGCCCTACTACAACTCGTTTCATTTTAAAATAATTTCAATTTTACAAGGCGCAAAGTTACAAAGATTTACAACAGGATTTGTGCAAGGGAAAAGTTAATTATTTTTTGGTTTTTGAAGCACTTTGCGGAAAACTCATATTAGTTTCCTTGACTAATTTACCGTTTTCGAAAAACTGCCAAATTCCTGTTTTTTTTCCATTGGTAAACTTTCCTTTTGAAACAATAGTTCCGTCATCTGCATCCCTGAAAATTGCCAATCCATCATATTGGTCATTCTTGTAATTTGATTCTTCGATAATGATTCCACTTTCGGTATATCGTTTATAAACTCCGTTTTTCAGGTTATTTTTATAAATCATTTCTTCGGCAATTTTTCCGTTGGGATAAAAAACGGAACGCAATCCTTCTAACTTTCCATTGCTATAATTTTCAATTGCCATTATGCTTTTTGAAGCTTTGTGGTAATATTTCCATTGGCCTTCATACAATTTATCAACGACCTTGCCTTCGCTTACTTTATTCTTGTTTTTGTCATAAAAAACGGTATAAGCAGAATTATCTTTCGGATTAAATTCCCTGGTGGCAACGACCGTTCTTGTTTTTGTATTGTCAAAGAAAGTAAAAATGCCAACTTCTTTTCCATGTTCAAAAGTTCCCTCGTATTTTGGGTTTTTGGTATCTTCATAAATTCCTTTCCAAAGTCCGTGTTTGTTTCCCTTTTCGTCTAATTTATTAAAATCGTTTTGTGCGCAAACACAAAACACATTCAAAAAAATCAAAGCAACTAGGCCGCTTTTATAAAATGTCCTCATAATTTTCTTTTTATTTCAAACGAATTTTAACCTCAAAAATTATTCCGATAAAAAAATCCCGAAACATCGGGATTTATTGAAAACTAAGTAGTAAATGAAATAAAATCTCCTATTTTAAAAATATGATATTGATTGTAAAATCTGATTTTAAATAGTTTTTAACTACCAAGAGACTTTTGACTTTACGACATTAAAACTTTCGACTTACTTACTTCTTTTTATCCTTTGCTTTTTGAGCTTCGGCTTGTTCCATCACTTCCTGCAATTTTTGTTGGAATTTACCTTGCTTTTTAGGTTCTTTCAATTTGTTCTCCTGTATTTGTGCGTGAATCTTGTCGCTGTCGATAAAATATTTTTTAATGACAATCATAATTCCAATGGTAATCAAATTCGAAATAAAGTTATACAAACTCAATCCTGCTCCATAACTATTGAAGAAAAACAACATCATGATTGGTGAAAGATAAATCATAATTTTCATCATCTTAGCCATATCCGGCATTCCTTCTTGTTGAGGCGCTGCCATTTGTTGGTCACCCGAAGTCATTTTCATGTAAAAGAAAATAGCAATCGAGGCCAGAACCGGGAATAAACTGATATGATCTCCGTATAGAGGGATATGGAACGGTAATTTAATTACTTCGTCAAAAGAAGATAAATCGTCTGCCCAAAGAAATCCTTTTTGCCTCAGCTCAAATGCCGAAGGAAAAAACTGAAACGAAGCATACATAAACGGTATTTGAATCAAAGCCGGAATACAACCTGCCATAGGATTTACTCCTGCCTTGTTGTATAACTTCATTGTTTCCTGTTGTTTCTTCATTGGGTCTTTTTTGAATTTTTCTCCCAATTCAGTAATTTCAGGACGCAATACTTTCATCTTGGCTTGCGACAAGAATGATTTAAACGTAATAGGCGACATGGCGATTTTGATCAAAATCGTGAAAATGATGATGGCAATTCCCAAGGAAAGACCTAAAGTTGTAGTTAAAAACCCAAATAATGGAATGAAAATAAACATATTGATCCATCCAAAAATGCCCCAACCCAATGGAATAATTGTTTCTAGATTTTTATCGTATTTTTTTAAAATTTTATAATCTGATGGCCCAAAATACCAACTCATTTTATAATCAATTTCACCATTACTGAAAGCCAAAGGAATACTCGCTTTCATTTGTTTAGTATAAACAGTATCGATTGTTTCATCATTTACCAGATTGTTTGATATCAATTTGGCTGCTGTAAAAGGCTTTTCCGTCAATAAAATAGAAGCGAAAAAGTGCTGTTTAAAAGCTATATAAGTTGCCTTTTCTGCGTTTTCTTCCTTTTCTTGCCCTTGCCCGACATAATCAATTTTTCCCTCTTCGTGCTCAAAATAAATTTCTGTATAACGATTTTCATACGAAACACTTTTCTCGTTTCTATACGTTTTAATATTCCAATCTAAATCTACAGGCTTGTTTGTATTCAAAACTTTATTCAAGCCTTGAGAACGAAGGTCAAAACCTACCATATACTCCTTTGGTTTCAAAATATATTTGTATTCCAAATATTCATTGGCTCCGGCCTTCAATTTCATTGAAAGGATTTGATCTGCACCAACTGTTGTTACACTCGGTTCGAAATAAAGGTCTTTGGTGTTTAAAGTAAGAGTATCATTAGTAATCAATTGAATATTTAAATTGGCGTTGTTGTCTTTTATCAATTCAACCAATTGGCCTGAACCTTTCTTGAATTTTTCGAACTTTTTCAGGGTGGCTTCAACAATAAAACCTCCTTTATTGGCGATTTTTAGTTTTACCAATTCATTTTCGATAGTTGTAAAACCCTCTTTCGCTGATGGAAGTGTTGCAGAATAAGCAAAACTGCCTAATGTTTTTTGCGCTTGAACCAATTGAATTGAATCACCAGCGACTATCACTTCAGGAGTTGCTGCTACTTGATCGGCAACAACTTGACTTGTTTTTTCTTGTTTTTCAACCTTTTCTTTCTTGGCTTTTTCAGCTGCAATAGCTGCTTCAGAAGGCTTGTTTTGATACATTATCCAAATCAAAATTCCAAAAATCAATACGAAACCAATAATCGAATTGAGGTCTAATTTTTTTTCTTCCATTATTTTAGTTAAAAAAGTTTAAGGTTTAACGTTTACAGAAACGCTATTATTTTTTCTTTGCCTTCACTGCAGCTCCAACAAAACTGACAAAAAGTGGGTGCGGGTTGGCAACGGTGCTTTTGTATTCCGGATGGTATTGCACCCCTATAAAAAAGGGATGATTTTCTAATTCTACAATCTCGACCAATCCTGTTTCTGGATTTAAACCAGAAGCTTTTAATCCGGCTTTTTCTAATATCGCAACATAACTGCTATTGTATTCATAGCGGTGACGATGACGTTCAGAAATTGTTGCTGTACCATAAATTTTATAGGCCAAGGTATTCGGTTTGACAACACATTTCCATGCACCCAGACGCATTGTTCCGCCTTTATCGATAATGTTTTTTTGTTCCTCCATCAGATTTACGACAGGATGCTTGGTTTTAGGATTCATTTCAGTGGAATTGGCATCGGTATAACCCAAAATATTTCTTGAATATTCGATAATGGCCATTTGCATTCCCAAACAAATTCCGAAAAAAGGGATTTTATTTTCACGAGCATAACGAATAGTTTCTATTTTGCCCTCAATCCCTCTTTCACCAAATCCCGGAGCAACTAAAATTCCATCCAGTTGGCTCAGTTTTTCTGAAACATTTGATGAGTCGATATATTCAGAATGAATAGAAATCAAATTTACCTTAGTCTCATTGGCGGCACCTGCATGAATAAAGGCTTCTAAAATAGATTTATAACAATCCTGCATTTCAACATATTTACCAATCAAACCAATATTTACGGTATGCTTTGGGTTTTTTAATCGGCGTAAAAAAGTATTCCAGTTTCTTAAATCAGGTGCGGCTTTTTTAGGCAAATCTAATTTCTTTAAAGCCACTACATCAAGCCCTTCCTCGAGCATCAAATTAGGCACTTCATAGATTGTTGAAGCATCAATAGACTGGATGACGGCTTCTCTTTTTACATTACAAAACAAAGCTAATTTATTGCGTAATTCCTCTGAAATTTCGTGCTCGGTTCTACAAACTAAAATATCCGCTTTGATTCCGCTTTCCATCAAAGTTTTTACCGAATGCTGGGTAGGTTTAGTTTTTAATTCTCCGGCTGCAGCCAAATAAGGAACCAAAGTAAGGTGAATTACTATGGCATTGTTTTCGCCTAAATCCCATACCAATTGACGAACAGACTCAATATAAGGCAAAGATTCGATGTCTCCGACTGTTCCGCCAATTTCAGTAATTACAATGTCAAAATCACCCGATTTGCCGAGCAATTGCATTCTTTCTTTAATTTCATTGGTAATATGAGGTACCACTTGAACCGTTTTTCCTAGGAATTCGCCTCTTCGTTCTTTCTCAATAACCGAAAGATAAATTCTTCCCGTTGTTACATTATTCGCTTGAGAAGTGGGAACATTCAAAAAACGCTCATAATGACCTAAATCCAAATCTGTTTCAGCCCCATCATCAGTCACATAGCATTCTCCGTGTTCATAAGGATTTAATGTTCCAGGATCAACGTTGATATAAGGGTCAAACTTTTGAATCGTAGTTCGATATCCCCTTGCCTGTAATAATTTTGCCAATGAAGCGGCTATAATCCCTTTTCCTAAAGAAGAAGTTACACCACCAGTAACAAAAATATATTTAGTTTGACTCATTGGTATTACTGTTGTAGTTGTTGTTGATTGTCATACACAAAGACTTAAAACCTTGTAAAAACGATGCAAAAATACAATTATAAATTGATAAAAAACTAATTTGAAAATGAGATAATTTTGATTTTATTGACGAGATTAAAATGACTCCTCGTTTTCGGTTACTCTCAAATTTATTGTCTTAAAATTCAACCGAATAAAATTTTTTATTACAATATGATTTATCCAACGCGACAATCTTTTACAATATCATTTTACAACTGTGATTGAACTACCCTTGCCCGCAACACTTTTTATATTTTTTACCACTACCACAAGAACAAGGGTCGTTTCTGTTTGGTTTTATACTACTCACTGGCATCTGTATGACTTTTGGTTCGGAAATCGGTTTTAGATGATTTACTTTTTCAGGGTCTGATTCTTCAAAAAAATTTGGACTAACTAAACCACTCATGATCATTAAGTTGTTAGATTTAGTATGACAGACTGAAAGCCCGAACAAGGTTAAAAATGCATGATAATGTAATCGCAAATTCGCAAATGATAACTATCAAAGGAATAATTAATTTGAGACCCGAGCAATAGCGAGCAGAGGAAACAATCTAGGGTGAATTTTTTGGAACTTGAAAGAGGAATACAGTAAAGGGGGTAACCGACTGCTGGCAGCTAGGGCTTTGACTACGTTTGAAACCGATGAAATATACTGCTTCGTTATACTAGAACGATTAGAATAATCAATACTATAATTGGTCTTAGCTTCTAGATTTAAACGAAATGTTACAAAAATGGAAAAATCGTGGTTTTTAACTTGTAAGCCTTCAAATACCAATGCGCTTTGATTGAATTAGAAAAAATCTTTAGCATTTAGACATTCATAAACTTTACTGTTTTGTATTTATTTACTTTCCAGCACTAAATGGATTCCAATTTTGATATTCTCAGCAATTTTACTTTTTACCAGACTTGGAATTTCGATAGCGTAATCTTTGGCTTTAACAATCAAATTGCTCGTTGCTGAAATTTTTCCGGCATTCGAAACAAGGGCTATTTTGGCTTTAATCTTTTTGGTAACTCCATGAATGGTCAAATCCCCTTCCAAATCATAATCCGTTTTTTTAGTGGTTATTGTTGACACATCAAAATTTAAAATTTTCCCCTTGAAAGTAGCCTTAGGGAATTTGGAAGATTCCATATAATTTTCATTAAAATGTTCCTCCATTAATGGTGCTTTGAACTTGAATGCTTTAATTAAAGCCAAAGTGGCAAGATCTCCTGTGGATGAATCCAAAATAGCAGAAACCGTATTATTTTTCGCTGCAATTTCCTCGAAGGCAGGCATGGAAGCCTCAAATTTAATTTCCCCAGTACGGGTTATCATTTTTTGAGAAAAACCAAATGTGCTTAATATAATACAACCGAGTATAAAAAAATTCTTTTTCATTGTATCAATTTAATTTTCTTTATATCCTTGTTCTGCCCAAAGTTTAATCATATTAATTGTTGCATCCGGTAATGGATCTCTACCTTTAGGCATTTGGCTAATCCCACTTCCACAACTAGCCTCTAAACTACACAATAAATCAGCATTATTCTTAACACCTGAATAGGTTTTTAAATTACTATGACATCCTGTACAATTTACATCTATAACTTCTTTAACATTAGCACCGTAAGTAGGATTCGTGACCGCTACTGAAACGTCTTGGATGGTGGAAGATTCGCATGAAACAAGAAACAAACCGCTTATTACCATCAATACTATTTTTATTTTTTTCATGTTATTTTTATTTATCATTATTATTTAAAAAACTCTGTACATATTAAATCCAAAATAAAACAGTTTCCTTCCATCCCATCTTCCTGATGAATTTGAAAAAGCAGTTACATCATTCATTGGCTGACTGCTAGAGAAAACCATTTGAAAAACGTGACCTCCAGTTTCGATATCTAATCCTAACGAAAGTGGATTGTGATAGATAGATTTATAATCTTCCGGGAGATTTAATCTTGCAGCATATTCGAAGTTTATACTCATACGCTTCGCAATTTTATATCTTGCTCCAGCTCCTAAAAGAAGTAAATCTTTTTGATCTAAAATTCCATCATATAAATTTTTATGTATCCAAATAGGAGCTATTTCTAAGGAAAATTTTTCGGAAAATTTTCTTGAAACCAACAATTGAGTCGAATACGCCAAACGGTGATTAAATTTTGCATCTGGGTAGAAAACCGTAAATTTGTCACTTCGAATATCCATGGTATTGTAACCCACGATGGCAACTGGAAACCCATCTACTTCCTGATTGGAAAATTTGTATTTTGCTGCAAATTCATAGGTTTTATTATTACGATGTCTTGAGAGACCAAGTGATAACCAATCGGCAACTCCATATATAGCCCCAATTTTGGTCATTGCTTCATCTAAACCAAAAAAATTGTCCAGACCCTTGTTAACATCACCAAAACGGTGTGAAATTAATACATACCATTCTCCCTTAGAAGCTAGTTTGGTTGATTGCATGGTACAAATTTGCAAGCCTTTGAAAGCCGCAGTTTCGATTTCCTTAACCGCTGACTTTTCAGCGTCTAGTTGATTCAACAAATCATCTTGCGCAGTAGTAGCAAAGAACGAAAAGAGAAAAAATAATAAGAAAGTAATTTTAGATATTTTCATTTTTTTAAATCTATTTTATGACCAAACATTGATCTAATTTTATTTCACCCATCAAATCATCATAACCAACTACCCTACCCTTTAAAGTTACTTTTTGATTTTTTTGGATTGTGGGATCAACCTCTTGCATATTGCAAATAATCGAATGGCCCAAAATAACCTCTTTTCCGCTGGTAGCTGTAACTATGCCCGTAATTGCAATGGCTTTATCCGAATATTTTTTAGTAGCTACAGCAACATTCGCAGTAAATTCCGCTGAAATATCATTAGAAGTCACCATAAACTCAGGCTCTTCTTTTGTTAAATCTCTTGCTCCACCGGTCATCACATAATCATAAGAAAAAAAACATAAAACCAGGATAACGGCTAAAATCGTTGCTATTTTAAAAAATTTTACCATAGTTAAAAAAAGAGTTTACTACTAAATAAACGCTATAAATTGCAGATTGAAATGCAATTAATTAACGATTACTTTTTTCCAAGATTTTTCAGAATCATTTTGTAATTCTAAAAAGTAAACTCCAGCTTGCACATTACTTACACTCAGTTCAACTTCTTTAGAATCGTCAGTAACATTAATTGTTCTCACCAAAGCTCCTGTTTGATTGTAAAGATTTACTTTTGATACATTAGTTTTAGTTTTGATATAAAATGCTCCCGAAGCAGGATTTGGATAAATTGAAGTCGCATTTAAAGAAAAATCTTCGACACCTAGAACGGTGTTAAAGCTTCCGCTACCATATACATAGTCGTGATTGCTACTTAAACTTGTTGTAACACTGTCTGCTCTAACGCCAACTAAATTTATAGAATTTGTAGTATCGTACGGCAATTGAAGATCTTTAGAATCGGAATTTTCTAGATTTCTTTCTAACGTTAAAGTAATTACACCAGCTACAGTGCTTGGATTACCCACCGTTGTCCAATCTTGAACATCATTTGCAGGTGATTGTTTTCCAACAAAATTACGATCTGTTAAAGAAGTGGTGTAAACCAAAACATCCCCAGCCGACATATTAAAACCCGACTGAACACCTAAGCCCAATCCAAACCATCGATCCGATGGCCCCTTTAAAACTAGGGTTACTTTTGCGGTAGTCTTGTTTAAGGTGAAATTTGCTGTAAGACCATTGCTAAAAGAAATGTCACCTGTAGATTTACTTTGCGAAAATGCGGATAAAAACAAAAAACAAAATAATAAGCTAGTAATTTTTTTCATGGTAATTTATTTTAATAAGTTTATAATTTCTTCACTATTAGAAAAAACAGCATATTCAAAAGCTGTTTTATTTTGTTTGCATTTCAATTCTTTGCTGGCTCCCACTTTTACTAATTTTTTGACCATTTCAAAATTTTTAAATTGAACCGCTAGCATTAAGGCAGTTTGTCCGTTGGTATCTGTAAAATCCAGATTAATATTTTTTTTCAACAATTCATCAACCAATTCAAACTCACTTTTAAAAACACAAGCCATTAAAGCAGTTCCATTTACAGACACATAATTCAAATCGGTTCCATTCTCAATTAAAAATTTTGCAACCTCGTGGTTTCCTCGGTAGCAAGCCAAAATTAACATGCTTGAACCCTTTTCATCAATGGCATTTACGATGCTTTTATCCTGTTCAAAGAGTGCTTTGATTTCTGATACATTTCCTTTTCGAGCAACATCAAAAACCGTTTTATCTTGTGCTTGTAAAAGAGCACTAAAAAAAATAAAGAGTAATAACCAGAATTGTTTCATTTGAAATAGTAAAATATACATCTCAAAAGTAAATATTTTTTTTTTAAATTTCAAAATATTTCAATAAACAATTTAGATGATTAGCAGTTTGTTACCCCTCAAAGTTACAACTGGCTTTGAGTACCAAAACAATTCAAAATCTTCAAATGTAGTTTCAAAGTCGGATTTTACTTCTTGTAAAGTATACATTTTAGAATTTGAAACCCCTATTTTATTCAACAAATCAACCAACCAGTCGCCGTGTTCTTTGTTAGTCTGCACTGAGAATGTATGCTTTTTATCGTGGAATGTCAATGTCATCATTTCCCAAGAACTTCCTTTTTTAGATTTTGTGAAATAGGAAACAGAAGGTGTTCCGCCAAGCCAAAGCACTTTTGAATTAGACTTAACAGAAAAGTCCTTTTCTTCTGAAAGCGCATTGCATATAAAATCATCCGCGATTTTTGTTTTCGGTATTTTAAAATCGAACCATTCCTGCAATTCATAGTCAAAGCAAATGCCATGCATAAAATTGTACAAAGATTTCTTTAATCCAAAACTGAATTTATCGTGGTCGATTCCCGTTTTATCGACATAATTAATATCGTTATTAGCAAAGGTTCCAATGGTATCGGTCTCTTTAATTACGCCAAATTTCTCCGGATACATTCCCACTGGACTGTGCGCCGTCATGGCAAATTGATGCCAAAACCCAGATTGAAGAACCCCCACTTCAAACAATTGCCGAACCATTTCTAGACTATCCACGGTTTCCTGAACGGTTTGCGTGGGATAACCGTACATCAAATAAGCGTGAACCATGATTCCAGCTTCGGTGAAATTACGGGTAACTTTTGCCACTTGTTCTACCGTAACGCCTTTGTCGATGAGTTTCAATAGCCGGTCCGAAGCCACTTCGAGTCCACCAGAAACGGCAATACATCCCGAAGCCTTAAGCAACAAACACAAATCTCTAGAGAAACTTTTTTCGAAACGGATGTTCGTCCACCACGTCACCACTAGCTTTCTGCGTAGAATTTCAAATGCCAATGCCTTCATTAAGGCTGGCGGTGCTGCTTCGTCTACAAAATGGAATCCGTTTTCACCCGTTTGAGCAATCATTTCCTCCATTCGATCACACAAAATATTAGCGGCTATGGGTTCGTAAATCTTTATATAATCCAATGAAATATCACAAAACGTGCATTTTCCCCAATAGCAACCGTGCGCCATGGTGAGTTTGTTCCATCGGCCGTCGCTCCACATTCGATGCATGGGATTTACGATTTCAATAACTGAAATGTATTTATCCAAAAATAAATCCGAATAATCCGGAGTACCAACTTCGGATTGTTTGTAATCTGGTTTTAATGAATTGTTTTTGTAAACTACTTTGCCGTTTTCTAAAAGAAAAGTTCTTTTAAATTCCTTTTCAATTATCAATTGCTTCGCCAGTTCGCTATCGCTCGTGTGTTCATTATCAATTATCAATTGAATTGGCAATTCGCCATCATCCAACGTGATATAATCGAAAAACTCAAAAACACGAGCGTCAGAAAGCGAACGCAATTCCGTATTTGGAAAACCGCCTCCCATAGCAATTTTGATGTTGGGATGGTATTTTTTTACATATTGGGCCGAACGAAAAGCAGCATATAAATTTCCAGGAAACGGGACCGAAATCAAGAATAATTCGGGTTGTGTGGTTTCGATTCTTTCCTTTAAAAGTGAAATCAGAATTTTATCAATATACGTTGGTTCTTTTTGTAAAGCAGTATATAATTCATCGAAAGAATTTGCGCTTCTGCCCAAACGTTCCGCATACCGACTAAACCCAAAATTAGCATCAACACATTCCACAATAAAATCGGAAATATCTTCAAGGTATAAAGTCGCTAAATGTTTGGCCTTATCCTGCGTTCCCATTGTTCCGAAAGCCCAATCCAATGCTTCTAATTGCGAGAAACGAGAAGCCTCCGGCAAAAAATCTTCCTGACAAATTTGTAGGGCCAATGTTGGGTTTTTCCCTTGTAGAAAAGCGATAACCGAATCAATGGTTTTGAGGTATTCGTCTTGTAGAGCGAGGATTCTTTGGGTATTGGGGGTTAGGTCTTGGGTGTTGGGTTTTGGGTATTGAAATAAATCTTGTAGTCCTTCTTTCGAAAACAATGTCAAAATCACTTCGATACCCAAATCTGCTTGTGTTGCAGAAATATTTTTAGTATTCAGAAACCCTTTGATATAAGCCGTTGCAGGATACGGAGTATTCAGTTGGGTAAACGGTGGGGTTATTAAGAATACTTTGGTTTTCAAAAGGAATTGTTTTGTACAAAAGTAGGGTATTTTATAAAAGAATGAGATTCATTAACTAACGTTTTCTCTAATTAAGAATATAATTACTACTTTTAAAATCTCAAATATTATGCAATGACTATTCCAGAATACCTCTCCAAAATAAATACCCTTTATATAACTGGCAATGCCCGTGAACACTCTTATCGTGGCGACCTTCAAAACCTCATCATGGCAATTTTGCCAGACGTTCTGGTAACGAATGAACCTGCAAGAGTTGATTGTGGTGCTCCTGATTATGTTCTGACCCGTAAGGATGTCCCGATTGGATATATTGAAGCTAAAGATATTGGAATTGATTTAGGAAGCAAAACCCTAAAAGAACAGTTTGACCGATACAAGTCAGGACTATCCAATTTAATTTTTACCGATTATTTAGACTTTCATTTTTACAAAGACGGTGAGTTTGTTACCAAAATTGCTATTGCACGATTAGAAAAAACCACCCCGCCCGATGGGCACCCCTCCAAAGGAGGGGAATTCAAAGAACAAATTATTCCGCAACCCGAAAACTTTGAACAGTTTACGAGTTTAATTCAAAACTTTGCCCAAACTATCTCGCAAACCATCAAATCACCAACCTCTTTGGCTCGCATGATGGCAGGAAAAGCAAAATTGATGGCAGACGTTATCGAAAAATCTTTGAACCATGACGACCAAGAAGGGAAACGTTCCCAAATCAAATCGCAAATGCTTTCGTTTCAACAAATGTTGATTCACGACATTGACAACAAAGCCTTTGCCGACATCTATTCTCAAACCATCGCTTATGGTATGTTTGCGGCTCGATACCACGACCCAACTTTGCCAACCTTCTCTCGTATGGAAGCTGCCGAGTTAATACCTAAAAGTAACCCCTTTTTAAGAAAATTATTTCAAGACATTGCAGGGTTTGACCTTGACACTCGTTTAACATGGATAGTGGATGAATTGGTTATTATTTTCTTAGCTTCTGATGTTGCTCTAATCATGCGTAATTTTGGGAAAAGTACTAAGCAAGAAGACCCCGTGGTTCACTTTTACGAAACATTTTTAGGAGAGTACAATCCTGCATTGCGAAAAGCACGTGGGGTATGGTACACACCGCAACCCGTTGTTAACTTTATAGTTCGTGCCGTTGACGATATTTTAAAAACTGATTTCAATTTGCCGCAAGGATTAGCAGACACTTCTAAAACTAAAATAAAGAAAAAAACGGTTACTCAAACGGGTACAGGAATGAACTCTAAAATTAAGGAAGTAGAAACCGAAGTGGAGGTTCACAAAGTACAAATATTAGACCCTGCAACAGGAACAGGAACATTTTTAGCTGAGGTAATTAAGCATGTTTACAAGAAGTTTGAAGGACAACAAGGCATTTGGAGTAAGTATGTGACCAACGACCTCATCCCTCGTTTAAATGGCTTTGAATTACTCATGGCGAGTTATGCCATGGCACACCTTAAAATGGATATGCTTCTAACCGAAACAGGTTACAAGCCAACCGATGACCAACGCTTCAAAATCTTTTTGACGAACTCGTTGGAAGAAGCTCACCAAGATAGTGGAACACTTTTCAGTTCTTGGTTGTCAGACGAAAGCAACCAAGCCAACGAGATAAAACGTGATACGCCTGTAATGGTTATCATTGGTAACCCACCCTATAGCGGTGAAAGTGCCAACAAAGGTGAATGGATAATGAAACTTATGGAGGACTACAAAAAAGAACCAGGAGGTAAAGAGAAGTTGAAGGAACGTAATCCTAAATGGATAAATGATGACTACGTAAAGTTTTTGCGATTTGGTCAACATTTTATTGAAAAAAATGGTGAGGGTGTACTAGCTTTTATTAATCCACATGGTTTTTTAGATAACCCGACATTTCGTGGAATGCGGTGGAACTTGTTAAAAACCTATGATAAAATCTACACCATAGATTTACATGGGAATAGTAAGAAAAAAGAAACCGCACTTGATGGTTCAATTGACCAAAACGTATTTGACATCATGCAAGGTGTTTCTGTTAATTTATTTATTAAAACAGGTAAGAAAAAGAAAGAAGAATTAGGTAAAGTATTGCATTACGATTTGTTTGGAAAACGAGAAGATAAGTATAACTTTCTTTCATCTAATTCTATTAAAACTATTGAATACTTAGAACTACCAAATGTTGCACCAAACTTTTTTTTTACAAATAAAAATTTTGAAGAACAAGGTACATACGAAAAAGGGTTCTCAGTAAGTGAAATATTCCCGCTAAACAATGTTGGTATTGTTACTGCAAGAGATGGTTTTACTATTCACAATTCAAAACAAGAAGTTGAAGACACTATTAATGAATTTTTAAACTTAAGCGATGAAGAAGCAAGAACAAAATTTAATTTAGGAAAAGATGTTCGGGATTGGCAAGTGAATTTTGCCAAGAATGATTTAAAAAATAATTACCCACATAAAGGAAAATTTACAAAAATTTGTTATCGACCATTTGATGAAAAATGGACTTACTATACTGGTAAATCTAAAGGATTTCATTGCTATCCTAGGTCAGAAGTAATGCAACATTTCACATTAGGCGAGAATGTAGGATTAATTATTGGTAGACAAGGTCAAGCTGTTGGTTCAATGCAATGGAATCTTTCTTATATTACTAATTCAATGACAGATTTAAATTTGTACTATAGAGGAGGCGGAACAACCTTTCCGCTTTATTTGTACAACAATGGTCAAAAAGATGTCTTTCAGTCAGAAGACCGCTTACCAAATTTAAACATGGAAATCGTTAACCAAATCGCAATAGGTTTAGGATTAACCTTCACCAAAGAAAAAGAAGAAACACCCAACACTTTCGCCCCGATTGATTTGTTAGATTACATCTATGCGGTGCTACACTCACCAAACTATCGTGAGAAGTACAAAGAGTTTTTAAAAATAGATTTCCCAAGGATTCCAGCTCCGCTGGATCCTGGGAAATTTTGGCAACTCGTGAAACTAGGCGGTGAATTAAGGCAAATACACCTGTTAGAAAGTCAAATTGTAGAAAAATATATCACTCAATATCCCGAAGATGGCGACAATATTGTAACTAAACCAAGCTTTGTCAAATCTACTATTTCAAATTCCCCTCCTTTGGAGGGGTGCCCATCGGGCGGGGTGGTGCTTCCTCTAGACGGGTATCCGCAGGACGGGGTAGTAAAAAATACCCCAATCTATTTTAATACAATAATTGACTTGCCCTATAATCCAGCATTAAAAGAACGCGCAAAAGAGCTTCGCTATGCCGAAAATCTTTCGGAAGTTTTATTTTGGATGCAAGTTCACAAAGGCAAATTTTACAACATTGATTTTGATAGACAACGTATTATTGGCAATTATATAGTAGATTTTTATGTTAAAAAACTAGGATTAGTTATTGAAATTGATGGAAGTAGCCACGATGATAAAGTAGCGTATGATAAAAAAAGAGACGATTATTTAAAATCTTTAGGACTAAAAATATTCCGAATTCCCGTAAATGATGTTTTGCAAAATATGGTCAAAGCAATTACTGATTTAGAGGAATTTATAATTGAAAATTATAGCACACCGCCTGTGAATATTGCCAAAGATAAAAAACCACCCCGCCCGATGGGCACCCCTCCAAAGGAGGGGAATTTGGGAAAGGTTTTTATCAACGAAACGCAATACTTTGCCAATGTTCCTGCTGCTGCATGGGAATTTTATATTGGTGGTTACCAACCATGCCAAAAATGGCTAAAAGACCGAAAAGACCGAGAACTAAGTTTTGAAGACATTTTGCATTACCAAAAAATAGTTGTCGCTTTGAGTGAAACGGATCGAATTATGAAGGAAATTGATACGATTGAGATTTAAAACACCTCCTCCTTTTTCCGTATTATCAAAAAAGCCACGAATGAAATCAAAGCAACGTATGCAATAACAACTAGTGGAATTAGTCTTTACAAAAGGTTATATTTGAACTTTAGAACAAAAAATTAATGAAAATAATTCTTACCGGCGCTACAGGTGTTTTAGGTTCTCATATCATGTATGAGATTTTGGAACTTTTTATCAAAAAGCCTACTGATTTTAACAAGCTTTACATTATTGCCCGAGATAATGGTAAGATTTCTGCCAAGAATCGCATCAACGAATTATTATCGAGCTATTATACACCAAAAATTATCCGTAATATTGGCCTTAATGACCTGAACAATTATATCGAAATTATTAGTGAAGAATCATTAATAGATGAAGGCAAATTCATCGAAAAATGTAAGGGAGCTTTTGTCATTCACTCAGCAGGGTATGTAAATCTCTCTACTGATATTGAATTAAAAGAAAAGATTTTTAATGAAAATGTACAACTAACAAAAACCTTATTTTCATTATTACACCCATATATTAAAAAATTCATTTATATAGGGACTGCCTTTTCATCGGGAGCTCGAAAGGGACTGATTGATAATAATTTTCATAATTTAGATTTCATCCCTGAACACCGCAACGAATATGAATATGCTAAGTTTCACTCTGAAAACTACATTGCTACTGAATGCAAAGCAATAGGCTTGCCGTTCCAAATTCTGCGACCAAGCGTAATTGGTGGCAAAATGCTTGGTGATGAAAATAAATTTTTCATTTCAAAATATATGGTTTTTTATCTTTTGGCAAAATTTTTTCATTTTGCAGCTAAACGAAAAAGCAAACAAGAACAGGTGCGGTTTATCATTAATCACAAAACATGCTTAAACATAATTCCGGTTGATTATGTTGCCAAAGTTGTTGCACAAACGTTTGAAAGAAACGATATCGAGCAACTAAACATTGTAAACTTTAAGAGTTTCAATATGAAAGAAGGTTTAGAGTTGATTATGAAAGAAGTAGGGTACCTAAACTTTTCTTTTTTAGAAAGCGAATTGAATTTTGACTATGTAAATTCAATCGAAAAAATGTACTATGAAAGCATTGGAAAACATTTAAAACCCTATTTTATTTCAGATGCTAACGAGTATGATACCACTTTATTAAATTCAATTCTCGAAATTCCAAAACTCGACAATGCCTCTTTTACCAATATGATTAGATATGCAATTGCTAATAATTTTCAAGATAGTAAGGTGTAAAAAAAATCGGATGATTTAAAACACCTCCTCCTTTTTTCGTATTGTCAAAAAAGCCACGAATGAAATCAAAGCAGCAACCGACAAATAATAGCCAACAAATCCAATTCCATAATTTTTAGCTAACCAAATGGCAATTATGGGGGCAAAAGCCGCTCCAATTATCCCTGCTGAATTGAATGTAATCGAAGCGCCTGAATAGCGCAAATGGGTAGGAAATAATTCTGAAAGATAGGTTCCTAAAGGCCCGTAAGTTAATCCCATTAGAGTCATTCCTAAACACAAAAATAGTGTGATTAATGTTGCGTTTCCAGAACCCAAAAGTAAAGAAAAGGTAAATCCAAACAAGGCAATAGCAACCGAAAAAACAATTAGCACTAATCTTCGACCAAATCTATCGGCTAAAAGTGCTGAAATAGGGATGGATATTCCAAAGAAAAAAACGGAAAAAAGTTGCATAATAAGAAGGTCACGTCGGGCATAACCTAAGTCGGTGCCGACCCAACTCAAAGAAAAAACAGTCAATAAATAGAAAGTCAAAAAGGTAGTTACAGCGGCTAGAGTACCAAAAACAAGTTCTCGGCGGTAAGACTTTAACAAGGTTAGCAAGGGAATTTGCACTTTTTGATTCGTTTCCAAAGAAGATAGAAAAGCAGGTGTTTCGGTAATTTTCAAACGAATGTAAAATCCAACCACAACTAATACAGCACTGGCTATAAAAGGAATTCTCCAACCGTAATCAAAAAATTGCTCGTTAGTCATGTTATCACTTAACAAAAGGAATGTTCCTCCAGAAAGCAACAAGCCAATAGGTGCTCCCAATTGAGGGAACATACCGTACCAAGCTCTTCTTCCGGGAGGTGCGTTTTCGATGGCCAACAAAACGGCTCCTCCCCATTCGCCACCAAGTCCTAATCCTTGACCAAACCTACAAACCATTAACAATAAAGGCGCAACAATCCCTATACTGGCATAAGTGGGAAGAAATCCAATAGCAACGGTCGAAACCCCCATCGTCAATAAGGCAGCCACTAATGTCGCTTTTCTTCCAATTTTATCGCCATAATGACCAAAAACCGCAGAACCTATAGGGCGAGCAAAAAATGCAATAGAAAAAGTTGCCAAAGATTCTATCGTGGAAATAGTGGAATCAGATCCTGGAAAAAAAAGTTGTGGAAAAACCAATACGGCGGCATTGGCAAAAATATAAAAATCGAAAAACTCTATAGTGGTGCCAATTAAACTGCCAAAAAGAACGTGTTTTAAAGAATTTACTTTATTCGGACTTGGATTTTCTTTCATTTGAATGTTATAATAATTTGGGTAAAAATGAGGTTATTTTTTGAAAGCAGCAAATATTTAGTTCCAATAATTTTTGGTATTTTTACTCCAAATTATTTCCACTATGCCAACGGACGCTATTAGCTATCAAAAATCCGGTTATTTCTCGCCTTTGATGAATGATTATTTAGACCAAAAATCTAATATAAAGTCCCTCTACAATCGCTTTCCAAGTCTTGAAAATTTTGAGGCGCAAGTTCAGGAAAAAAAAACTAGTTATGCCTATGAAAATAGAGAAATTTTAGTTTCGGTATTGAAACAACAATATGCTAAAATTTCCATATCTACTTCAACCCAACAAAATATTGAATTATTATTAAATTCAGACACTTACACCATTACAACAGGTCATCAACTGAATTTATTTACTGGCCCCCTGTATTTTTTATACAAAATTATATCTGCCATTAATTTATCTAAGGAACTCTCGACGAAATATCCAAACTATAATTTCGTCCCCATCTATTGGATGGCAACGGAAGACCATGATTTTGAAGAAATTAATTATTTCAATTTTAAAGGTCGAAAGTTTCATTGGAACAAGGAAAATTCAGGATCCGTGGGGCGCACATCTACCGAAGGTTTGGAAGATTTTTTTGAGGTTTACGCCAGTGAATTGGGCTCTAACGCCAATGCCAATGCTGTCAAAAAAATATTTCAGGAAGCTTATCTCAATCATTCTAATTTGGCCGAAGCCTCGCGTCATCTGGCAAATACCCTTTTTGGAAAATACGGTTTGGTGATACTCGACGCCGATAATGCCGATTTAAAACGACTTTTTATTCCTTATATGAAGGAAGAATTGGTGCAGCAAACCTCTTATAAAAAGGTTCTTGAAACTGCAAAAAAACTAAATGACTATACGATTCAGGTCAATCCAAGGGAAATCAATTTATTTTACTTGGAGGACAATTTGCGAGAACGCATCATTCTCGAAAACGGAAAGTACAAAGTAAACAACACCCAAATGGAGTTTTCGGAAAGTGAAATCCTTTGCTTGCTCGAAAAAAACCCCGAAAAATTCAGTCCTAATGTCATTTTGCGTCCGCTGTACCAAGAAGTGATTTTGCCTAATCTATGTTATATTGGTGGAGGCGGAGAAATCGCCTATTGGCTGGAACTGAAATCTTTTTTTGATGCCGTAAATGTTCCTTTTCCTATACTTTTACTCAGAAATTCAGTACTACTAGCAACCGAAAAACAAGCCAAGAAAGCAGACAAATTAGGATTAAGTTGGAGTGATTTATTCTCCAAACAAAAGGATTTAGTAAATGCCAAAACAACAGTATTATCAGAATTTCCAATTGACTTTGGCCCACAAAAGGAACACCTTCGAAAACAATTCGAAGCTCTTTTGGAATTGGCAAAAAAAACAGATGGCTCCTTTTGGGGAGCTGTAAAAGCGCAAGAAGCAAAACAAATAAAAGGTTTGGAAAATTTGGAGAAACGCCTGTTGAAAGCCCAAAAAAGAAAACATTTCGAAGCGCTCGAGCGAATCACCGATTTGCAAAACGAATTGTTTCCTAACCAAGGTTTACAAGAACGTCAAGTGAATTTTTCGGAATTCTATTTGGAATATGGAGACTTGTTTATTCAAAAATTAATGGAAAAACTTAAGCCTTTAGCCACTTCATTTGAAGTTGTTATACTCTAAATTATTCGTTTTACTCCTTTTTAATTGTTGATTTATTAAAATTAATTCACAGCTATCCGAAAGTTTTAGGAAAAATCTAAATTTTCTTTGTTAGCTACTGTTTTTATTGGTTAAAATTTTATTTATTGAGAAAATAAGTCAGTTTCAAAGGCTATTTTGGTTTGTTTATTGACTTTTTTAGCTCCTTCACTTACTTGATTACAAACATATTCAATACTTAAATAGGGTCTGCTGATAAACTCAGAGATATGTTTATTTTTAATTTTCATAAAAGACATTGTTCATAGGTGTGATTTTCATTTAAATCGCACCTATTTTCGTTTGTTGCTGTTTTTTGGATAAAG
>JBIILD010000072.1:0-9025 GCA_044232845.1 Flavobacterium sp.
TGAATTATATGTTTAATTATTTATTGTTTTAAGTTTTTAAATCTAAAATCGCAAATCTGCAATCTTAAATTAATTCTAACACGTCTTTCATGGTAAAAACCCCCTTTTTTCCCACAATCCATTCGGCAGCAATTACAGCACCAAGGGCAAAACCATCCCGATTGTGAGCCGTGTGTTTTATCTCGATAGCATCCACTACCGAATCATACGTTACCGTATGTGTTCCAGGAATATTTTCGATTCTTTTGGCTTCGATGTGAATTTGATTTTCTTCCGCTTTTTCTAATGTCCAATTCGTATAAGCACTGTTTTCAATGACTCCTTTTGCCAAAGAAATTGCGGTACCGCTTGGAGCGTCCAGTTTTTGAGTATGGTGAATTTCTTCCATTTCGACACGGTAGGAGTCAAATTTCGACATCATTTTTGCCAAATATTCATTGAGTTCGAAGAAAAGATTCACCCCTAGGCTAAAATTGGAACTGGATATAAAAGCCCCTTTTTTTGCTTCGCAAAGTGCAACCATTTCATCATAGTGCGCTAACCATCCCGTTGTTCCAGAGATTACGGGCACATTGGCATGAAAACAACTGGAAATATTGCTGACGGCAACCGTTGGAATACTAAAATCGATGGCGACATCGGCATTAGAGAGTCCTTCATAAGTATTGAATTCGTCTTTTTTCAAAACGATTTCGTGTCCTCTTTCCAGTGCAATCCTCTCAATGGTTTGCCCCATTTTTCCGTATCCTAAAAGCGCTATTTTCATTTGTTGTATGCTTGTTTATTAATTAGGTTAAAGCCTTCACTTTAGAAAGTTTGGGCTTAAAAAGTATAATTGAATGTGAGCCCCACATTAGTCTTTGATGTAACATCATTGGGGTAAATATTGGGTTTTACAGATAAATTTTCATTTACGTTAAATTGTATTAAGGCGGCATCAACATTGGCATCGATAATGTTTAACACGTAAAAGCCGAAGATAAAAAGGGCTGATAAATCCCTATTTCGTTGATAGAATTTTTGCCCTGCAATCAGTCTGCTATTGTCTAAATAAGAGAACTTATCATCATCAAATCCTTCCAATCTACGTTTATAGGCATCCCTATATTGATTATGTTTTTTACTGCTGTCGGAAAAAAAATAAATACTTGCTCCAATGGCACCATAAACCAGCGGTATTTTCCAATATTTTTTATTGTAGGCTTGTCCCAATCCGGGTAAAACTGCCGAATAAAAGGCTGCTTTTGCTGGTGTTAAAGGGTCTATATCTTTTGATTTCACGGTGTCTTTTGCAACCAAATCCTCTACTGTTTTCTCTTGCGAAAAAACACGGATGTTTCCCAAAATAAAAAAGAGCAATCCTATGAAAATTATTTTGTGCACTAGCCTTTTATTAATTTAATAATTCGGTTGAAGTCTTCTTCGGAGTGGAAGGGTATGGAGATTTTTCCCTTGCCGTTTCCGATTACTTTGATGTCGACTTTGGCGCCAAAAAAAGTGTTGAAGGTGTTTTTTTTGGTGTCTGGAATCTGAAACGACTCCGATTTTGCTATCCTCGCTGGTTTGGGTTTCAAGCTTTCCTGATAGTTTTTTACCAAGGCCTCAGTTTCCCGAACGGAAAGATTCTGACTTACTATTTTTTGATATATATCGGTTTGAATGTCTTGATTTTCGATGTTGATTATCGCTCGACCATGCCCCATGCTGATGAAGCTATCCCGAATTCCCGTTTGGATTATCGGATCTAATTTTAAAAGTCTTAAATAATTGGCAATTGTGGAGCGTTTTTTTCCTACACGTTCGCTCATTTGCTCCTGTGTCAGTTGGATTTCATCAATCAACCTTTGATATGAGAGCGCAATTTCGATGGGATCTAAATCGTGGCGCTGAATATTTTCAACCAATGCCATAACTAACGATTCATTGTCGTTTGCAATTCGAATATAAGCGGGAATGGTCTTCAATCCCACCAATGTGGAAGCGCGAAGGCGTCGTTCGCCAGATATCAATTGGTATTTGTTGAAAGCTAATTTTCTTACAGTTATAGGCTGGATAACGCCTAATTCCTTGATGGAAGAAGCCAATTCTTGCAAAGAATCTTCGTTGAAATTACTCCTGGGCTGAAACGGATTGATTTCGATGGCTTCAATTTCAAGCTCAATAATATTCCCAACCACTTTATCAGCATTTTTGTCGCTTACAGATTTTATGTCGTTTTCCGGATCTTTCAGTAGGGCCGATAATCCTCTTCCTAGGACTTGTTTTTTTAGTGCTTTTGCCATAAAACTAGTTGCTGTTTTTTGTTATAACTTCTTGGGCTAATTGCAGGTAATTGTTTGCTCCTTTACTCGTGGCATCATAGTTTATAATGCTTTCGCCAAAACTGGGAGCTTCGCTCAACTTCACATTTCTTTGAATAATGGTTTCAAAAACCATGTCGTTGAAATGTTTTTGAACTTCCTCAACCACTTGATTGGAGAGACGTAATCGCGAGTCAAACATGGTTAATAATAATCCTTCAATATCCAATTCAGGATTGTGAATTTTTTGGATACTTTTTATAGTGTTCAATAATTTTCCCAATCCTTCCAGTGCAAAATATTCGCATTGAATAGGAATGATTACAGAATCGGCAGCGGTTAAGGCATTCAAGGTAAGCAAGCCAAGCGATGGGGCACAATCTATGATAATGTAGTCGTACTCATCTTTGATACTTTCCAATGCCTGTTTAAGCATATATTCCCTGTTTTCCTTGTCGACCAATTCGATTTCGATGGCAACAAGGTCAATATGGGAGGGAATCACGTCTACATTTGGGGCCGAACTTTTCACTATGGCCTCCTTTGGTGTGTTGCTGTGTTCCAGAATTTGGTAGGTTCCTATTTCGCTGGTTTCAACATCGATACCCAATCCTGAAGTGGCATTCGCTTGAGGATCAGCATCTATAAGCAACACTTTTTTTTCTAAAACACCCAATGAAGCAGCAAGATTTATTGACGTTGTCGTCTTTCCAACTCCTCCTTTTTGATTAGCAATCGCAATGATTTTGCCCATTTATTTTTCTGAATTTTGAATGGTAAAAATACAATTAATTATCGTTTCTGAAAATCTATTTTGTTAACATTTGTTAAGGATTGGTTAGCAGTTGGTTTTCAAAAAGCATTTTTTCGATTTTATTTTTTTTCTGGAGCTTTTTCCCGCTGTACGTTACAATTTTTTATTCGGTAAAAACCTCATAAAAGGATTTCCACTTCCATCAGGGCTAAAAAAAAGAGAACCCAATGAGTTCTCCGTTTTTAAATTATACATCTGAATTTATTCAGTTTTTCTGCAGTCTGAAATCCGCTAACTGCCATCTTAAATCTGCTATCTATTCTTCTTCGCCTTTATCATGAGTTCCAATTGTTCCTAAAGTTCTTACGGAATAGCCTCAAGGATATTCAATTCCCCAGCTCCTTTGAGCCACTCGCCACCGTCATAACGATTACCTCTCCGTTGATGTAACCTGAAAATCAGAAACCAAATCAGCGGCTAAATTGGCTAATTCTTGATGGTTTTCCACACGTTTCAACGGCACTTTTTTGGACATATCGAATTTCTCGGCCAAGTCGCCAGGTAATAATCGGTCCCAAGCCCCTTTTGTCGGGAATGGTCCTGGCGCAATGGCATTGGAACGAATGCCGTATTTTGCCCATTCCACGGCTAGACTTCGGGTCATCGCTAACACACCGGCTTTTGCAGCAGCGCTTGGTACCACATAAGCCGAGCCTGTGAAGGCATAAGTCGTCACAATATTTAAATTAGTAGATGATTCTTGTTTGCTGTCAATCCAATGTTTCCCGAAGACGAGGGTGCAGTTCTTGGAGCCTTTTAGAACAATATCGATTACGGCGTCAAAGGCATTGGCTGATAATCTTTCGGTGGGCGAAATAAAATTTCCTGCGGCATTGTTCACCAAAATAGCTACTTTTCCATAGGTTTTTAAAACCACTTGCAGCATGGCTTCTACTTGGTCATAATGCCGAACATCGCATTGCACTGCTAGACAGCTTCCCCCCGTTTCGGTTTCCAGTTCCCTAGCTGTGTTTTGTAGTTTTTCTAAATCTCGAGAAGTGATCGCTACTTTTGCGCACAATTCCATAAAATAACGGGTCATGGCTTTACCCAATCCACTGCCGCCACCCGTTACCACAATTACTTTGTCTTTTAAGGCGTCATCACGAAGCATTTTTTTAGAGAAATCCATAGTTTTTTTGAATAGTAAATATAAGGAAAACGTTTGGTAGGTATGGTAAGTATAATTAGGAAAATACAGAATATGTTGTTTTGTTTACGGTTGGGCCGCTCAAGTAGCCTGAGCACTTGAATCTAAAATCAGTATAATTTTTAGGTTTTTTTTCTCGCGATTATGGGTACAGAGAGAATTTCCGCGTTAGCGTTTACACGTTAATGTTTTTAAATCCGAGCCGTCGAGTATCTAAAAAAAAACTAACTTTTATGAACATTCTTCTATAAGGATTGTAATAAAAAGCGGGGTATGAAAATTTCAGTTTTGCTTCAATACGCTATAAAATTTATAAGTCTTTAAGAATTGGATTTTTCTCAAAATCATAAATCATTGTCGATATGTCAATTTGAAACCATTCCTTAAACATTTTGTAATTCCGTTTTTGAGGCCATTCTTTTTTATTGGTGCACCAAGACTCTAGTTCAAATGAAAAGAGTTTGTCGAATTTCTTTGATAGCCATAAATCAATATCGTCAATATCTTCACTGATTAAATAAGTTTTGGGTTCTTTTATATCATCTAGATCTTCTGGATACAAATTAGAACACCAGTTTATAAAAGGCAGCAGAGGTTTTATGATAATAGCACTACGATTGATGTAGTTTTCCTCAAAATTGGACTGAGTATCTTCTTGATCAAATTTTTCAAGCATAGACTTTAAATAGGCATCTTGTTCTTGCGTTGTTATCTTTAAAATAGGATCCTCACTTGTTTCTTCTAAATCATAATCTACAATAAAATTCGTATAGTTTTAAAATGACTTATTTTATGATCGATCATTCTATTCAATAAAGCTATATTTATATCATTGCTTACCAAAATATCAAATAAAGCGTCGTTTTCTTCTTTTGGCAGAAGTAATTTCATATTGGCAGAATTCCAAGCATTTATAGCAAATTCAAAAATTTCGTCATAAAATTCTATATCATCAAAATCGTTAATAAAAGGTTCTAAGAATTTTTCTAGCAATTGAGAATATTTCACACCCTGGTTGGGTATTACTATTTGTGGTTTATTAAATAAATTAATTACTTTGTTTTTCATATTTTATTGTTTTTTATATTACTCTAAGATCAATATTTTGAAAAATTAATTCTAGTTTTAGGAAATCATGAAATTCTGAAATGTGTTTGCTGTTAATTATTGATTAGTCCAATCGTTCGGGTATAATGCAGCAGTATATTTGATTTCGTTCAATATTTATTAGACTAATTTAAAATAATAAGCGGTATTATACATTCTATAGAAAAAGTTACAATTGAGCCCCAAAATAATAATATCAAAGCAATAGCAATCTCAGGTCTCTAACTATAAATTTTATGGAACAAATCAACATACTTGTCCATCACTATTTTTCTTTTTAATTTCATTGTGGGAGTGAGATGGCCATCTGCAATTGACCAAACATCAGGCGTTAATTCAAAGCGTTTTATTTTTTCCCAATTTCCAAATTTTTCATTTAATACATCTACTTCTTCTTGAATGCGTTCAATGACTCTTGGATTGGATATTATTTCTTCATTGGTTTTGCCAACAGTCATTCTATGAATTCTTCCCCATTCATTTATAAAATCAAAGTTGGGTTGAATAAAGGCTGCTGGCATTTTCTGTCCATCACCGATGACCATAATCTGTTCAATGAAACGGGATTGTTTCATGATATTTTCTAATAACTGAGGCGAAATATATTTCCCTCCTGAAGTTTTGAACATTTCTTTTTTGCGATCGGTAATTTTCAGAAACCCTTCGTTGTCAATTTCACCAATATCGCCCGTGTGAAAATACCCATTTATAATAGCTTCTTTTGTCAGCGCTTCTTCCTTGTAATATCCCATCATTACGTTAGGTCCTTTGCATAAAATTTCTCCGTCTTCGGCAATTTTCACCGCTACTTTGTCGATAACTTTACCCACAGTCCCATTTTTATAACCATTATTCCTCAAATCATTTATGGCAACTAGAGGGGAGGTTTCCGTCAAACCATAGCCTTCCATAATTGGAATTTCAGCAGCACCGAAAATTTTTGCTAATCGAGGCTGTAAGGCCGCACTTCCACAAGCAATAAGGTCTAAATTGCCACCTACGGCTTCTTTCCATTTGCTGAAAACAAGTTTTCGGGCTATTTTTAATTGAAATTCATACCACCATCCATTTACACCATTGGGATTATATCGAAATCCCAAATTAACTGCCCAAAAGAAAAGTTTCTTTTTTGGGCCTTTGAGTGCTAACCCTTTTGAATAGATTTTGTCAAATACTTTTTCAATAACTCTAGGAACAGCCGTAATCAAATTAGGTTTTACCTCTTTCAGATTTTCGCCAATTTTGTCCAAAGATTCGCCAAAATAAATGGAAACCCCATAGTATTGACACAAATACAAATAAAATCTTTCTAGAATATGACAAACGGGTAAATAACTCATGGTTCTATTCTTGCCAGGTTCTAAGGGTATTCTTAATGCGCCGGCATAAACATTGGATACAATATTTTGATGCGAGAGCATAACTCCTTTGGGGATTCCGGTGGTTCCTGAAGTGTATATTATGGTAGCTAAATCTTCGGTTTTAACTTTGCTTTTTCTGTCTTCCACTTCCTCTTGATTGCTATGGTCTTCACCAATTATGAGTAGTTCTTTCCAGTTTTTACAACCTTCAATTTCATTAAAACAAAATACTTCTTTAAAATGAGATACCCTTTGCTTGATTGAATTTATTTTTTGCAACACTTCTGCATCGGATACAAAACAATAGCTAGCACCTGAGTGATTCAATATGTATTCATATTCTTCTTCGGAAATAGTAGGGTAAATAGGAACGGTTTGTGCGCCAGTTTGTAAAATTCCAATATCCATAATATTCCATTCAGTTCTATTGTTGGTAGAAATTAGGGCAATTTTATCGTCTTTTTGAACTCCCATTCGCAGTAATGCTCTTGAAACAGCATTGGCTTTGGCAATATATTCTTCGGTTGAAGTTTTTACCCAGACCCCATCACATTTGGTTACTAAAGCATCCGCAATGTTGTAATGCTCTAATTGGAAATAAGGAAAATCAAATAAACGGGTGATTGTAGTCATTTTGAAATGAGTGTTAATTGAATGCAAAGTAAGTAATAAATCAATATTTGACTAAATTTTCGGCTTTTAATATTTTAAACTTATCTGTAAATTTTCATGACTTTGTTGACCACATTTGTTCTCCTTAGGATTTTGCTTTGAAGGCGAAGCGAAAAAAAACTGAAGGAGAAAAGATAAAAAAGTTGATTTTTTTTGTTTATGACAATCTTTTTAATAATATTTCAAAAGCCCTCAAAACAAGGAATCAATCACTTTACAATCTCGTTTTAGCTCATCACAATTTGAAGATTGAAAGTCCTAGTCTTCGATAAAAGTCACACTAACCCCGATTCTTAAAGAAATATCATGTAAAGTGTAACACTATATTTTTTTTTAAGAATATCTCTTTAAATGCCCTAGAACATTAAAAAATTTCCTTTGAAAATTTATGTAAAAAGGGAGGATTTACGTGATGGACAAACATAAAATCAAAATATTATTCTTTAAATAGAAACCCAAATCCCATTCGTTTTAACATCTTCTTTTCCAAAGCCCAAAAGAACTTGTATTGCCCAAAAATGAATCCTATCGTAACTAAAAGCACTTGGTATAAAGGAAAAATTAAGAGTAATCGAACGGGTGTAAACCAAAAATCTAAATCTTCTTTTACAATCCCTAACCAAAAACAAAAGGGTTTTGACAGCCAAGCCGAAGCCGAGCCGGTAAGGGCAAAAACAATAAATACAATGGTAAGTTGATAATTGGAAGTTATTCCCCAACGTTTTTTAAATGGATTCATCTTCATTTGAAATGATTACAAATATAAAATATTATCTCATAGGAACATAACCATCCAGTTTTTGTTTGTAGGTGTTTTGCAAATAAATTATGTTATTGTAAATCAAGTAATTTACCTCATAGCCTTAGTAGGCATTGGATTCATAATCGATAGTTATTTCATATAAGTTAGAGTTGTATCGCAAATAGGCATTAATCTTGCAAAAGCATTGATTATTATTTTTTTAGGTACAAAAAAAGGCTGTCTTTTTGGACAGCCTAAATATAATATTTCAGAAATATTAACCTAACAAACTTATTATTTGAGACGCTAATTCAGTTCCAATTCTATCTTGAGCTTCTCCGGTTGCAGCACCAATATGGGGTGTCAACGAAATTTTTGGATGCATCAAAATAGTTATTTCAGGTTTTGGTTCGCTTTCAAAAACATCTAATCCTGCAAATGATACTTTTCCAGAATCCAATGCTTTAATCAAAGCGATTTCATCAACAACTCCGCCACGAGCGCAGTTTACGATTCCAACACCATCTTTCATGATTGCTAATGCAGCTTCATCAATGATATAACCATCTTGGGCAGGAACGTGTAAAGTAATGAAGTCAGCTTCTTTGAATAATGATTCTAATGATTGCGAAACGATTGTAGTTGTGATTGATTGTCCGTCGAAAAATTCAACTTTTACATCCACTTGTGGAATGAAACTATCGGCAGCGATTACATTCATACCTAATCCCAACGCCATTTTTGCAGTAGCCTGACCAATACGGCCAATTCCTACAACACCAAGAGTTTTTCCTCTTAGTTCCACGCCTTCAGCATACGCTTTTTTCAAACCATTGAAGTTTGAATCCCCTTCAAGAGGCATGTTTCTATTAGAATCAT
>JBIILD010000073.1:0-8992 GCA_044232845.1 Flavobacterium sp.
TGTTCTGATTATACGAAGCGCGATTTCCCCTCTATTGGCAATCAATATTTTTTTAAACATCTTTTAAAAGTTAAAAGTTAGAAGTTAGAAGTTAGAATTCAAGAATGCAATTGATTTGAAGTAAAATATTGATTAAGGTTCAAATCTGCAATCTAAAATCTGCAATCTAAAATTTATGATGGATCTACTAAAAATAAGGGTTGGTCATATTCTACCGGTGACATGTCGTCAACCAATATTTTGACAATTTTCCCTGAAACTTCTGACTCTATTTCGTTAAACAATTTCATCGCTTCGATTACGCAAAGTACATCTCCTTTAGCGATTGTGCTGCCCACTTCAACAAACATAGGTTTGTCTGGCGTTGGTTTTCTATAGAAGGTTCCAATAATTGGAGATTTAATGGTGATATAATTAGAATTCTCTGCTGCTGGCGCAACAGGAGTTGGAGCTACTGGCGCGATTTGCTGAGGAACTGCCGCTTGCTGAACAGCAGGTTGAACTGGCATTTGAACATAAGTCGCTTCAGAAACATTTCCCTCTAGCGTTGTTCTAATGGTGATTTTAACATCATCCATTTCTAATTTAACTTCCGCAACACCTGAATTTGCTACAAATTTGATTAGGTTTTGAATTTCTTTTAAATCCATAATTATTTGTTTTTAGTTTAAATTTATTGTTTGTTGTAAGCCCATTTTAAGTAAATAGATCCCCATGAGAATCCGCCACCAAAAGCAGCAAATATAATAGTATCCCCTTTTTTAAATAAATGTTCAAAATCACTAAGGACTAAAGGCAAAGTTGCAGAAGTGGTATTTCCGTATCTTTCTATGTTCATTAACACTTTTGAATCTTCTAAATTTATTCTGTTGGCCGTGGCATCAATTATTCTTTTATTGGCTTGGTGTGGCACCAACCAGGCAACATCTTCATTGGTCAAATTATTCCTCTTCATAATCATCTCGCAAGCATCCGCCATATAAGTAACCGCATATTTGAAAACCGATTTGCCGTCTTGAGTTAGATTGTGTTGATTATCAATAACCGTTTGTTCTGTGGCCGGGAAAAGTGATCCTCCAGCAGTCATTTTTAAAAATTCTCTTCCATCCCCATCCGTTCTTAAATATTCATCTTGCAAACCTAATCCTTCATAATTTGGCTCGAATAAAACGGCTCCCGCTCCATCTCCAAAAATGATGCAGGTTGTTCTATCTTTATAATCTACAATGGAAGACATTTTATCTGCTCCAATCAATAATACCTTTTTATATCGCCCGGATTCTATATAGGCCGCGGCAGTCGACATTCCAAACAAAAAACTGGAACAAGCGGATTGCAAGTCATAAGCAAACGCATTTTTAGCCCCGATTTCTGTTGCAACATAGGCTCCAGTAGAAGCTACAGGCATATCAGCAGTAGCCGTTGCCATAAGTAACAAATCGATTTCTAGGGGATCAATATTTGCTTTTTTTATTAAATCTAGGGCGGCATTTATTGCCAAAAAAGAGGTTCCTTTACTATCATCCTTAAGAATTCTTCTCTCTTTTATTCCCGTACGAGTGGTTATCCATTCATCGTTGGTATCAACCAATGTTTCGAGAATTTTGTTTGTAAGAACATAGTCTGGGACATAAGCTCCAACAGCTGTAATTGCGGCTGTAATTGTATTCATTGTACTCAGTTATTTCTTTCCAAATACTTGATTTGGAAAATTTCTAAAGGGCTTGAAAATTACAAAAAAATTCTAATTCCTATCCTTTCAGAACTTCTTATTTTATTAAAATTATGAACAACAAAAAAAACTCTCACATTGTGAGAGTTCAAATATCATTTACAAAAACGTATTAAGCAACAGCTGCAGACTTATCTATAACAACTTGTCCTCGGTAATACATTTTTCCCTCATGCCAATAGGCTCTGTGGTATAAATGTGCTTCGCCAGTGATTGGACAAGTAGCGATTTGTGCTACGGTAGCTTTATAATGTGTTCTTCTTTTATCTCTTCTTGTTTTGGAGATTTTTCTCTTAGGATGCGCCATTTTACTATATTATTTATCCGTTAATAGTTTTTTTAATTTGTCCCAACGCGGGTCAATATTTTCTTCTTTTTGTTCTTCTTTATGCTCTTTTTTCAGTTCTTTTATTGTCAATTCTTTCAGTTTGGTTAAGGCCTCCGTATTTAAACTTCCGTCCTTAATCCCTGGATGAATTCGTCTTAGAGGAACAGAAAGGACAATCATCTCATATATATATTGTGAAATATCTATTTGAAACTCTCCGTGTGGCAAAATGAGCAACTCTTCATTGTCATTATTGAAGGTGTCTCCAAAACGCACAATCAATTTCATATTGCCTTTTATTGGCAAATCAAACTCTTCGTTTGTCAGGTCACAAGGAACGTTCACCGTTCCTTTATGCTTGAACGCCAACTCTAACATCGTGTTTTTTTTCTCTAAAACTACATTTACTTTGATATTTGAATTATTAAATTCATGGTAATCAAAGATTTCAAAGAACGTATTATTTATATTGTATTCAAACTGATGTTTTCCTGGCTTTAATCCTATAAAAGGAATTAAAAATTCTTTTGTCTTGTTCATTTCAACAAAAATTTGCCCTAAACTTCGGGAGTGCAAAGATATAAAATTATTATAAATCCAATACTCTTATTCCGCTTTTTTTAGTTATATCTGTTTTGCCTTTGTTTTTAAGGGTTTTTGGTTGATTTCTGCATATTGATTTCGCGAATGAAAAATGTCAATTGCAAGATAAATCGCCTCCTTAAATGAATTATAATCCGCTATTCCTTTTCCCGCAATATCATACGCGGTGCCGTGATCTGGCGATGTCCTGATTTTGCTAAGTCCCGCAGTGTAATTTACACCATTACCAAAGGATAGTGTTTTGAAAGGTATTAGTCCCTGATCATGATATGTTGCCACAATGGCATCATATTTTTCGTATTGGTTGCTTCCAAAAAAACCGTCCGCAGCAAAAGGCCCAAAGACTAATGTCCCTTTTTCGGATATTTTTTTTAATGCTGGTTTTAATATTGCATCGTCTTCTTTACCAATAATTCCGCCATCTCCACAGTGTGGATTCAATCCTAGAACTGCTATTTTTGGCTTGTTGATACTGAAATCTTGTATCAATGACTGTTTTACCGTTTCTATTTTTTTTAGTATAACGTCTTCCGTAAGATGAGAAGCTACCTCATTTAAAGGAATATGATCGGTTAACAAACCCACTCTAAGATTATCCTGAACCATCATCATTAATGCATTTCCCTCCAATTCTTGGTCTAAATAATCGGTATGACCCGGAAATTTAAAATCTTCCGATTGAATGTTGTACTTATTTATTGGAGCGGTTACCAAAACATCTACAAGTCCTTCATTTAGGGCTTTGGTGGCTGCCACAAAAGATTTTATGGCATATTTTCCGATTTTTTCGTCATTTACTCCAAAATTTATCTCTACTCCTTCTTGCCAAACATTCAAAACATTTATTTTTCCTAACACTATTTGGTCTAATCTATCTATTCCATGAATCATAGAGGCGGATTCAAAACTCTTTTTTACAAACGAAAGAATTTTTACGTTCGCAAAAATAACTGGTGTGCACAATTCTAACATTCGAGAATCTTCGAATGTTTTTAGAATCACTTCGCTTCCAATACCGTTTAAATCTCCAATTGAAATGCCAACGATTATATTTTCTGCTCTTTTTATCATGACATCAGGTTATTTATTGCTAATTTTGAAGTGCAAATTTAGTAAAATAAAATAAGAAATGTTTACAGGAATCATAGAAACCCTAGGTGTTATTCAAGAAATCGAAAAAGACAAAGACAATCTTCACATTACCCTAGCCTCCTCTATTACTGAGGAACTTCAAATAGACCAAAGCGTGGCGCATAATGGGATTTGCCTGACCGTTGTTTCGATAAACAAGAGCTTTTATACCGTAACCGCAATAGGCGAAACCATAAAAAAAACCACTATTTCGCATTGGCAAAAAGGCGATCCTATTAATCTTGAAAGAGCCATGAAATTGGGCGATCGACTAGACGGCCATATTGTTCAGGGACATGTGGATCAAGTTGGCATTTGTGTTGCCATGAAGGAAACCAATGGGAGCTGGCATTACACTTTTGAATATGACGAATCGCTCGGGAACATCACCATAGAAAAAGGCTCAATTACTGTAAATGGGGTCAGTTTGACGGTGGTTGATTCAAGAAAAAATGAGTTTAGTGTCGCTATTATTCCATATACTTTTGAACACACTAATTTTAAAACTTTCGAGGTGAACACCAAAGTAAATCTTGAATTTGATGTGATTGGGAAATACGTTTCTAAATTGTATGCCAACAAATAAAAAGTTGAAAAATTGCTGTTTAAATAGGTGATTTAGTATTCAATTTACTATTGTAAATAATATACATCCCTAATAATACAGCAAATATCAATAAAAACAAAAGGTCTTCATCGATGGGAAATCCTGGTGGAGCTGTATCCGCCGTTTTGCCATTAGGATTGGGCACTGGCGGATTATTTTTAGCCACGGTGTCTACAGTCCCCAACAAAAAAGCAATTACTATAAAAAAAGTATTGACACTAGTTTTCATCCTTTTATTAAATAATACAATGTGAAATTTTCATATTTATACACAAAACATAAAGTTAACTAATTTATTTATTAAAAATAAATAAATATCGACATACAGCTAATTTCTACCCCCAAAGTGCATTTTCGCCTAATACCATAAAAAAATACAAAATCGATAATCCTGAATTTTTATTGTGATCCCACTTAATACTTTACGGTGTTTTGTAAAAATATATAGTATATCATTAATTACCCTATTAAAAGCGGTATAATAAACGTTGGGCAGAGCGTTTGCTCAACAGTTTACTAACATTTTTTTATATTTGACTTGATAAAATTTATGTAATTAAATAATTCAAATGTGCAAATATAACATAATTTAATCCACTTTCATCCCCATGACAGGGCAAACGCATTAAATTATAAAAAATCGCCTAGTTATTATTACCCTGATGACAATATATTCATGAAAATTTGTGTATTTGTTCTATGGAAAAAGAAGATTTTAGAACAATAGAAGATCCGATACAAAGTTCATGCAGAAGAAAAGCGATTAATTTTATTGGGCAAGATGTTAAGAAAGGTGAAATAGCAATTTTTGTTTGGTGTAAATAAAAACACAGTTTCAAATTGGTGCAAACAATATGAAGTTACTGGTAGCTTCAAATCGAAAAAGAAAGGGGTAAAATCGGAAGACAAAAAACTTATAAGTAATGCTCAAGAAAAGGCAAAGCGATTATTGATTATTACAATCATTGTTTGTATCAACTAAAATGAATTGGCAAACAGTCTTATAAACAAAAAAGCATCCGCCGCGGCGGATGCTTTTTGCATTGTTAAATAATAAAATAAATTTATTCTTTTATGAATTTTGAAGTGGCTGTTTTTCCATCAATTGTTGACTTAACAATATAAGTCCCTTTTTGAAGGCTACTTGTTTGTAAAGTGGTAGCATTGCTATTTGGAGATTTTGACATCACTTCTTGTCCCAAAATACTGTAAACAGCTATTTTATCGATCGTACTATTAGCCTCTATTGTCAAGGTGTTTTTTACAGGATTTGGATACATTTTTACATTTGAAGTTTCAAATTTTTCTGTTCCAAGAGCAGGGTCAGTTAAAGAAAAATAAAGGTTGTCAATATAAACGGTTCCCGCAGTTGGTGCTGCCGTATTAAATAAAAACTGTTGAAATTCAGCCGGCTTAAAACCAGCAGCAGTAAAATTAGATATGGGGATGTTTACACCTACCCATTTGTTTTGTTGAATTATTCCCGGAACGGTAAGAATGGCTTCAAAATAGGGTGCAGTTCCAGACAACAGATGAAGTCTAAAAGCACTAGCATCTGTGGTGTAGTAATCGAAATGAACGTATTGCATGGCAGAAACATTTTTTGTAGCAAAACCTTGACCGTATCCCGCGTTAGCAAAATTAATTTTAAGCGCATTGTCTACTCCAGCAGTAGGATCAAGGTCAGCAGCAGTAACCCCACCAAAACCTTCTAGGTAACCATCTACAGTATAAGTCTCTCCATACAATCCAATAACTGATGCTGAACTTACTTGTGGTACTGGAGCTGCGGTTGGATTTACATCCAAAGTAGCAGTTTTAGAACCTGAATTAAATGATCCACCAGCAGCTTGATTTGCTGTAATGGTTGTTGAACCTACCCCTACTATTGTAACAGTGTTTCCTGATACAGTCGCTACGGCAGTATTGCTACTAGAGTAGGTAAAAGAACCCGGACTGTCACTAGTAATTATAGGTGCTGTTAAAGAAAATGGTGCCTCGCCTACAACTTTTGCAGGAATTGTAAAAGAAATTGTTGGTGTACCAGCTATAAGAGGCTTTCTCCAAAAATAAATATTATCCACATAAACTGTCCCTAAAGAGCCAGCCCCTCCAGAGGTAATTAAAAACTCTGCTATATCATTTCTAGAAGCAGTAAGTTTATCAATAGGAATGTCTAAAGAGATCCAAGCCCCCTCATTCTTATCGGGTAATGGAGGAACACTTCCATTGTTAACATTCAATTCTATCGCGTTCGCTTCTCCAGTGCCTCCAGCCCAATTAGAAAGTTTTAAATTAAAAACCTTATCTAAAGTAGGTGTAGCAGTCCAAAGATCGATGTGTAAATTTTCCATCGGTGTAATATCAATTCTGTTTGCAGGAGTTGTAAATTGTACACCCAAGAAATTAGTAAACGTAATTTTCTTGGTGTCATTACCCGCAATTAGAACGTCTGATATGTTAGCACTATCATAACTTGCAGACCAGTTTTCAATTATCTTATTAGTGTATGCATTACTAAAAAGCGAAATTACATCGACTGCATTCCTAGTAAGAGGTGTTGGTGCAGCAGTAGTAGGTGCTGGATCTGCTACAACTACTATTGGAGATCCTTGAGATCCACCAGTTATGTTGTCGATAGCCGTTGTACTAGCTGGAGCGAGACCAAAATCGATAAAAATATACATTTTTTTATACGAACCAACTATATTTTTATCAGTACCTGTATTTGGGTAACTTTCTCTGGCTGCAGCAAAGTTAAAAGATAAAGTCTGCCAACCAGCTGTTGCAGCTGTATTAACTAAAACTTCATATCCGTTTACTGCAAATGTATCACCCGTTCCTGCTTCAACTTTAACAAGGATTGGACGAGCGACAGCAGTAGCTTGGTAAAAATCAAAAGTGATAGTTTTTACTCCAGTTGTAGCAAAACTAATTTGATTTTTTAAAATAATTTCAAATGGGTTATCATATTGTCCAACACCTTTTGATAAATTAGCCACAATTGTTGTGTTTGTTCCAGTGCCACTACCTACTGTTGCAGCACTCAAGTTAACACCTACGATAGAAGCTGCTCCGTTTGTTTCAAAGTCTATTTTTGGGACTTGACTAAATCCTAATGAAACTATCATTAGTGTAATTAAAAGGGTAATTTTTTTCATAATATTTTTTTTTGTTAATTAATAATTGCAAATGTATAATCAGCTTGGCAAAAAAACCCTATTTTTAAACTTGAAAAAACTATACAAAAACTATACAAATGATGAATTAGGATACTAAAAACAGTTGTTTTTGGTTTTACGAGGACTTAATTTTACTTACACTGACAAAATGTATTCCTGAATTACTTGTAAAGGAAGTAATTCGTTTTTTTAATCCCTGAATAAGTTTTGAGGATTCTAATCGTTCCAGTTATTGTATTAGTATGATTAATCTTAAAGCATGTTTATTAGACTGCTTTTGAAATGACAATCCGTACCAGCCACAATAGCCCTTTACAAAAACAACATACCATTTAGACATATAAATTAGTCTTACTGTCAGTTCGAGCGCAGTCGAAAACCAGTTTTCAACTCTCCTTTGACTCTACCCCTGATGACGCGCTCGATGGGACAAAACAAAAAAACCCGACACTTTCGTATCGGGTTTTCATTTGCTCCCCCTATTGGAGAAAGTTGCAGTTTTGCCTCAATGATTGATTATTCAATAATCTTAAAATCAAGGATATAGATAGAGTCAATTTTTTTAATATATTTACCAATTAAATAAATTAATTATGAAAAAAATTACACTCCTAATTATTTCGGTATTTTTAGCCGTTCAAACTATCAATGCACAAGTTGTATTAGATACAAACTTAATTACCATTAAATGGACGGGCACAACAGTTCCTAGTCCATACTTTATTCAAGCAAACCCAAGAGGAACAGGAATGGAATGGTTTGCTATTGTAAATAATTCAACTACTAGTAATATTACTAATTATGCTAATAATATTCCTTCTGGCATAAGTTATTTTACACCTCCGAGCAGTACAACACCAATTCCATTTGATAATATTGTAACGACTCTTGTAACTAATACGACTAATTTGTTTTATCAAGCAGTAACTTTCAACCAACCAATTGGGTCTTGGGACGTGAGTAATGTAACCGATATGAATTTTATGTTTTACACCGCTACTTCCTTTAACCAACCTATTGGTTCCTGGAATGTTAGCAATGTGCTTGATATGGGTGGTATGTTTAGTCAAGCTACTTCCTTTAACCAGCCTATTGACTCTTGGAATGTTAGCAATGTGTACAATATGAATGGTATTTTTAGTCAAGCTATTATCTTTAACCAGCCTATTGACTCTTGGAATGTTAGCAATGTGAACAGTATGAATGTTATGTTTTCAGGCGCTACTTCCTATAACCAACCTATTGGGGCTTGGAATGTTAGTAATGTGCTTGATATGGGTGGTATGTTTAGTCAAGCTACTTCCTTTAACCAAAATATTGGTTCTTGGGATGTTAGCAATGTGTACAATATGAATGGTATGTTTAGTCAAGCTATTATCTTTAACCAAAATATTGGAGCTTGGAATGTT
>JBIILD010000074.1:0-8975 GCA_044232845.1 Flavobacterium sp.
ATCAATATTAACATTATTATACAGCAAGAGGGTTTGAGGCTTTTTCCAAAGTAAATGAAAATTCTGAACCCTCGCCAAATTCACTATCGACATAAATCTTTTCGTTGTGGGCTTCAATAATATGTTTTACGATAGCGAGTCCTAAGCCCGAACCGCCCTCGGAGCGCGAACCACTCTTGTCCACGCGATAAAAACGTTCAAAAAGCCTCGAAATATTTTGTTTTTCTATACCCTCGCCGTTATCCGTGACCCGAACCAAAACCTTTTCCTGGGTTAGGTTGGCAATTGCGACTTCTGTGGCACCTTCTTTTTTTCCATATTTAATGGAATTTACAATTAAGTTTTCAAGGACTTGTTGGATTTTATCTTTATCCCCATAGACAAGAATAGGATGAATATAATACTTGTCAAGGGCTAGGGTAATTTTCTTTTTATCCGCTTTCAATTCTAGTAAATCAAACACATTCTGAATTAATTCGACGATATCAAACTCGGAAAATTCTAGGTTCAAGTCCCCCACCTCTAGTTTGGTAATCATATCGAGATCTTCAACAATATAAATTAATCGTTCTACGCCTTTTTCGGCACGGCGCAAGTATTTTTTTCGAATCGACTTGTCTTTTAGACCACCTTCTAGCAGAGTTGAGATATAACCTTGGACGGTAAATAAAGGGGTTTTTAATTCATGGGAAACGTTTCCTAGGAACTCTCTTCGGTATTCCTCCCGCACTTGCAGCATTTCAATCTCCAATTTTTTGTTAGTAGCAAACTTCTTAACCTCTCGAGTCAAGGTTTCCATATCAGTCGTTATGGGATGGTTAATGAAAGATGTGGATTCTAGTAAGGAGACATCATCGTATATTTTTTTTATCCTTCTGTATATGAAATGCTCTACCCTATATTGTATAACAAGGAAAGAAAAAGCGTAGATGATAAAAAAAAATATTAATCCAAACGATATTATTATTGAACTGGAAAACTTAAAAAAAATTGCGGCTAATAGTAGTACAAATAGAGCAGCGACAAGACTGATATACAATGCTGAAATTACGGCAAACTTATAGGTTTTTTGGAAACTGATTTTCATTTTTCAAGAACTGGGTTATGAGTGCGAATTTACAAAAAATTACACTTCAAATTTATACCCAATCCCTTTAATAGTTTTAAACAAACGATCTCCTATTTTTTCCCTTAATTTTCGAATGTGCACATCGATAGTTCTGCCGCCAACGACGACATCACTTCCCCAAACTTTTTCCAGAATTTCTTCTCTTTTAAAAACTTTGCCAGGTTTGGATGCCAACAAATAAAATAATTCAAATTCCTTTCGTGGCAAGGCTATTACCACATTGTCTTTTATTATTTTATATTCTTCACGATTAATCTCTATTCCGTGAATGTTTATTGTTTCGCTATTTTTATCTTGGTCTTTTATTCGGCGCAAGAGCGCTTTTACCTTACTGACCAATAGTTTTGGCTTAATGGGCTTTGTAATATAATCATCGGCACCAGCATCAAAACCTGCTACTTGAGAATAATCTTCGTTTCTGGCTGTCAAAAAAGTAATGATTACGTGATTTAACGCCGGAATTCTTCTAATGTTTTCACAAGCCTCCATTCCATCCATCTCTGGCATCATAACATCCATGATGATTAAATCCGGAACTTCTTTTATGGCTTTCAATATGGCTTCCTTTCCATTAGATGCCGTAAAAATTTCAAACCCTTCCTGAACGAGATTGTAGCTTACAATTTCTATAATATCGGGGTCATCATCAACCAGTAAAATCTTTGTTATTCTTTTGCGCATACTATTTATGACTTAAATTCATATCATTTTCAATTGTGAAATGATTTAAATTGTTTGTAAATATAGAAATAAAACAGAGTGCTAAAAATTATAAAGCGGTAATTTAAAAATGTTAACAATTTGGTAATATAACAGGTGCAAAGGGTAATGTTAAGTTAACTTTTAATTTACAAAAGAGGCTTTTCTTTGCAACAACAAATAACACCATTAAAAATGAAATTTAAACTATTGTGTATTGCACTATTAATTTCCACACTTTGTTTTTCTAAAAATGAGGGGACAATCACTGGAATATTGACGGACAAAAATTTAAACCAAAAAGTATTGTCATCAGCAAAAGTGATTATAAAAGAAGCCGGTATAATTACCAATACAAATGCAGAAGGAAAGTTTTCGATAGTTGTTCCGTCAGGGGTTTATGTAGTTGAATTTAGTCATGCAGGGTATGAGTCTACTGAAGTTATCGTTACCGTTACTGAGGGGCAGACAACCATCATCAATGAATCTTTGGTTCCCCAAAATTACAACCTAAAAGAAGTGGTGATAAAAGCGGTATCAAACAGGGAAAAAGAAACTGCTATCTTGCTAGATCAAAAAAATGCGGTTGTAATCAAACAAAGCATTGGTGCACAGGAAATGGCAAGGAAAGGAGTTAGTGACGTTGAGGAAGGTTTGACAAAAATAACAGGAATTTCAAAAGTTGAATCTAGGGGTTTATTTGTTCGAGGTTTAGAAGAAAGATATAATAATTTGTTGATTAACGATTTACAAGCTCCTTCTAGTAGCCCTTTTAAAAAAATAGTTCCTTTAGATTTATTTCCAACTGATATTGTAGGTGTTTTAAATGTATATAAAACGTTTAATCCTAATATTCCTGGCGATTTTGCAGGTGCTACTATTAATATAGAAACGAGTCAACCACGAACTAGTGTTACAAAAATTTCAACAGGTTTTGGATATACAACTAATAACAATGGCGTCGATTTTTTAATGTCTAAAGATGCAAACTCCACTCAAGGATTTTTTGGTTTGTTAGGAAAAGATAGAGCTTTACCATCGGCATTTGGTTCATATCCGACAAGTAAAATATTAACAGCTGGGCAACATAATGAAACAAGTGGTCAAAATTCATGGGATGTTGTAAATACAAGTAGTCCTATAAACAACAGCATTGGGTTTTTACACACTGAAAAGTTCAATTTAAAAGATGAAAAGAATATAACTTACATATTTTCTATAAACGGAGATAATAAGTATCAAATTCAAAAAGGAGTAGACCGCACATTTTTATTAAACCAAGGAGACTATGATAATAATCTCTTTACTTCTAAATACAGCTATAACACCACATTTTCAGGTTTAGCAGGAGTTAAATATAAATCAAAAAGATTTGGGTTAGCTTTAAATTCCTTTTTCTTACGATCTACCTCAAGTGTAATACAAGATCAATTAGGAGATATTAATAATTCATCCGCTTTAGAAAACCTTTTTATACGTGAAAATAAATTTGAAGAATCTAAATATTGGAACAATCAGATTTTAGCAAACTACAACTTAACTGAAGACGGTAATAATGCAATAAAAGGTGGTTTTTCATTTGCTAAAACAACTTTTGGTCAACCGGATAGAAAGTTTTTAAGAGGTGAAAGAGTAAATAATACAGAAACCAATTTTACTTTTGGAGGTAACAATTTAATTCGTCAATTTTTAGACATATCAGGAGATCGCTTTTTTTCAGGAATGTTGGAGTATAATTTAAAGTTTAATGTAAAAGAAAACGGGAAATCAAATAAATTATCTTTTGGTTATAATATGCTAAGCAATGAAGAAGTTTCATCTTATCGATTTGTTTTCGGAAGACCATTCATCCCATTAGGTTTATTTACAATAGATATTAATTCCCCTAGCACACTTATTAATACAAATGTAAATTCTGGATTAATAAATTTTACCGAAGAATCGACAGCGGATTATAAAACCAAACTTTATAACAACAATAATGCAGCCTACGCTAATGTGTTTTTTGCCATTGGCTCTAAACTTGAAATAAACGGTGGATTAAGAACCGAACAAACCTTGAGAGAAATAAAATATAGATTTACTACTGATGCGGCAAATGCTAAATTTAGAAAAATCGAAAAAAATAAAACAGAATTATTGCCTTCGTTAAATGCTAAATACGTTTTAAATGAAAAAAGCAATATTCGTTTTGCTGCTTCAAGAACGCTAACAAGACCCGTATCAATTGAAATAATGCCTATACAATACATCAATCCTGATGGAACGGTAGAAATTGGAAATCCAAATTTAGATAATAGTAATAATACTAATTTTGATTTAAAATTTGAGTTGTTTCCAAAAACGAATGAAATGGTTGTGTTTGGTGTTTTTGGGAAACAAATTACAAATCCAATTGAAAGAATTTTTATACCTACTGCAAGTAGCGGGGGTCAAATTACTACTTATCAAAACTCTAAAGAAGCCCTTTTGTACGGAGCAGAATTAGAATTTTTGTTAGACCTAAAAAGAATATCACCATACTTAAAAAAAATATCTTGGGGATTTAATACCTCAGTAATGAATACTAAAGTTAATGTTGATTTAGTAAAAAATCCTCTAGAAAACAATTCGTCAAGAGCATTGCAAGGTGCTTCAAATTGGCTTATAAATTCAGATTTAAAATATGATTTTGAATTCAATCAAGACATGAAGAATTCAATTTCTTTAGTTTATGGTGTTGCCGGAGAAAGAATATTTTCGGTAGGAACAGCAGGATTAGATCATGTTTATGAAAAACCTTTTAGTAAACTTGATTTTATTTGGATTAGTAATTTATCAAAAAATATTAATTTAAAATTTGCAGTAGACAATATTTTAAATCCGTCATTCAAAAGAATACTTGGAAACAATAGCAAACAAGTAATAAACGAAACCGACTTAACAGTGAGAGATTTTAAAAGAGGGATTGGCTTTTCGATCAACTTAGGTTATACTTTTTAAAAGATAAATAACATCCACAAAATGAGCTCTAGAGAGCTCATTTTTTGTTTAAACACATAACATAAATTTTACATAGAATTAATTATTACATAATATTTTGATAACAATTCCTTAACTAGTTCAATAAGCAATTAGAGTAATTTTATATCAAATATTTAACAAAATGATAAACTTAAAAATTATTAAAATGAAAAAAATTGTATTAAGCCTTGCGGTATTTACTTTGGTGTTTACTAGTTGTACTTCAGGTGATGACGAAACCACACCAGTTGTTTCTCCTCCATTAGGTAGCGGAGAATTAACAGGCGATGTAACTGCAAGTAAAACTTTAATTAAAGGGAATTATACTTTAGAAGGCGTATTAAAAGTAAAATCAGGTGTTACTTTAACAATTGATGCGGGTTCAGTAATAACTGCGAATACGGCGGCAGGAAGTTCTTTTGATGCAATTTTAGTAGAAAAAGGCGGAAAAATAATAATGAACGGTACAGCTGCTGAACCAATTGTTTGTACTCATGCAACAAAGGTTGCGGGTTCTTGGGGAGGTATAATCATTTATGGTGATGCTCCTATTGTTGGTTCTAAAAAAGTGACATCAGCTAATTCTGAAGACGGAATTACTTCATCTGAAGGAAAAGCTTATATTTATGGAGGTTCAAATGCTACAGATAATAGCGGTTCTCTAAAGTTTGTTCGTGTTGAGTATGCTGGTAAAAAAATTGCTGACGGTTCAAGCGAATTAAATGGATTTTCATTTTATGCGGTAGGTTCCGGAACTGTATTAGAAAATCTAGTTTCTTATAAAGGAAATGATGACGGTTTTGAATTTTATGGAGGTACAGTAAGTGCAAAAAACTTAATTTCTTACGGAAATGCTGATGACTCTTTTGATTGGCAAGACGGATGGAGAGGACAAGAAAATACGAATTGGTATGCGTACCAAACAGGTGTTGGAAATTATGGTATGGAAATCGAATCTAAAAACGAAGACAATGATTTTTGGCCGGTTATTTCTGGAATTACTTTAAAAAGAGCTGCGGGTACAATTACTGAAGATAATACCCCACAATATGATGCTATACAGTTTAAAAGTCGTGGAAACGGATTTTATTCAAATATCTTAATTTCTGGATATACAAATCCTAGCGCAACAGCTGTAAGAATTCAGGATGAAGGAACAAATACATCTCAAGTAAAGGCAAATAAAATTAAATTAACAGACATCAAAATTAATGACGGTACAAATCTTTTTACTTATAAAGATGCGACTATAACAGTTACTTTCCCTGAAGGATTTTTCGTAACTTCAACTACAGCAACAGGGGCTTCAATAACTCCAGGCGCATGGGCTGTTGTTGATGGAATAAATTTATTGTCAAATTTGTAAAAAACAATTTGTTGTTAAAACTCATAAACATCCCGAAAAATTTCGGGATGTTTTTTTTTGAGTTGATAACAAGTCGCAAAAAAAATGACTCTAAAATTCAATTTGTTTCTTTAATTTTTCCATAAAATAAATCCCTGCAACGCATTTTTATTTATTTTGGTATACATTTTGAAATGTTTTTTTGTATATTTGTTGACTATAATTAAAATTATGTCGAAAAATTATTTACATATAATCACTTTGTTGGTTTGTTTCTTCACCATGAGCGTATCAGCCCAGGAAGTGAAGCAACAATCAAAAGGACAAGAATCTTCTTCTATTGAGGGATTAAACTTGTACCCGAACCCTGTGAGTAACGGCAAAGTATACATCACCTCCAAAAATGATTTAGATAAAGGAATCATTATTTTTGATGTACTTGGAAAAAAAACACTTCAAACTACGATTAGTTCAAAAGAACTGAATATTGCTACCCTTTCACCAGGAGTTTATATTATCAAAATTAATGAAGGCGAAGCAACTGCTACTAGAAAACTTATTGTCAAGTAGTTTTTAACGTATTCTAAATTAGCAAACACGTTTATAAAACTAATTATATTATTAACTCCAATTGTAAAGTTGGAGTTTTTTTATTTTAACCCTTTTAGGGTTTAAAACCCTAAAAGGGTTAACAATATTTACAAATTGAAACCCATACTTTGAATTTAATTCAGGACATATTCACCATTTCGAGTCAAAAGCAATTTGAAAAGGCAGCGCTTAAGGCGTTTCGTTTTCAATACGAAAACAACTTGGTCTATCAAGAATTTTGCGATTTTTTGAAAACTGATGTTGCAAAAGTAAAATCGCTGCAACAAATCCCATTTTTACCCATACAGTTTTTTAAGAGCCATAATGTCGTCTCCAATAAAAATCCTGCACAAGAAATATTCTCTAGTAGCGGGACAACCGGAATAGCAACCAGCACCCATTTTGTCACCGACATTTCATTATATGAGGAAAGTTACCGAAAAGGTTTCTCTCAATTCTATGGTAATATCGAGGATTATACAATTCTTGCTTTGCTTCCATCGTATTTAGAACGCGAAGGTTCCTCCTTAATTTATATGTTCGAGGACTTAATAAAGAAGACTAATAATTCGGAAAGTGGCTTTTACCTTCACAGCCACGAAGAACTGATCGATAGATTAGTCAAACTGGACAATTCAGGTAAAAATCTGATTTTGATTGGCGTTACTTATGCTTTGCTGGATTTAATTGAAAACAAGAATTTTGAATTAAAAAACACCATCATTATGGAAACAGGCGGTATGAAAGGCCGTCGCAAAGAACTAATTCGGGAAGAATTGCACAAACAACTTTGCCAAGGTTTTGGCGTGACGGCGATACATTCTGAATACGGAATGACCGAATTATTGTCACAAGCGTATTCTTTAGGAAGTGGTGTGTTTGAATGCCCTTCTTGGATGCAAATCTTAATCCGCGACACCGAAGATGCCTTAACTTATGTTGCCGACGGAAAATCGGGAGGTATCAACGTGATTGATCTTGCCAACATTAATTCGTGTTCTTTTATCGCCACGCAAGATTTAGGCAAAAAAAATCCCAATACCACTTTTGAGGTATTGGGACGTTTTGACAATGCTGATATTCGAGGGTGTAATTTGATGGTTATTTAACTATTCATAAATCTCTTTTCTGTGACCTAAATCAATAACATCTATCAGTAAAATTTCATCAAAAATTTCATAAATAATTCTGTAATTTCCAACACGAATCCTGTATCCTTTTCTGCCTTTTAGCTTTTTATACCCTTGTGGTCGAGGATTATTAGAAAGATCCCCAATTGCTGATAAAATGGGATTAGCAATTGCATCAGATAATTTATCGAGCTTCTTTTGTGCTCTTTTGGAAAAATCAATGTTATACATTTGATTTCTTACGCTCTCTCGTTTTTAGATAATCCTCAAATGAAATACGATAACCGTCATCTTCTCTTTTGGCTTCGTCATAAAGACGAACATCTTCTAAATCTTCCAATTTTTCGAGTAATTTATTGTATTGCTTTATTGGCAACAAAACCGCTGTTCTATTTCCTTTTTTGTCTGTCAAAAATTGAGTTTCCATAGCTTTTATTATTTTAAGTAAAGTTATAAAATTATTTAGCCCGAATCACAAAATAATTTTTCTTTCCGCTTTGCAACAACACAAACTGATTGTTAATTAAGTCTTTGGTGGAAAGTACAAAATTTTCTGTTACTTTTTCCTTGTTTACTGAAATAGAATTAGCAACCAAAGCGCGTCTAGCCTCTCCATTCGACTTGAAAAATCCCGTTTTTTCATTTAAAATAGAAACTATGTCAATCCCGTTTTCAATATCTTTTTTTGTAATTTCTGCTTGAGGAACGCCATCAAAAACTTCCAGAAAAGTGGCTTCATCCAATTGTTTCAAATCATCGGCAGTAGCGTTTCCAAACAAAATAGCGGAGGCTTTGATAGCTTTCTCTAAATCTGCAGCCGAATGCACAAAAGTGGTTATTTCTTCGGCTAATTTTCTTTGTAAAACTCTTAAGTGCGGTGCCGTTTTGTGTTCTTCGATTAATGTGTCAATGGCTGCTTTTCCTAAAAAAGTAAAAATCTTAATGTATTTTTCAGCATCAACATCCGTAGTGTTGAGCCAAAATTGATAAAATTTATAAACTGATGTTTTATCTGCTGTCAACCAAACATTTCCCCCCTCAGACTTTCCGAATTTAGACCCATCGGCTTTAGTGATTA
>JBIILD010000007.1:0-28411 GCA_044232845.1 Flavobacterium sp.
TGAATTTGTCCGGGATGGTGGGCGATGAGGGGTTCGAACCCCCGACCCCCTCGGTGTAAACGAGGTGCTCTGAACCAGCTGAGCTAATCGCCCTAATTGCGTGTGCAAATATAAGCTACTTTTTTAGATAAACAAGTTAAATGAACAAAAAAACTATAAAATTTCTGCCACTACAAAAGTACTTCCACCGATATATATAAAATCTGATGTTTTAGCGTTTTCTAAAGCGTTTGAGTAAGATTCTGAAACTGAATCGTATGCTTTTCCCTGTAGTCCAAATCCAGAGGCTTTTTCTTTTAAAACGGTCTGGTCTAAACCTCTAGGAATATCAGGTTTGCAGAAATAATAATTAGCACCAGAAGGGAATAGAGGCAAAATTTCATCTAAATCTTTGTCGTTTACTACCCCTAAAACAATGTGTAAAGTATCGAATTTTTCTTTTTGAATTTGCTTCATGACAATTTCTAAACCATTTTTGTTGTGCGCTGTATCACAAATTATTTTTGGGAATTCGCCCAGTTGTTGCCATCGCCCTTCAAGCCCAGTGTTTTTTATAACATTGAACAAGCCTGATTTGAGATTGACTTCCGAGATTTTAAATTCCTTTTGATAGTTAAGTGTGGCAATAGTTTGTATAACGGTTTTGGTATTATAAACTTGATAATCACCAATTAAGTCGGAAGGATAAGTTTCTTGAATTAAATCAGAGGCAAAATAGATTTTAGAATGCGTTTCATTGGCTTTAGCCAAAAAAACAGGCTTTGTTTCGCTTGTATATTCTCCAATAACCACCGGAACATTGTTTTTGATAATTCCAGCTTTTTCATAGGCAATGGCTTCCTGTGTATTGCCAAGAAATTGGGTGTGGTCTAAGCCAATATTTGTAATAACAGAAACTAACGGAGTGATAATATTGGTTGCGTCTAATCTGCCACCCATTCCTACTTCAATGATAGCAATATCGACTTTTTCTTGACTGAAATATTGGAATGCTAACCCTACTGACATTTCAAAAAAACTCATATCATTTTTCTCAAAAAACAATTTATTTTGAGTTATAAAATGGCATACAAAATCTTCTGAAATCATTTGGCCATCAATTTTGATACGTTCTCTAAAGTCTTTTAAATGAGGGGAAGTATATAATCCTACTTTATAACCCGCTTCTTGAAGTATCGAGGCCAACATATGTGAAGTGGAGCCTTTGCCGTTGGTTCCTGCAACATGAATGCATCTTAGATTTTTTTGTGGATTATCGAGATGATTTGCCAACATATTCGCATTGCTCAAATCTTTTTTATAAGCCGAAGCACCCTGCAACTGGTACATGGGCAATTGAGTAAACATCCAATTTGTTGTTTCCTGATAGTTCATTGATACAATAAAATAATTATTTAAAATATTTTTCGGTTTTTTTAGTTTAATAGTAGATCGAAAAGTATCTTTGATTGCAAAATTGAAATAATTTTTAGAATTAATGCGTAAAATAATAATATATGTTTAGTTTAATACAATTACAAGTCGATACCCTTGCAAATGCTGCTTCAAATGTAGTCATTGAAAAAATTGCTCCTAATACGGAAATCTCCGTTTTAGAGTTTATTTTAAAAGGAGGATTTTTCTTAATCCCAATTGCAATATTGTTGTTTTATACTTTTTATGTGATTATAGAACGTTATTTGTACATAAATAAAGCGTCAAAAATGGACTATTTATTAATGCGAGATGTGAGAGACAATCTTAATTCTGGTAATTTGGATTTGGCACGTTCTATAGCCGAAAGAAGCAACACCGCTTCGGGGAATATTATAAAAGAAGGAATTCTCGTTATTGGCAGACCCATTGCAGAAATTGAATCGAATATGGATCGTGCTGCCGACATTGAAATTGGCGAAATGGAGAAACATTTGGGACATTTAGGGCTAATTGCCGGGATTGCACCTACATTAGGATTTATCGGAACTATTTCGGGAGTTATTAAAATATTTTATAGTATTTCGGTTACCGAAAATATTAGTATTGGTAATATCTCTGGTGGATTATACGAAAAAATGATTAGTAGTGGCTCAGGCCTAATTGTTGGCATTATAGCCTATAGTGGGTATCATTTACTAAACGGAAAGATTGATAATTTTGCTTTGAAAATTCAAAAGCAAGTACTAGAATTTGTCAATATTATTCAAAAATCATAGTGAAATGTCAATAAAACGAAAAAGAAGATTTCATGCCGAAGTGGCAACCTCTTCGCTAAGTGATATTATGTTTTTCTTGTTGTTGTTTTTCTTAATTATATCCACATTGGCCAATCCGAATGTGATTAAAATGACCTTGCCAAAAGCTAAATCAAACGAAAAAACCAACAAACAATACATTAGTTTATCTGTAACAGAAGACAAGAAATTCTATATCGACAAACAACCCGTTTCTTTCGAAGCATTAGAAACAACTTTAATGTCAAAAATGAATACTGAAAAAGATCAAACGGTTATTGTTAGAATTCCGTTTAATCTACAAGTTCAGGATTTAGTGGATGTATTGCAAATAGGAGTGAAGCACAATTTGAAGTTTGTGATTGCTACAAGCCCAAAGTAAAGTGATTGCGAGGGACGAAGCAATGTAAAGTGAGGATTGCTATGTCCCTCGAAATGACAGGATGCCGCTTCTATTCCTCACGCAGTACCTTGCTTTGGCAAACAAAATCTGATTTCGGAATATTTGTTTGGCTAATAGCTTGAAAACCACCTTCTATTTCTGTAAAATTCCTAAAGCCTCTTGCTTGTAAAATACTAGCCGCCATCATACTTCTGTAGCCTCCAGCGCAATGTAAGTAAAAAGGTTCATTAACATCAATTTCTTTAATCCAATGATTGATTTCTGATAAAGGACGGCTAAAGGCTTTCTCAATGTGTTCGGCTTTGTATTCGCTTTCTTTTCGAACATCGATTACTTTACTTTTTCCGATTTGTACTTTTTTTGCAAATTGTTCGGATGAGATTCTTTTGATGGTATCAATTTCTTTATTGGCATTTTTCCACGAATCAAAACCGCCTTCTAAATGACCCAAAAGATGATCAAATCCCACTCTAGTTAGTCTGGTAACGGTTTCTGCTTCTTGCCCCAAATCGGTTATTAAAAGAATAGCTTGTTTTACATCGCCCACTAATGCACCTACCCAAGGAGCAAAATCACCTTTGATGCCAATGTTTATAGATTGTGGTACGAATCCTTTCCAAAATTCGGTATTTGCTCGTGTATCTAAAATTAAAGCATCCGATTCTTCTGCAATGGTCTCAAATTCCTGAGCGGTTAAGGCTTTCATTCCGTTGTTGAACACGTTTTCAAAACTGTCATATCCTTTTTTGTTCATGGCTACATTGGCACCAAAATACATGGGAGGAGGTAACAAACCATCGGTTACTTCGCTCACAAATTCGACTTTAGTCATATCCGAACGCAATGCATAGTTCGATTTTTTCTGATCTCCAATAGTTGAAATTGTTTCTTTACTCATGTTTTTTCCACAGGCACTGCCTGCGCCATGTGCTGGATATACAATTACATCGTCAGGCAAAGTCATTATTTTTTTTCTAAGCGAATTAAATAATGTGGCTGCCAATTGCTCTTGAGTCATTGACGCTGCTTTTTGAGCCAAATCGGGTCTTCCAACATCACCAATAAAAAGAGTATCGCCACTAAACAGCGCTCGTTCTTTTCCGTTTTCGTCTATCAATAAAAAACAAGTACTTTCCATAGTGTGTCCTGGAGTATGAATTGTTTTTATTTTGATGTTTCCTACTCGAAATAATTGTCCATCAGTAGCCGAGACACACTCAAACTCACAGTCGGCGTTAGGTCCATACACAATAGGCGCGTTTGTTTTTTGGCTTAAATCGATATGACCACTCACGAAATCAGCGTGAAAATGAGTTTCAAAAATATATTTTAGTGTTACATTATCTCGTTTCAATCGGTCGAGATAGGGTTGCGTTTCCCGCAGTGGATCGATAATAGTTGCTTCGTTATTTGAAGTGATATAATAAGCACCTTGTGCTAAACATCCAGTATATATTTGTTCTATTTTGAAGGTTGAATTTTCCATGTAGTTTGTTTTTTTGTTAACTATTTTTTTGCCACAGATATCACGGATTTAAAGGATTTTTTAAAAACAAATTAAATATCAATCTGTGAAAATTTGTTCAATTCGTTTAAATCCGTGGCTAATTTTTCATCCATTTTATCCGCGATGTGAGCGGTTAAAACTCTAATTAATGAGGTAGCTTTTCTCTAAAAAACCCATAAGTCCATGTTCCTACTAATGCCGAAAGTAACGTAACAAGTACTACAAAAAATCCACTTCCGATTTGAGCAAACAGCGGACCTGGACAAGCTCCTGTAATTGCCCAGCCCATTCCGAAAAGCAATCCACCATAAATTTGACCTTTATTAAATTTTTTGTCTTCAAAGTTTACAGTTTCGTTAGTTATGGTTTTGATATTGTATTTTTTGATTAGCCAAACCGAAATCATTCCGACACAAACAGCAGTGCCAATGACACCATACATAAAAAAGGATTGTAAACGAAACATTTCCTGTATTCGAAACCAACTTATGATTTCTGCTTTTACGAATACGATTCCAAAAAGGGTGCCTACAAATAGGTATTTAAGGTTATGCCAAAAAGAGTGTTCTATTATTGTTTCATTTTTGCAGATTGCGTCTTTATGACCAATTGTATTTGATTTTTTTGATTCCATTTTATAGTATTTTAAAAATTAGGGGCAGTAAAATATGTGTCGAAAAAAAACCGCCTATCATAAAGCAAATAGTAGCAATAAGTGAAGGTATTTGTAATGTTGACAAACCCATAATGGCGTGACCACTGGTGCAACCCCCTGCATATCTGGTGCCAAAACCAACTAAAAAACCACCAAGAACAAAAAAGAAAAATCCTTTTAAAGTAAAAATTTGGTCTGTGTTGAAAATATCAGATGGCATTAGATTACTAAAATCGGTAATGCCTAAATCAGCTAGACTAGCTTGGGTCCTTTCTGAAATTACAATAGCTTCTGGATTACTTAAAAATTCACTTGTAATAATTCCTCCAAGAAAAATTCCAGCAACAAAGAATAAATTCCACATTTCTTTTTTCCAATCGTATTTGAAAAACGGAATGTTGGCTGGGACGCAAATCGCACAAATATGTCTCAGTGAGGATGAAATCCCAAATTTTTTATTACCAATGAGTAATAATGTAGGAACGGTTAGACCAATTAATACTCCAGCTATTGCCCAATGCCAGGGCTGTTTGATTAATTCTACCATTGTTTTCTAGTTTTAGTTAATATTATTTAAATGAATGTTTCTTTAATGAGGATATAAATACCCATGATGAGTATAAACCAACCAAAAATGGGTTTTAGTTTTTCGTTGCTTATCTTTTGGCTTAAATACATTCCAATTAGAATACCAACTACGGCAAAACCAGTAAATTTAATCAAAAATCCCCAATCAATTGGGTTGGAATTTAAGCTTGCTGCAAAACCAAAGAGCGAATTAAAAGTAATTATCAATAATGAAGTGATTACTGCTTTTCTCATGGGCAAATTTGCTGAAAATAGAAGGGTAGGAATAATTAGAAATCCACCGCCAACACCAACAAATCCAGTCAAAACACCTGCTAAAGTACCTTTTAAAACTATTCCTTTATTGTGTATTTCTGAGTTCGTTCCTTGAATAAGTATTTCTTTTTTAATCATAGAAAATGAAGCAACAATCATTAGAATAGCAAAGACAATCATTATAGCCAAGTCTTTGGTTATTGAAAAATCCGCTATAGTAAACAAATTATCTGGTAGAATGGGCATGATATATTTACGCATGATGAAAATAGATACAATGCTTGGTACACCAAAAAAAAATGCGATTCGGTAGTCCAACATCTTGTCTTTTATCCCTTTGATACTTCCGATTAGTGAAGCCACACCCACAATAAATAATGAATAAGTTGTCGAGTTACTTGGCGAAATTCCCATAATGTAAACTAGAACAGGTATGGTCAATATAGAGCCGCCACCGCCAATTAATCCCAGGGATATTCCGATTACGACACCCAAAAAAAAGCCAATACTTTCCATATACAGATAGATATGTTTATATGTTTTTAATAAATTTTTTTAGTGTTCGTTACAACAGTTTTCCAAACAAATGATAATATTTTTCATATTAGGAAAACGAAGTGAAACATATTTGTTTCTGCTTACTTTTTCGGAAAGTAGCACGCCTTTGTCTTCCATCAAAGTTAAATGTTGTGAAGCAATGGCTTGTTCTAGTTGTAAGGCTTCTTGAATTTCGAGAACAGTCATTTTTTTATTTTCAGACAGAATATCTACAATAGCCAACCTAACGGGATGCGCAATTACTTTCAGCATATTTACTGCCGAATTTAATTTTGAAGTTTCAATGCGCTCTGATAATACTGCCATTAGTAATTTATTTTTAAAAAAAGCAAAGATAGGTATGTTTATATGTATTATCTAATTTTTTTTCTAAATTTAGAAAAAAAATAAAAAGAGTCAAACTTATAAACGAAAATTTAGACTAATAGAAGGATATTTTTTATAACACAAATTGCCCAAATTTTCTGAAATTTCAATTTTTAAATTTCGTATAATTGGCGGTTATTTTTCTAACTAATTGATTTTTGAAATCCATCACTTCAAAACAAAAGAACTTTCCAAGCTTATATCAGAACTTCCTCCAACCATGATTTTAAAAGTTCCCGATTCAATTAGATAATTCCCATCATTATCAAAAAAACCCAATTCTTTGTTGGTTAATGTAAAACGGATGGTTTTAGTTTCTTCTTTTTTGAGGTCAACCAATTCAAACCCTTTTAGTTCTTTTATGGGTCTAGCCAAACTTGCTGCTACATCTTGAATGTATAATTGTACCACTTCTTTGCCATCATAATTACCAGAATTACGAACGTCAACAGAAATTTTTATAGGTTCTCCTTTTGCAAAAGAAGTATTATTTATTGTAAGGTTTTTGTATTCGAAAGTGGTATAACTCAACCCAAATCCAAACGGAAACTGCGGGGTATTTTCTACATCCATATAATGTGACCAAAACACATTATTTTCGCTATTGACGGGTCTTCCACTACTGTAATTATTATAGTAAATAGGACATTGACCTACATTTCTTGGAAAAGACATCGGTAATTTTCCGCTTGGATTATAATCGCCATACAATACTTGCGCCACAGCATTTCCTGATTGTGTACCTAATTGCCAAGCCTCAACAATCGCTGGAATATTTTTTGCAGCCCAAGGAATAGCAAGTGGTCTACCATTATTTAAAACCAAAACAATATTAGAATTTGCTTTGAAAATTGCTTCTAATAATTCTTGTTGATTGCCAGGTAAATCCAGGTTGGTTCTACAACGTGCTTCCCCAGATTGAAAGCCGTGTTCACCTAATACCATCACCACGATATCGGCTTCTGAGGCTATTTTTTTAGCGGCTTCAAATCCACTTGTGTCGGCGGTGTTAAAAACCAATTCTTCTACAAACGAAGTTTTTCCAATAACTAAATCAGTTCCTTTTTCAAATAGTAATTGATTGCCTTTATATTGTTGCATTCCCTCTAATACAGATATTGCTGTATTGTCATCAGATGCAACCCTCCAGCTTCCTAAAGGGCTATTTTTATCGTTTGCCAATGCACCTATCAAAGCTATTTTTTGTCCCGATTTTTTTAGGGGAAGTAATTGATTGTCGTTTTTCAAGAGAACAATCGATTTTTTTGCCATGTCTAGAACTGCTTCATTATTAGCTTTACTATTTAGTGTGGCTTTTTCACGCTTTTCATCACAATACTTATAGGGATCATCAAAAAGGCCTAAGTCAAATTTAACCCGCAATATTCTACGAACTGCATCATCAACTAAGGCTTCTTTTACTTTTCCAGATTTCACCAAATTGGCTAGTTCGGATACATAAAAATAAGATTCCATATCCATATCTGAACCTGCTATAACTGCTTTTTGTGTAGCATCTTTGCTGTCTGAGGCATAGCCGTGTGTTATTAATTCACGAACAGATCCCCAATCTGAAACTACAAACCCATCAAAATTCCATTTCCCTTTTAGAATATCTCTTTGTAAAAAACTATTAGCGGTTGCGGGTATGCCATTCAGCAGATTAAAAGCATTCATAAAAGTACGAATTCCAGCATCGCTAGCGGCTTTGAACGGAGGTAAAATAGTATTATATAATTTAGAATTACTAATATCCACTGTGTTGTACTCTCTTCCAGCCTCTACAAAACCATAGCCAGCAAAATGTTTAGCACAGGCTGCAATAGTATTTACTTTAGACAAATCGGATTTAGTATCGCCTTGAAATCCTGTAATTCTTGCGGTTGCAATTTTGCTTCCTAAATAGGGATCTTCGCCAGCGCCTTCCATCACACGACCCCATCGAGCATCATTTACAATATCTACATTAGGAGCGAATGTCCAGTTTATTCCTGCCGACGAAGCTTCATCTGCCGCTATTTGAGCCGATCTTTTTATAGCTTCCAAATCCCAACTGGCGGCTTCGGCTAGCGGGATTGGGCTCAGCGTTTTAAAACCATGAATAACATCTAACCCAAGGATTAACGGAATCCCAAGTCGACTTTCTTCTACAGCAATTTTTTGAACGGCTTTTACTTTTTTAACACCACTTACGGATAGCATAGAGCCTACCCAACCATTACGTAAATGGGTATACTTTTGTGCTGCATTTCCCTCTTTTGGAGCGGGTCCAGTTACTTCCCAAAAACCATTATATTGGTTCATTTGCCCCACCTTTTCTTCGATGGTCATTTGCTTTAAAAGCAAATCAATACGATCTTCGGTAGGTTTTTTTTTATCTAAATAGGATTTGTCTTGTGCGTTTACGGCACTCATTGTTAGGGTAGAAAAAAGACCTAATAAAATATTTTTTGTATGTAGCATTCTTAATTTAAATTGAAGTTATAAACAATCTTACCCACTTGTTTTTCTGGAGCATCACTGCTGGCATCCCATCTCGTATTCATGGCTGCAATCGTTGCTTGATCTAGTAAACATTTTGCGGTATTGGTAGAACCCTTTACTCCAGCAATGGCATTTATCGTTTTTCCATTTTTGTCCACGGCCACTTCAACAACTACTTTTCCTTCCTCATTACAAGTGTATTTTGGCGCGGGTTTAGAAATTGCCTTTCGGTTCCCTAACGAATAACCAGTACCATTTCCAGCACCGCCGCCACTTCCTAAGCCATTCCCACTTCCTGTTCCAATACCGTTGCCCATTCCATTTCCTCCGCCTGTCCCCCCTCCAGAACCTCCAGTTCCATAATACCCTTTAGAACTTAAACTTCCGTTTGATTTCCCTTTGTTTCCAGAAGTTTTATCATCACCATCACCGCCTTTATTTGAGCCCTTCATGATATTCGACAAAGCATCATTGGTGGTGTTAGAAACTTTTGGTTTCACTTCAACCGGTTTAGGTTCTTCTTTTAGAACAGGAGTTGGTTTTAATGGTTTTACCTTTTGCGGAATGACCACACTTTCTTCGGTTGAATTTTCTTGCGATAAAATAGCTTCTTCAGGGGTGTTATTTGTTGGGGTTTGCTTGGCTTGATTTTTCACATCCAAAACCTCACTTTTATAATTCGCACCTGAACCTAAATCACTATCGCCAAAATTAATACTTACTCCACCGCCACCGCCACCTCCGGGAAGTTCTTCAAGGTTGGCAGGAGGCCAAAATCGGATAAAAAATAAAATCAATAATACAGTTCCAACCAAGAGAGTGGTAAGTAGTAGTGATTTTTTTTGGTCTGAAGAATTGTCAAAACTCATTAAAAGTATGAATTAATTGTGTTACAATGAAACGCTCAAAATTACAATAAATTGTTATCTGATAAAATGTTGTATGGCTATAAAACATAATGATCCAGCTATAAATCCAGTAAAGGCTAGCCAAGTAATTTTTTTGAGATACCAAATAAAGTCAATCTTTTCCATTCCCATAGCGGCAACCCCAGCAGCAGAACCTATAATGAGCATGCTTCCTCCAGTACCCGCGCTGTAAGCAATGAAATGCCAGATAGGACTGTCAATATCAAAGGTGTACATACCCATGGTGGCAGCCACTAACGGAACATTGTCAATAACAGAAGATAAAATTCCCAAAAGTATAATAACAACGTCTATATTTGGAATAGCATTCGACAAATTTTCGGCAGCATAGCGCAAGCTACCAACAGGTAAATTATTACTATTTCCATATACTAATGATTCCAAACAACCCACCGATAACAAGATGCCTAGAAAGAATAAAATACTTGAAATTTCAATTCGCGATAAGGCAGTATTGACAGAGAATCGATTGTCGTTTTTCTTGTCAAAGTTTTCTTCGGGATGAATAAATTCTGAACATAACCAAACAAGTCCTAAACTAAAAATCATTCCTAAATAGGGTGGAAGATGTGTAATTGTTTTAAAAATAGGGACAAAAATAATAGCACTTAGACCTATATAAAGCATCTTTGAGCTACTTAATAATTTTTCGTTAGTATCATTTTCAACTGTTTTTGGCAAAACGATATCGCCTTGAAAAAATTTTAATTTTGATGCAATTGCAAAAGGTACTACAAAACAAATCACAGATGGAAGAATAACATATTCCATTAATCCTCCTGCAGTCAATTTATTACCAATCCAAAGCATTGTTGTTGTTACATCCCCAATTGGCGACCATGCTCCACCTGCATTTGCGGCTATGATTATTAAAGACGCATACCAAATACGGTCTTCTTTATTAGGGATTAATTTCCTTAAAACAGTAATTAAGACAATTGTAGCTGTTAAATTATCAATAATTGCCGAAAGAAAAAAACCTATAATTCCTAAAATCCACAATAATTTAACTTTGCTTTTAGTTCTAATGGCATTTTTTATAATATCAAAGCCTTTATGTAAATCGATAAGTTCGACTATGGTCATTGCGCCAATTAAGAATATCAATATTTCCGCAGTAGCACTAAATTTATGACTTAAGGTATTTATAAATCCTTCTTTTTGAAGCTCTAAATCGCCATTGGTTATTGAATAAACAACTCCTTTTTCGTCAATAATTGAAAACCAACCAAGATGAAAACCAATGGCAAAAATAGCCCACATTAACGAAGCCATTAATAGGGCAGGAACTGTTTTGTCTAGTTTTAAAGGGTGCTCAAGGGTTATTAGTAAGTAACCAATAATGAATAAAAAAATTAGAATGATTTCCAAAATGAAAGTAAGTTTTTTGTTTTATAATTTATTATTGATCGTTCAAATATAGCGAAACTAAATACAATTAGGGATCCAAAATTTACTTTTATGAATGGTAAATAATCCCAGCACTATGGTCTGTTTTTGCCCCTGTAACAGTAGCTAGAACATTGATTTCACCTCGTAATTTCAAAACGCCAAGCAGGGCAAAGATCAGCGCTTCCTTAAATTCCAAAATTGTTGGCGACAGAATGATGAGTTCCATCTCAGGTAAATGATGTTGAATTCGCGCTGTAAGAAAATCATTGTAAGCACCACCACCAGTGATTAGGATTTGCCCTTTTATTACAGGTAAGGCTAGTGCCGTTTGCAACGCTATATGCTCTGTAAAAGTTCGTAGTTTGTCTTGAATAGCGATTTTGAAGCTTTCGATTAGGGGTAAAATGGTTGCTTTTACAAATTCAAAACCCAGAGATTTAGGAAATTTTTCTAAGTAGTAATCTAAAGAGTTTAATTGATCCAATAAATCTTGATTAATTTCTCCTGTTTTGGAAAGCTGTCCTTTGTCGTCATAATCCAAGCCTAATAGGTTGGCATAGAAGTTCAAAACTGTGTTTACTGGAGAAATGTCAAATGCAATTCTCTCTCCATTTTGTTCAAATGAAACATTCGAAAAACCGCCCAGATTTAGGCAACAATCATATTGCGAAAATAAAAGTCGGTCTCCAATGGGAACTAAAGGCGCTCCTTGTCCGCCTAATTTTACATCCTGAATCCTGAAATCACATACCACGGTTTGATGGATCAAACTTGAAATTTCGGGTAAATTACCAATTTGTAATGTCAATCCTTTTTCGGGTTGGTGAAGAATAGTATGGCCGTGGGAACAAACGGCATCAAGATTTTCAATTGTATGCTTTTCGATAAATTCGGAAATGATGGTTCCGAGGAGTTCGGTGTATTCTTCGTTTAGTTTTTTTAACTTTATTTCGGAATAATCCACAGCCGATTGTAATTTGTTTTTCCAATCTTGGTTGTAGCCAACTGTTTGGCTTTCGATAATTTTGAAAGTCCATCTATTGTTGTGTAGTGCCAACTCAATATGAGCTAAATCGACACCATCTAGTGAAGTTCCCGACATGACACCAATAACATTATAATAATCCTGTTTCATTGCCCAAATTTACAATCCAAAATCAAAAAATCAGCTATAAAAATGTATCTTTAACAGTGGCAATGTAACAAAAACCAACTTTTTTTATAAAATCAGGGATTTTACTCCAAACAAAGAACATTTGATGATTCAATAAGCCGCTCGAGATTTTTGCGCAAAGCGAATTGTTATCATGAGGATTCTTTCCGTACTCGCAAGTCACAAAATATAATTTGATGGGTATAAAAGTCCAATTTAATTCAAATTTGTATTTAACTTTGCGCCATGCAAATCGAGAAAAAAGATATTCGGGCTTTATCAAAAGAACAATTACGTGATTTTTTTGTTGCCAATGGAGATCAAGCATTCCGAGGGAACCAAGTTTATGAATGGTTGTGGAGCAAAGGCGCACATGCTTTTGCGGATATGAGTAATGTGGCAAAAACCACAAGACAAATGCTCGAAGAAAATTTTGTGATCAATCATATTAAGGTTGATACGATGCAACGCAGTGAAGACGGAACCGTAAAAAACGCGGTTCGTTTACATGATGGTTTAGTGGTAGAGAGCGTCTTGATCCCAACAAAAACAAGAACAACTGCCTGTGTTTCCAGTCAAGTAGGCTGTAGTTTAGATTGCAATTTTTGCGCCACAGCACGCCTAAAAAGAATGAGAAATTTGGAGCCTGCTGAAATTTATGACCAAGTGATTGCTATTGATAAGGAGAGTCGTCTATATTACAATCATCCTTTGTCAAATATTGTTTTTATGGGAATGGGCGAACCACTTATGAATTACAACAATGTGTTGAAAGCCATCGGAATGATTACTTCGAACGAAGGTTTGGGAATGTCACCAAAGCGCATCACACTTTCTACTTCAGGTGTTCCCAAAATGATACGAAAACTCGCCGATGATGAGGTTAAATTCAAACTCGCAGTTTCCCTGCATTCTGCCATAGATGAAATTCGTTCTAAGATTATGCCTTTCAGCGCTAGTTTCCCATTGGCTGATTTAAGAGAATCATTGGAATATTGGTACAAGCAAACTAAAAGCAAAATTTCCTACGAATATGTGGTTTGGAAAGGGATTAATGATGACAAAGCCTCCATCGATGCCTTGGTCAAATTCTGTAAATATGTGCCTTGCAAAGTCAATTTAATAGAATACAACCCCATTGATGATGGCGAATTTCAACAAGCGTCTGAAGAATCTATAAATGCCTATATCAAAGCGCTAGAAGCAACAGGTATTGTTGTTAAAGTACGACGCAGTAGAGGGAAAGATATTGATGCTGCTTGCGGGCAATTAGCGAATAAAGAAGCATAAAAAAACCGTTTCAAAATTATTTCGAAACGGTTTTTTTTATGAAATTAAAGTTTACATTTTCTTTTTCTTGAGTTCAATTACTTTCGACTCGCCATTAGTGGTCATCGTAGCTAAGTTATCACATTCTCCATTACCATAATCCAAAGTGGCTAAAACATCATTTTTATTGATGTCAACTATGCCATTGACAGGGAAAGGCATTTTGCAACTGGCCGTAATTAGCAAAGGTGTTTTTATAGTACTACTGTATTTTGAACCGTTAGGGAATGTGGTAATATTAGATCCCCAAACTTTAAAAACATTATCTTCCCAATCCCCAATAGTTTCAAATCCGCCTACCATTTCTCTAACTCTTGTTCCAATTCTTGTATACACTTTACCATAAGACTTAGTAATTTTCAATTCAATTGCGTGAGTAGTAATGGGGTGTATATCAGCTAATAAATCAGATTTCTCTAACTCACGAGTTATGGTTTTACTACCTTCAATTAAACTACCATTGTGGTAAAATCCTTCTAAAGTGTATGAAATAGTTTTAGTCGGAGTAGTCGAATTTTTAGAAAAACTAATGATAATTTTTCCTTTTAAAATATTTCCGTTCGGCATGGCACAACCTACAGTACCAAAATCGATGGTTTTTGTGTAGATGTCATTGGCCAAATCTCTTGTAACAGAAGCACAGGGTGGTAGCATCCTTTTGATAGGCGCACTTGTTTTAGCCCCCGCACTTTGTTCAATTGAAAATTGGTCTTCAACAATGACAGAAACATCATCCACAGAGGCATCAATTTCTGAATTGACTACGGCATCATCTGCCGAGATAGTTTTTGAAGTAGCTGTTACATCAACAGTTTCATTAGAAGAGCAACTAATAAAAAAAGCGATGGAAAGCATTGAAACGAATAATAAAAATGTAGTTTTCATATGTGTTTTGTTTTATGTTATTTTGATATATTCCAATAATATCTACCTGAAAAACTAATTTCAGTCATTTAATTCGCTATTTTGGAGTTTTTCAATAATAATCTTTGTTTAATTAGACTATTTCATTTTCTATTATTTCATTTTTATAAAAGGATAAGAAAATGTAAATTTTCATATTCGAGCTTCCGATTTCGTATCACTACTATTCTTTGCATCAGGTGTTTGTGCTTATCCAGTTTTTACTCAATTTCATACACAGATTTTGTATTCTAGTAAAAAAAACGAGCTTGTATTTATCTTTATGCTGTTGGAGTTAGTCTGACGCTAAATCCTAGACTTGTTAATTGGGCAACAAATTTCTGAATATTTTTTTGTTTGTTCTTTTGGTTTGTTTTTTCTATTTGCAACAATGGTTCTTTATATTCTTCTTTGTTTTTGAGAATATGATACGTTGCTTTGATTATTTTATGGCTTACTGCTATTAAAGCTTTTTTAGCTCCTTTTTTGATTAATAATTTATGATAAAAGGTTTTCAAATAACCCTGTTTCTTCCTTGTTGCTCCCCAAGCTGCCTCGACTAATGCTGATTGCACGTATTTGTTGCCGTGGATGATGCGGGTGCTTTTTTTTTACCAGCACTTTCATTGGTTCCAGGACTTAATCCTGACCAAGATGCCAAATGATGCTCGGTAGCAAAAGCATTCATATCAACCCCAATTTCACTAATTACGGTTATGGCTGTATCTCTTCCAACACCATCGATGGTTTGTAAAAGTTGAAGTTCTACTTCATATTGAGCTACACTCAAGTCTATTTGCTGGTCTAATTCGGTTATCAATTTTTCGTTTTCGTCTATTGTTTTTCGAATCATTTTGAGCATAAACTGATGATGAGGAGTCACTCTACCTGTTAAGGCTTTGGCTATGTCTTCTTTACTGGCTTTAACTTTACCGTGTACATGAGTCAGTAAATGAATAATGTCATTTTTGCCATCAATAATATCGTTGATGATTTTTGTGGCACTAACGCCTTGTGTGTCCGAAACTACGCTACTCAATTTAATGTTGCAATCTTCCAAAAACTTGATCATTCTGTTTTTTTCCGAGGCTATAAATTGTGTTTTTTTCTTTTTATATCTAATCAAATCTCGTAATTCTCGAATTCCAACTGGTGGTATAAAACTTCCCTTTAGCAACCCACTCAAAAGTAATTTGCTAATCCAAATACTGTCTTTTTTATCGGTTTTGTGACCGGGTACATTTTTGATATGCCGAGCATTGACCAATATTATCTCGAAATCCGCTTCGAGAATATTAAATAATGGCTTCCAATAAATCCCAGTACTTTCCATAGCAATGTGGGTAACTCCCTCAGATTTACACCAATCCCCTAATTCTATCAATGAACTTGTAAAAGCAGCAAAGCTTTTAGTTTGATAATCCTTGTTACTCTTGCGAATAGTAGCTACGATAACATCTTTATGAACATCTATTCCGCATCCCACAGAAATAAGCTGTTCGAATTGAACTGTTTCCATAATTTTAAATGTTTGTTAGACATCTAATTTACGAATATTTTCAAGCAATGCGAAAAACTCATTGGTGTTTGCGAATGCTAAATCATGGTTATTTCATAAGTGAATAAATTTAAGGTTTAGTTATAATATAGAGAAATTGTAAAAAGGTTTAAATGGTAATATCAAATTTATGTAAAAAAATAGAAATTAAATACATAATTAGCTAATAATATGTGAACTGCACATTTTGTATTTAATTTGGCTGTCTAATAATTAACTCGAAATTGTGGGTATTATTGTGAATTAGTAATTGAGCCAGAATTTCGAAAATTGAAATCCATCATTTAACAAATAAAAATATTTATAAATCACTTTTCTTACTAGAAATAGTTGCCGTATTTTTATTTGAAAGCAGTATATTTGAACTCTAAATGAACATCACTTCTCAAATAAAACAGCCGATTTTTAATGAAATGGAACTTTTCGAAAAAAAGTTCTACGAATCGATGTCTTCACAGGTTGCTTTGTTGAATAGAATCACCTATTATATCGTGAATCGAAAAGGAAAACAAATGCGCCCGATGTTTGTTTTTTTAACCGCAAAAATGGTTTCGGAAGGGGTTGTAAACGAAAGAACCTATCGCGGAGCTTGTGTTATCGAACTAATTCATACGGCTACTCTAGTTCACGATGACGTGGTGGATGATAGTAATCGCAGAAGAGGTTTCTTCTCTATTAATGCCCTTTGGAAAAATAAAATTGCGGTTTTGGTCGGGGATTATTTACTATCCAAAGGACTATTGCTATCCATAGATAATGGCGACTTTGATTTATTGCGTATTATTTCTGTAGCGGTTCGTGAAATGAGCGAGGGAGAGTTGCTCCAGATAGAAAAAGCCAGAAGATTAGATATTACCGAAGCTATTTACTATGAAATTATCCGAAAAAAGACAGCGACTTTAATTGCAGCTTGTTGTGCTCTTGGTGCAAAATCAGTTATTGAGGACGAAGCCCAGGTCGAGAATATGCGAAAATTTGGAGAACTCATAGGGATGGCTTTTCAAATAAAAGACGATTTGTTCGATTATAGCGAAGAAGCTATCGGCAAACCTACCGGAATTGACATTAAGGAACAAAAAATGACTTTACCGCTTATTCATGTTTTGAATAAGTGTACCTCAAAAGAAAAATCTTGGTTAATCAATTCCATAAAAAACTACAACAAAGACAAAAAACGCGTTAAAGAAGTAATTGCTTTTGTGAAAGACTATAATGGCCTACTGTATGCCGAACAAAAGATGGTGCAGTTTCAACAAGAAGCACTTTTACTTTTGGCACACTATCCTACTTCTGAGTTTAAAGAGGCTTTGATTTTGATGGTTAATTATGTAATCGAAAGGAAGAAGTAGCGCTTCAAAAAATAGAGAATTCCAAAAATTCATATTTTTTTCATTTTGAATTGTGTATTTTTACCGTCTTTCAAGTATTAAATTTTTCAAAACATTTTGATTTCAAAAGCAACCATTGACACTGTTTTCGAAACTGCTCGCGTTGAGGAGGTCATTGGCGATTTTGTGCAGTTAAAACGAGCTGGAAGTAATTTCAAAGGGTTAAGTCCATTTTCAGACGAGCGCTCTCCTTCATTTATGGTGTCACCTGCTAAAGGGATTTGGAAAGATTTTAGTTCCGGAAAAGGAGGCAATGCTGTTGCGTTCTTAATGGAACACTCTCATTTTACCTATCCAGAGTCCATTCGGTATTTGGCCAAAAAATACAATATTGAAATTGAAGAAACCGAACAGACCGATGAGGAAAAGGCAAATACGGATGTTCGTGAGAGTATGTATTTGGTGTCGGAATTCGCAAAAGAGTATTTTCACAACACCCTTCTACATTCTGAAGAAGGCAAAGCTATTGGATTTTCTTATTTCAAAGAAAGAGGTTTTACTAATGAAACCATAAAGAAATTTTTTCTTGGATATTCCCCTGAAACTTGGGATGCTTTTACAAAAGAAGCTTTAGGGAAAGGGTATAAATTGGAGTTTCTGGAAAGCACAGGCTTGACAATTCCAAAAGAAGATAGACCATTTGACCGCTTTAAAGGTCGCGTGATGTTTCCTATACAAAGTATGTCGGGAAGGATTTTAGGCTTTGGTGGAAGAATATTGGGCAGTGATAAAAAAGCGGCAAAATACCTCAATTCACCCGAAAGTGATATTTACCATAAAAGCAAGGTTTTATATGGAATTTTCCAGGCAAAGCAAGCTATTGCCAAGCAAAATAATTGCTATTTGGTGGAAGGCTACACCGATGTAATCCAGTTCAATCAAGCCGGAATAGAAAACGTAGTGGCTTCCTCAGGGACGGCCTTGACCCCAGACCAAATCCGATTAATTAATAGGTTGACCAAAAATATAACTGTTCTTTTTGACGGTGATGCTGCCGGACTTCGCGCTTCGGTTCGAGGAATCGATTTGATTCTGGAGGAAGGAATGAACGTAAAAGTATGTGCTTTCCCCGATGGTGAAGACCCTGATAGTTTTGCCAAGAAAACCCCTTACGAAGAATTGGTTAAATATCTAGAGGAAAATTCCAAAGATTTTATCCAGTTTAAAGCTTCGTTGTTGATGAATGATGCGAAAAATGACCCGATAAAAAAAGCGGACTTAATTCGGGATATGGTGGTAAGTATTTCTAAAATTCCGGATAGAATCCAACGAGAAATCTATATTCAGGAATGTTCCCGAATCATGGATATTTCCGAGCAAGTGCTTATTAGCACCTTGGCACAAATGGTTAAAAAAGATATTTCCGACATTGGAAAGAAACAAAAACAAGATCAAAAAGCCTTTGATATTGTAAAAAATGAAGCTCTAATTCCAGTCGAAAAAATTGACATTCTCTATGGGTTGGAACGAAAAATCATAGAAATTCTTTTGTTGTATGGCGATAGGACGGAAGAATTTGAAGATGTGCTTCTAAAGGCCAATAAAGAAGGTGAAATTGAAAATGTAATCGAAAAGAAAGTATGCAAGGTTTACCAAAGAATCTTTTTGAGTTTACAGGAAGACGAAGTAGAGTTGGCAAATCCTTTATTTCGGGATATTTTTACTAATTTGATAGCCTATTTTCACCAAAATGAAAACTTTAGTATCGAACAGTACTTAATGCATTTGCAGCCCGAATTTGCCCAGGAAGTAACTGATATTTTAATGGAGGACGAGAGGGTTGTTTTGCACAACTGGGAAGGGCAAAATATTTTTCCCAAAACCAAGAACGATACGATCAGTCAATATGTATCTGAAACAATACTGACTTTGCGTTGGTATCTGGTAGATAAAATCATTGAAGAAATAAAAAGCTCCGTATCATCAAAACCTGATTCTGATAATATGGAGCCTCTATCTATGGCAATGGATTACTATAAGCTAATTAATTCTTTTTCGAAAAAATTAGGAAGAGTAATGTCAAGAAATAATTAAACGATCTCTAATGTTTTAGCCTTGTTGACCAAGTCAACCAAATTCGTAACATTTAATTTCTGTAACAACCTCAACTTATAAGTACTTATTGTTTTTTCGTTAAGGGTTAATATTTTAGCAATCTCATTGTTTTTTTTGCCGTCGCTTAAATACCGTAAAACTTCCACTTCTCGATTTGAGAGTTTTCTGTACAAACGCTCACTTTTATTTTGTTTTGCAATTAGGGCGAGGTTTTTCTTGACAGTCTCATTTAGAATTATCTTTCCTTGATGAACTTTGATAATTGCCTGACCTAGAGTTTCTAGTTTTTCTTTTTTTGAAATATAACCTGAAACACCGGCTTTGATGGCATTCGGAGCGTAAATCTGTTCCGATAGGTCGCTATAAATAATAATTTTTGTTTTTGGGAAATTTTTTAAAATTGATTTCACTTCAAAAATACTAGAAAGGCCCTCCAATTCTAAATCCAAAATCAAAACATCAATCTCCTTATTGAGTAATATGTCTCTTACCATTAAAAAATTCCCAACGTTAGCAACGATTGAAATAGCATCGTGGTCCTTAAAATACGATTTTACTCCATAATGCACAACGGGGTGATTATCCGCTAAACAAACTTTTATCATAATGTTAGATTTTTAGGTGTCTTAAAAAGATTTTTTGAAGAGTAAAGATAGTAAAATAATTCTTAAAACCATCATAAATAATTAGAAAAATACTACTTAAATTCTTCTGAAATCATACAAACTGGAATTTCCTTCATTTTGTGCTGGTTAATAGTATTTAAACGTTTGTAGATTTCGAAAACTATTTTTTCTCTACCAGAGAAATCAGTTGCCAATTTTCCTTTTCCATCCTCAAGCATCGCCCATTCCAGTTCGTCATAACTCGCGCCAAGTTGGTCTTCGTCGGTTCTTTCATCTCCAAATAATCCATCCGTTGGTGAGGCTTCTAAAATCGAAATGGGAATTTCTAAAAATTTACCTAAAGCAAAAACCTCCGATTTCATTAAATCGGCTATTGGACTTAAGTCAACACCGCCATCGCCATATTTTGTATAAAAGCCTACTCCAAAATCCTCTACCTTGTTTCCTGTTCCTGCAACCAATAAACCATGAATTCCTGCAAAATAATACAAGGAGGTCATTCGCAATCGAGCACGGGTATTGGCCAAAGCCAGATTGACTTGGCCTACATCAGCACTGCTTGGAACTACTTTTTTGAAATCTTCAAACACTGAAGTCAAATCAGCTTCAATATTCGTCACGTTTGGATATCGATTTTTCAGCTGTTCAATATGTTCCCTACCTCGGCTCACATGACTTGGAGCCTGATGAATAGGCATTTCTACACACAAAGTAGTTAATCCTGTTTGGGCGCATAGGGTAGAAGTAACTGCCGAATCGACTCCTCCGGAAATTCCCACAACAAAACCCTTTACTTTTGCGTTTTCAGCATACGATTTCAACCAATTAACGATATGTGCATTCACCTTTTCAGCTTGGAGTGTGCTTTTTTTAGTCATAATACATTGAGTTTTTAAAAAGTAGGAATTGTATATTTGCAAAAATAATAATTTTAAAGACAGTATCGATTCATTTCAAACGAAGAACGCAGTGCTTTGATGAGAATTATGATAAATGAAATAATCGGGGCTAAAAAAATTAAAATGAGAAAAATAACTTTTATAATCACTTTAGTACTTGCTATTATTTCTTGTGACAATAAATCAAAAGTCAAAAAAGCAGTTGAGGTAATCCCAGTCGAAATCAAGGTGGAACGATTTGACAAATTATTTTTTGAAACATCTCCAAGGGATTTAAATAAATTAAAAAAGACTTTCCCCTATTTTTTTCCATCAGGAAATGACGATAGTGTTTGGTTAAATAAAATCAAAGACCCGCTTTGGAGAGAACTTTATACTGAAGTTCAAAAAAAATACTCCAATTTTGAACCTATTCATAAAGAGTTAGAAACACTTTTTAAACACATAAAATATTATTTCCCCCAAACCGTAACGCCTAAAGTGATTACCATAATCTCTGAAATGGACTATACTAACAAGGTCATTTACGCGGATAGTTTGGTCATAATTTCACTTGAATTGTATTTGGGGCAAAACCATAAATTTTACGAATTCCCAAATTATTTGAAACAAAATTTTGAACAAAAACAGATTTTGCCTGATGTTGTTTCGAGTTTTTCAACCCGAAAAATCCCACCCGTTTCAGATAAAAATTTGTTGGGACAAATGATTTATTTTGGAAAACAATTGGTTTTAAAAGACCTGCTTTTGCCAAATTACAACGACGCTGACAAAATGGGATACACACCAGAGCAAGTGAAGTGGTGCCAAGACAACGAAAGCTATATGTGGCGTTATTTTATTGAAAATGAATTGTTATATGATAACGATCAAAAATTGAATAATCGATTCATCAATCCAGCGCCTTTTTCCAAGTTTTATCTGGAGATTGACAATGAATCTCCCGGAAGAGTCGGTGCTTGGATAGGCTGGCAAATCGTTCGGTCTTACATGAAAAACAACGAAGTTCCTCTTCCAGAGTTGCTAAAAATGAGTCCTAAAGAAATATTTGAAAAATCTAAATACAAACCCAAAAAATAATGTCAAGTATAAAAAAATCAGAGATTATAGTAAGCATAGAATTGGATGAGAATAGAGTTCCAGAAAAATTAATGTGGACAGCCACCGAGGGAGGAATACATGCAGAAGAAGCAAAAGCCTTTATGCTCTCAGTTTGGGATGGCACTGAAAAATCAACAAAATGTATCGAATTATGGACTAAGGATATGCCTGTTGACGAAATGAAAATTTTCTTTCACCAAACTTTGACTTCCATGACCGAAACTTTTCAACGAGCAACTGGAGACCAGAAAATGACCGATACCATGAAGGATTTCTGTGACTATTTTGCAGAAAAATTGGAGTTGAAGTTGTAAACAATAAATGATTTAATATCTTTAGGTTTAATTCCTCGAAGCTCTGCTTCGATTTTTTGACACAGATTTCACAAATTTGCACAGATTTTTCTGTGCAAATTTGTGAAATCTGTGTTTTTTTAACACCTCTGGGGCTCTGCCCTGAGGTAGTTTATTAAAAAATCCCAAAACCATATTATTTAGTTTTGGGATATTTTTTTGTTTTTAAAGTGTGATTAGAAACTACTATTATTCTTGAAAACTTCTTGATTCACTTCCTCAATATAATCTAAAACGGTTTCCTTTCCAGTAGATTCTGTTGCGGACGTTACAAAATAGTTAGGCATTTCGGCCCAATTATTGGCAAACATTTTCTTTTTATAAGCCGCGATATGGGAATCTATTTTTGTTTTGCTAATCTTGTCGGCTTTGGTAAAAATAATGCAAAAGGGAATTTCGCTTTCTCCCATATAAGACATGAATTCAATATCTATTGTTTGGGCTTCGTGCCGAATGTCAATTAAAACAAAAGCACAGACTAGTTGCTCCCTAGTTTCAAAATAATCAGTAATAAATTGCTGAAAAACCGATTTTGTTTTCTTGGAAACTTTCGCATATCCATAACCGGGTAAATCGACAAGAAACCAATTGTTGTTAATCAAAAAGTGATTGATCAGTTGCGTTTTTCCTGGTCTTCCTGAGGTTTTTGCTAAATTTTTATGATTGGTCAGCATGTTAATTAACGACGACTTGCCCACATTGGACCGACCAATAAAGGCATATTCTGGTAAGAAGTCTTTCGGACATTTGTCGACATCAGAGTTGCTGATAATAAATTCGGCGGTATTAATTTTCATTATTATAGTTGTAAATTTTGCAACAGACGCTTAGTGCGCTTTCAAATGGGTATGTGTCAACCAGTCTTCGAGCAAACGATTAAATTCTTCAGGATGTTCCATCATGGCGGCATGACCGCATTTGTCAATCCAATACAAGGAAGAATTAGGTAATAATTTATTAAATTCTTCAGCAACTTCAGGCGGTGTAACTTTATCATTTTTACCCCAAATAATACAGGTTTGAACGTGCATCTTGGGTAAATCTTTAGCCATATTATGTCGAATGGCACTTTTAGCAATAGTCAAAGTTTTTATCAATTTTATTCTATCGTTCACCGATTCGTAAACCTCATCAACGAGTTCTTTAGTAGCTGTTTTTGGGTCGTAAAAAACATCTTCGGCTTTTTTCTTGATGTATTCGTAATCCCCTCTTTTTGGGTAACTATCCCCCATGGCGCTTTCATAAAGTCCTGAGCTGCCCGTTATAACTAGTCCTGCTACTTTTTCTGGATACATTTTGGTGTGATACAATGCGATGTGTCCACCCAAAGAGTTTCCTAATAGGATTACTCTGTCATAACCCTTAAAAGTGATAAAATCCTTAACATACTTTGCGAAACTTTTTACATTGGTTTTCAAAAGGTTTTGCGTGTATATCGGTAAATTTGGAATAATTATTTTGTACCCTCTTTCAGAAAAATAACTAGCAACACCATCAAAATTGCTTAACCCACCCATTAATCCATGTAAAACAACAATTGGGATTCCTTCTCCAGCTTCATAATAACCATATCTACCTTCTTTTTTATAGTATTTTTCCATACGTTTTGTCGCAAATTTTCAATTTTCACAAATATAGGATTTAAAAAATATAAATGAATTTTTGAAAAACAAATTTTAGCGTAAAATTCATTTTAGAAATAAAAAATCCAATTTATCTTGTAAACCATCCTGTTTTTTGGCTGGAGAATTAAGGCTCACTCTTTTGAATTCTATCTGTTTTTTACCGACGCCTGTCATTTCTCAACTTGAAGTATAGATACCGCTAATGATCTGATTGTCCTAAAAATAAGGGATTTTTATCGAAAGTGGTAAAACTTATTAACAAAGTGGAATTTTGTGGTAAATTGTGGTAATATATTTTATATTTTTGCTTCACATCATTTAAATTTTTTCTCTTGAATACAATTGTCGGAACATATGAATGTAAAGTCGATGCTAAAGGAAGGCTGCTTTTGCCAGCGCCTTTGAAAAAGCAGTTGGCTACTTCACTTCAAAATGGTTTTGTTTTGAAACGTTCTGTTTTTCAGCCATGTTTGGAATTGTATCCAATGGAAGAATGGAATTCGATGATGGAAAAAATCAACAAACTCAATCGATTTGTTAAGAAAAACAATGACTTCATTCGTCGCTTTACTGCGGGCGTCAAGGTTGTTGAAATTGATGCTTTAGGAAGATTGTTGGTGCCAAAAGATTTGGTTGTTTTTGCCAGTATATCAAAAGATGTTGTGTTTTCATCAGCGGTGAATATTGTGGAAGTTTGGGATAAAAACTTATATGAAAAATCCATATCTGGCGAGGATGTCGATTTTGCAGACCTGGCCGAAGAGGTGATGGGAAACATAAATGGCAGCGACAATGGAATATCATAATCCGGTTTTGCTTCAGGCATCGGTAGATGGTTTGAATATAAAACCTGGCGGTATTTATGTTGACGTGACCTTTGGAGGCGGTGGCCATTCGGCAGCAATTTTGAACCAATTGGGTGCTACCGGAAAATTGTTTGCTTTTGACCAAGACGAAGATGCATTGATAAATGCAATTTCGGACGACAGATTTACACTCATTAATGAAAATTTCAGGTTTATAAAAAGATTTTTGCGTTTCTATGGCGTGAAAAGCGTGGATGGTATTTTGGCTGATTTAGGTGTATCATCCCATCAATTTGACGTTGCCGAAAGAGGGTTTTCTACTCGTTTTGATGCCGAATTGGACATGAGAATGAGTCAGAAAAATGATTTGAATGCGTATCGCGTAGTCAATGAATACGACGATGCCAATTTAAGACGCGTATTCTTAGATTATGGCGAATTAAAAAACGCACCAGTTTTGGCAAGAACAATTATAGAAGCCAGAGCCGAAAGGCCAATAAAAACTACGGATGAATTAAAAGACGTGCTAGAAAAATATTTACCTGAAAGAGTTCGTAATAAAATATTGGCCCAGATTTATCAAGCGATTCGAATTGAGGTCAACCAAGAAATGGATGTTTTGAAAGAGTTTTTGGAACAATCATTAGAAATTTTGAATCCCGGAGGAAGATTAAGCGTGATTTCGTACCATTCATTAGAAGACCGCTTGGTAAAAAGATTTATGAAAAACGGAATGTTCGAAGGGGAACCAGAACGAGATTTCTTTGGTAATTTTTCAGTTCCTTTTAAAACCATTGGAAAACTGATTGTTCCAGATAGTGCCGAAATTAAAAGTAACAACCGAGCGCGTAGTGCCAAATTAAGGATTGCCGAAAAGTTGTAATGAGTCAAAAATAAAATGAAAAAAGGGGTTTACGGCATATTGAAAGCGCGATTTCTTATTGAGGATGACTCAATAAAAAACTGGCGTTTCATCGTTTTTTTAATTGTTTTAGCCATAGTTATGATTGCCAATACCCAACGGTTTGAACAAAAAGTGTTCAAGATTAATGAGTTGACCAATCAAGTAAAAGAACTGCGTTCTGAATTTGTGGACAGACGCTCGGAGTTAATGAAACTAAAAATGGAATCAACGGTTTCTGAAAAAATGGTAGAAAAAAAAATTTTTCCATCTACAGTACCACCAATAAAAATAAAAGTCAAAAAAGCAGCTGAAAAGAGTTTTTTCCAAAAATTATGGCAGTAGAAGACAAACACATATCCTACAGGATCTATCTAGTTGCTTTCGCAATCTTATTGATGGCGGTTGCGATTGCCGTTAAGTTGACGAACATCCAATGGGTTGAAGGTAATTATTATCGAAAATTAGCCAAAGAAAGAACGGTAAAAAACTTTATTATTCCTGCCAATAAGGGGAATATCTACTCGGCCGATGGAAGCTTGCTGGCTACCTCTATTCCCAATTATGAAATTCGATTCGATGCTATTGCCCCAAAATCAGTTGCATTCGAAAAAAACGTGAAATCTTTATCGGATTCACTGTCGATTCTTCTGGGAAAACCATCTGTTTTTTTTCTCAACGAATTTCGAAAAGCTAGAGCTAACAAAAACAGGTATTTTTTAGTAGCCCGCAATTTGAGCTATACCAAATACATGAAAATTAAAGGGTTTCCATTATTTAATTTGGGTGCTTACAAAGGAGGGATTATCATTCAACAAGAAACAGAAAGAGAACACCCAATTGGAAAAATTGCTGACCGTACCATTGGTTACGAAAGGAAAACACCTAATGGAATACTTTATGGTAAAGGGATTGAATGGGCTTATCGAAAATACCTCAATGGGAAAGATGGTAAAATTGTAAAACAAAAAATTGCCAAAGGGCAGTGGAAACCTATACGAGATCTTAATGAAGTGGATCCGCAGGACGGGTATGATGTGATTTCTACAATAGATGTGTTTATTCAGGACATTGCACATCACGCTTTGCTAAAACAGTTAGAAGAATATAAAGCCGATCATGGTTGTGTAGTAGTTATGGAAACTAAAACAGGGCACATAAAAGCGATATCCAACCTAGGGAAAGCGGGAGATGGAACCTATTATGAAACAGAAAATTATGCGATTAAAGAATCACACGAGCCAGGCTCAACATACAAATTAGTTGATTTGATGACCTTACTCGAAGATAAAAAAATTGATACAAGTGCTGTTTTTCAAACACACGGCGGAAGAATTACCTATTTTGGAGAGCCAGTAATAGATTCTCATAAGGAAAACGGTAAAATTTCATTGGCGCGTGGATTCGAGTTGTCATTAAACACAGTGATGGTTCAGGCGGTGTATAACAATTATAAAAACAACCCTTCTGCATTTGTAAACCACATCAATAAATACGGATTAAATAAACCTTTAGGGCTTTCAATTCAGGGAGAAGGAAAACCAATTGTTCCCCAACCAAGTGATAAAACTTGGTCTAATATTTCGCTTCCTTGGATGGCCTTTGGTTATGGGGTTTCGATAACGCCTTTGCAAACCTTAACATTTTATAATTCGGTGGCCAATAATGGGGTGATGGTAAAGCCGCAATTTGTTTCAGAAATTAAGGAGTGGAATAAAACTATCAAAAAATTCGATACCGAGGTGATCAACCCAAAAGTATGTTCGCAAGAAACCATTTTGAAACTAAAAGCGGTAATGCAAAATGTGGTTAAAAGAGGAACAGCGTCTAAATTATATTCAAAGGATTTTTCGATGGCAGGAAAAACAGGTACTGCACAAGTAAATTATGCTAAAAATGGAGGTTCAGAGAAATATTATGCCTCTTCATTTGTGGGGTATTTCCCAGCTGAAAAACCCAAATATTCCTGTATAGTCGTGGTTCATAAACCAAGTACGGTAAACAATAATTACTATGGTGCCGACGTGGCTGGACCAGTTTTCAAACGAATTGCACAAAAGATTTTTACCGATGCACCTTCAACAAATGAGATAAAAAATATAAACAGGAAAATACAAAAACAAGAGAGTGATTATGATGCTTATTTTGTGAAATCACAAAAACAGCAGCCTTCAATTCCAAATCTTAAAGGGATGTCAGGAATGGATGCCGTAGCCTTATTGGGAAATCTTGGAGTGAAAGTAAAAACCATAGGTGTTGGAAAAGTAAAAAGACAATCCCTTCAGCCAGGAGAAAATTTAGTTAAAAACACAACTATAACATTAGAATTATCGTGATTATTCTAAAAGAAATAATTTACAAAGTAGC
>JBIILD010000075.1:0-8897 GCA_044232845.1 Flavobacterium sp.
ATGTACAAATCACGTGCCAAAGGATATTTCCCTTCCGCAATATTGTTTTGGCTTGGTGCGTAATAATTTTCACCTGTAAGGCCTTTAACGCTTAATACATTTACCTTATTAACAAACTCTTTCATTTTCGGCATGGGTTGAAATAACCAATTCACACCAACTACGCCTATCATTCCCTTATTTTGAGCTACAAATTTAATAACCTCATCATTTGTTTTAAACGAATAGACTCCGTTTTCAGGAATGGATTTAATCTCGGCCAACAAATTCATATAACGAACGGTACTCGAATTTGGATTATCAAATACAAGGCCTCGGATAGCAGAGCTTGGTTTGCCTTGCATAAACTCTACAACATTCTTTAAATCAATTAAAGTATCCTTAGTGCTTTTATTCGAAATAAAGGCAATAGCATCCGTGGCAAATTTAGTAATTTTTGGGGTTATTTTTTTTTGCTCAAAAATTTTATTTTCCTCATTAGTTAAATTTCGGGTCAAGACGGCAATAGCCGATTTTTGCTTGAACAAGGAGATGAGTGTTTCTGTCTCTGATTTAGAAACAAGTTTTACTTTGGCTTCATAATTACTTTCAAAAACGGCTACCTGATCTTCGATAATCGGAGTTAAGGTTTCATCTACAAAAATGGTTGTGGAACCTTTTAAAATTGATTCTTTATCCGGTTTCTTTTGTTCTTTTTGATTACACATCACAAACAAAAGACTAAAGAAAATTAGACTACATGTTTTAGCTTTTTTATACATCATCATTCATTGTTTGAATTAAAAAATCTATAAAATCTTAAGAACGAATAAACAATTAGAACAATACCAAAAGCCATTCTATACATTGGCTGCATAACAATTGGGAAATTCTTCCAGAATATTATAATTAAACCTAATACAAGATACGCCAAAAAAATCGATATTCCTATAACGAGAAGAAATCGCTCTTTGAGCGATTTCTTCTTAAAATTATTTAATGTATTCTTTAGCATTATTCTGCAGATTGAAGACTGATTGGTAAACTAAAAGTACATCTAACCTTTTTACCATTTTGCTCCCCTGGATTCCATCTTGGAGTAGCCTTAAGAACCCGAACAGCTTCTTTTCCGGTTCCGTAACCAATGTCCCTGAGCACCTTAATATCCGTTAGCGAACCATCTTTTTCTACTACAAAAGTAACATACACCTTACCTTTAAGCCCTTCTTCGTCAGGCATTTGGTAATTTCTTTGAATAAAAGAATAAAATTTTTCCATTCCTCCGGGAAACTCAGGTTTTACTTCGATACCTGCTGTATTGTAAACCGTGTTATCTTCTTCTACTACTGCAGCTACTCCTGTTCCCACTGGCTCAACCGTTAGTTCAGCATCTGGATCTCCTTTTATGGTTTCTTTCCCAATAGTTTTGTCTTTGATTTCTTTGATTACAACAATCTCTTCGACTACTTCTTCCGCTTTAGCTACCACTGGTTTTACAAATTTAACCTGGTCCACTTTTGGGGGTGGCGGCGGTGGCGGGGGAAGATTTTCGTTTGGCTTCTCTTTTGGAGGCAACTTTACAGTAGTAATTTTTTGATCTAAGGTAGTATCTTGCGAAGAATCAGGAATCATTCTCAAAATTGTTGGAATACTGACTGCTATGCCAAAAACAAGCGTGCCAATGACAAATGCCTTAACGGTGTTCTTGGTAATTGATTTTCTTAATTCATAAGCGCCGTAGTTTTTGTTACGACCCTCGAAAACAATTTCAAGCCATTGATTTTTTAATAAATCTAATTTCATATTTCTTAATTATAAGTTATTGGGGTCATAAGAACGCATCTTATTTACCCTCTAACAATTTCTTTTCTTCGGGCGAAAAATCATTTACAATAGCATACGTTGGTACATCAACAATAGCCATTTCATCTAATATATCTACCAAATTACGGTAATTAGATTTTTTTCCCGGTTTGATAATCACTATCATCCCTTTTTTAGGATCTTTTGTATATTGCAAAACAGAGGCTTTTCGTGCCAATAATTCTTCCCGAATTCCTTCTTTGCCGTAAGCAAAGTCTTTTGGAGCGCCTCCAGAAACTGGAGTAGCCAATAAGCCCACGTAACGAACTAATTTGTCATTATCACCCAATAAAATAGTCATCGTCCGATTTTCATCTACTTTGATTGGCTTTTCGGTAGGGTCATCTTGCTTGTCCGGCAAGCCCAAATTCATCGATTGTGGTTTAGACAAAGTAGTGGTAAGCATAAAAAAGGTAATTAACAAGAAGGCCAAATCCACCATAGCAGTTAAATCTACTTTTGAATTTTGTTTCTTACTTCTTACTTTTTTATCTTTTTTTCCTCCACCGTCGCCTGTATTTAATTCAGCCATTATAGTGTGTATTTTTTAATTAAAAATCTTTCCCTCTTAAACCAGTAACCAAACTAAAGCTATTGATTTTCTGATCTTGTAAAATATCCATTATTTTTCGTATTGCTGGATATTCTTCTTTAGCATCTCCTTTGATGGCAATTTGTAATTCCTTATCATTAATTTCAATGTTTGCAATACGGGCATTTTGAACCCATTCAGCTAATTGGTTGTCAAGAGAATCTTTGGGCACACCGGGTTGATTGGCCTTGCTTCTCTCTGAACTTTTCATTTCAATGATGCTTTTCAGGCTCTCTATAGGTACTCCAAAACCTTCCATCAATGCAAATTTATCTTTGTCATCTTCTGTGAATTCAACTCCGTATTTTTGAGCCATCAATTCAAGAGTTCTTTTGCGAATTTCTCTTCCTTTCAAATCAAAGAATACTTTTCCTTTTCCAATAGTTAAGGTAGCCAAATCTGTTTCGGGCAATTTAGTTTGTACCGTCGATGCCGGCGTATCTACAGGCAATGCTTCAGGTACTTTGGCCGTAGCGGTCAAAATAAAAAAAGTAAGCAGCAGAAAAGCCACATCACACATAGCCGTCATATCAATAGACGCTGCTTTTTTAGACGTTTTTACAGCCATTAAATTTATATTTAAATTTATAATAAACCAACATTATACTATGCACAAAGCTGATATCTTAATAAATTATTACTAATTATTTTTTTGTACCTCTGTAGTGTCTATATGTATTCACGATTGTAGAACCAGCCTCATCAATAGAATAAGTCAAGGTGTCAATTTTTGAAGTGAAAAAGTTGTAAACTACAATTGCTAATGCAGATGTAGAGATTCCTGTTGCAGTATTGATAAGTGCTTCAGAAATACCATTTGCCAACATCGCTTGGTCAGGAGTTCCTGAACTAGCCAAAGCACCAAACGCTTTAATCATACCTGTTACCGTTCCTAATAGTCCCGCAAGAGTTCCTAAAGAAACTAATGTAGAAAGAATAGTCATGTGTTTTTCTAACATTGGCATTTCAAGTGAAGTCGCTTCTTCAATTTCTTTATGGATAGTTTCAGATGCAGCTTCACTGTCTAAACCTTCTTTTTTTACATCCTGGTATTTTACCAAGGCAGATCTTATTGCATTTGCAACAGAACCTTGTTGTTTGTCACAAGAAGAAATTGCTCCTTCAATATCCCCTGCGGTGATGCTTGACTGAACACTTTTCATGAAAAAATCAAGATTCCCTTTACCAGCTGCTTTAGAAATCACCGAAAAACGTTCGAATGAAAATACAATTACCATTAAAAGCAATCCCATCAAAACGGGTACAATAGGCCCTCCTTTGTAAACCATTGCTAAATAGTTTCCTGGAAGTGGATGACCTGTATTAACCCCTCCTTCAAAATTCGAGCCATCACCCATTATAAATGTCCAAATTATCCATCCTGCAAAAATACAAGATACAATGATTATTCCCGAAATCATTCCTCCTAAACCTGAACCACTTTCTTTTTTAACGTTTGTCATTTTCTTTAATTTTAATAGTTGTAAATAATTTTTTTTTAATTGTTATATTTTTGATGGGAGCAAATTTAATTTTTTAGTTGACATAAAAAAACTTTTTTATATTTTTAAATTGTTAATTATCCTGAAAACATTTTCGATGCTGTTTTATTGTATTAAAAACTGTATTTCTTATATCCTATAAATCTTCTTTAGCCCTTTATAAATAGGGGTTTTTTAATTTATACATTGATTTTTAAATTCAAGAACCAAATTCCTAATTTTTAAGCGAAAAAACGAATCGTAATTAAAGGATTAATAGTGTTTTATGGTTTTCCGTAAAAAGCAAAAAATATTGAAAGTCATAATACCTTCAGCAGTATTCCAACTTCGTAAAACACACCAAAAAAAATCCCTTTTCACACGAAAGGCGAAAAGGGATTTTTTAAATTGGAGTAAAAAAATTATTTTTTGTTTAGAATGCCATCGGCAACAGCCAACCAAGATGCTGGGCCTCCGGCAACATAACCTGTTTTGTCTAGGGGTGCGAAATTAACTTTTCCCCCTTTGGATTCCGCATTGGCAAACCATATCGTAGGGAAACCCTGAACACCAAACGCATTTTGCAATTCCGAGTTTTGCTTTTGTATTTCTGGCAATTGAGGAGTCCTTCTTGGGAAATCCAACTCCACCAATATCACGTTTTTCTTGGCCCAAGCGGCAAATTCCGGTGTTTTCAACACTTCATTTTGCAAGCGGATGCACCAGCCACACCAATCACTACCGGTAAAAAACAACAACATGGGCTTTTTTGATGTATTGCTCATCGCAATAGCTTTGTTCATATCCGTTTGCCAAACCAATTCCTTAGTTTGTTGGCTATCGGCTGATTCTTTCGGATTTTCTGTCTTTATTTTAGCCGATTTCGCTTTTTTGGTAGTTTGAGCCTGAAGATGTAGCATTCCCAAACACAATAATAATAAGATTTTAGATTTCATTTTTATATAATTTTAAATTTATTTTTCAAAAATAGTGCCATTATCGAACACCATGCATTAATTTTTTCATCAAAGGAGACAACGCTATCATAATCAATCCAGCCCCAATGGGTATGATGGCAAATATAAGAAAAAAAGTAGTCAAACTATATTGAGCTGTAATGGTTTCGATCATTCCGCCCATAGAACCTGCTAATTTATTTCCCATCCCAATGAATAAATAATACACTCCAAACATAATGCCTATCCAAGTTGCGGGTACTAATTTACTAACATAGGACAAGCCTACGGGGGAAATACACAATTCACCTAAGGTATGAAATAAATAGGCCGCTATTAGCCAAAACATACTCACCCTTACTACCGAATCGGTATTTATTCCGATACTGCCATAGGCTAAAAACCCAAATCCTAAACCCAGTAAAGTAAGGCCTAAACCAAACTTCATTGGCCCAGAAAGATTGTATTGGCTTTCCCACCATTTCGAGAAAAAAGGAGCAAAAATGACTATAAATAATGAATTTAAAATCCCAAACCAAGTGGCTGGAACTTCTGTGTCAACAGCATAATATTCTCTTGCCACTTTCCAGATTACTATTGCCCAAATAACAACAAAACTAATTGATAAAATAATATTCCCTTTAAAATAAGTTTTAAACGTTTGAGAGAACAATTTAATTAACACATAAGTAATCACTATCAACGGCACAATTGTTAGAATAGCGTCGGTTATTTTAAAAATAAAAGCGTCAAGGCCAAATAACTGCCTTTGTGTAAATTTCTCTGCAAAAATGGTCATCGACCCCCCCGCTTGTTCAAACGCTGCCCAAAAAAATACGGTAAAAACGGCAAAAATTAATACCGCGAAAATTCTATCCCGAATAATATTTGCAGGCACATTTTCTAATGCTCCTTTATCCTTAGTTTCTTGTTTTGATGCTGCTGTGGGTTTTAATCCAATACTACCAAAAATATTTTGTGTGAAATAAAATTGTAACATCCCTAAGAACATAAATATTCCTGCTAAACCAAACCCTAAACTCCAAGATAGTTTTTCGCCAATATAGCCACATAGCATAATTCCTAAAAAAGCTCCTGCATTTACCCCCATATAATATAAAGAATAAGCTCCGTCTTTTTTTTCAGGATGACTCTCATAGGCATTTGAAATAATTGAAGTCATATTAGGTTTAAACAGTCCATTGCCAATGATAAGACATCCTATGCCAATATACAAAAACAAGGGTGACTCCATAGCCATAGAAGCATGCCCAATAGTCATAGCTAATGCTCCTAAAATCACAGCCAATCTATAACCTAAATATTTATCTGCCAAAAATCCACCGATTACGGGTGTGAAATATACAGACATAGTATAAGTTCCATATAACGCCATAGCATCTTCTACAGTCCATGCCCAACCCCCTTTAGCAATAGTTGATGTCAAAAATAAAACTAATATGGCACGCATTCCATAATAAGAAAATCGTTCCCACATTTCAGTAAAAAACAAAACAAATAATCCCGCTGGGTGTCCTAAAACTGGATTTTTAAAAAACTGGTCGGTTGAATTCTGATTCATATCATTCATTATTTAATTCTTTATCCATTCCATGCATTAATTGATTAATTGATTTTGATAGTGCCAAAAGTACAATTCCAAAACCTATTCCGGTATAAAATAAATATTCGAATAGTTTCAAATAGCTTTGTTTTGCCAAATTCAAGTCGGGAGCTTCCCCGTTTGAAGTATCCACAGAGGCAATATTGGCCAATATAGAGGCTATAAATTCAGATCCGGCGGTGGCTAAAAACCATACCCCCATCATAAAACCAACAATTTTTAGGGGTGCCAATTTGGTCACCGCAGACAGTCCTACGGGCGACAAACAAAGCTCCGCACAAGTGTGGAGAAAATAGGTTAACACTAACCAAAACATACTTACTTTACCCATTTCAGAAATGTTGATGCCAAATACCAAGGAACCGAATCCGAGTCCCACAAGCAATAAGGCAATTGAAAATTTGACCGCTGTGTTGGGGTTGTATTTCCCCAATTTAACCCAAAGCCAGGCAAAAACAGGAGCCAACAAAACAATAAAAAGAGCATTTAAACTCAAGAAATTGCCGGCAGGGATGACGCCACGATCTAAAATTCTGTCGGCAAAAAGGTTCAAGGAAGTATACGCCTGCTCGAACAAGGCCCAAAAAATAACCGTAAAAATAATTAAAATAGTAAGCGACAACAGACGTTCCCTGGCTATTTTATCCAATTGTGTTAATGCGTAATAGAGTATATAAATAAATGAAATAGATCCGGCAACAATAAGCAAATTTTGAACTATGCTATGGCTTTGAACCATTTGCCAGATCACCAGTATTGAAGCCACACTTGCTCCATAAATACCCCATTCGTTTTTGATGCCAATGGTTTTTTTGGCCAAAAATTCGGGTACTTTGGACTCCCCTTTACCCAATAATAATTTACTTCCTGAAATAAAGGTAATTAAGCCAAAAAACATCCCAGCCCCCGCAGCTGCAAATCCATAACTCCAGCCATAGGCTTCGCCAAGCCAAACGCAAATTAGCGTTGCCATAAAGGAACCCAGATTGATTCCCATATAAAAAATGGTGAAACCAGAATCTCTTCGCTTATCCCCTACGGGATACAATTCGCCTACCAAGGATGAAATATTAGCTTTCAAAAAACCAACACCCATAATAATAAAAGCCAAGGACAAATAAAATATTTGTAACGCAGAATTATCCCTTACAATTTCACCAGTTAATGATTTGGTAGTGGCATTTCCTTCATAAGCCATTCCGAGGTGACCCAGCACTAACAATATCCCACCAAAAACAATCGCTTTTCTGAATCCTAGATACCTGTCGGCTACAAAACCTCCCACAACCGGAATGGCGTATACTAATGCAGCATAACTTCCAATGAGTAAATTCCCTGCTTCATCGGAAAATAAATAATATTTGGTGAGGTAAAAAATAAGCAAAGCTTTCATGCCGTAGAACGAAAAACGCTCCCACATTTCAGTGAAAAATAATATAAAGAGGGCGCGTGGATGTCCAAAAAAATCATTCCGTGGAGGCCTCGTATTTTTCATGTTATAAATTGGTATTTGTCAAGTTTCACCACGTTGTTGATGAGAGTTGATTATTAACAGAGGTAAATCTGAAAATTAAATTGCTTGAATTCAACTAATATATGTCACTTTTGATAAACGAGTTACATGTGAATTGATCAATTGCCAATCTGAACCCCTTGGATTTTAGGGCTCTAAAAAACTTGACTCGCTATTTGGTGAATATTATCTGATTTTCCCATGGAGTAATAATGCACACAAGGCACGCCAAATTCGATTAATTCTTTAGATTGTTGTACAGCAAAATCCACTCCTATTTGACGAACAGCCGCATTGTCTTTGGCTTGTTCGATAGATTTAATTAAGGATTCTGGCATATCCAACCAGAAAACTTGTGGCAATAATTGTAAATGACGTTTTACGGCAACGGGTTTTATTCCTGGAATTATTGGCACATTAATTCCGATAGCACGAGCGGCTTCAACAAATTTAAAATAACGCTGATTGTCGAAAAACATTTGTGTCACAATATAATCGGCTCCGGCATCTACTTTTTCTTTTAGTCTTTTTAAATCAGCTTCCAGACTTGGTGCTTCAATGTGTTTTTCTGGATAACCTGAAACACCAATACAAAAATCAGGGGCGTTTTGCATTGGCAAAGTATCGTGCAAAAATTGACCCGAATTCATGGCTTTGATTTGTTTGACCAAATCTACAGCATAACCATGACCTCCCTTAGTGGCTTCAAAATATTTCTCCCCTTTCATTGGGTCGCCACGAAGGGCCACCAAATTGTCTATTCCTAAATAATGACAGTCTACTAATACATATTCCGTTTCTTCTTTGGTAAATCCCCCACACAAAACATGAGGAATGGCATCAACGCCATATTTGTGTTGGATAGAGGCACAAATTCCAACAGTCCCAG
>JBIILD010000076.1:0-8881 GCA_044232845.1 Flavobacterium sp.
ACTCCGTTTGCTACTCAAGGAGGGACTGCTACTTCGTATGCTTGGATACTTCCAGCAGGTGTAAATTGTGAGACTAGCAATACCCCTACAATGGTTAAAGTTAAATCAACGGTAAACACTGGAACGGTTGAAGCGCCTATTTATTTGATCCAAGATGTTGCTGCTATCGCTACTGCATCAAGCACTATCACAATTAATTTAGATGATGTTCAATCAGGAGTAACTGCATTACCAATACAAGTATTTGCAGTAAATGGAGCTGGAAATTCAATAGCCAGAACATTAGCACTAACAGCGGCTGTGCCAGCTACTCCTGCTATTGTTGGAAGTGGTGGAAATGGAACAGCTACTCAATTTGGTACTTGTAGTACTAAAACCTATACTGCTACTTTAATACCAGGAGCGAGCTATACATGGGTAGTTCCTGCAGGAGCTACTATAGTGGGAGACAATGACGGAAACGTTATCGAGGTTGATTATTCAGCTACGAGTGTCGCAGTAAATGCAAGTTCAGCTGTAACATGTTTTGCTTCTAACGGTACTGGAAACAGTGCTGTAAAATCACTTACTGTGAAAAGAATAGCTTGTACAAGTACTAGACTTGCACCAGAAGCAACAACTACTGAAAAATTCAGCGCGGTGGCGTATCCAAACCCATCAACAGAAGGATTCAGAGTTAAATCTGGTAATGGAAAATCATTTGGAGTACAGGTGTATGACATGTTGGGTCGTTCAATCGAACAACGTCAGATGTCATCTGATGCTCAAATAGGGTCTAACTATGCTAAAGGGATTTACAATGTAATTGTAAACCAAGGAGCAAATGTGAAAACACTTCGAGTGATTAAAAGATAATCCGGTTTTAAATAATTCTAAAACGCCTTTTCAGAAATGAAAAGGCGTTTTTTTTTTTAAACTTAGATTCCATTGTTAATGCAAGTTTTTGAAGTGGTTTAAACTATTTTATTAAGATTTAAAATTGTTTACATTTGTTTTAACAATATTGGATAGGGGTTGTCCAACAACTTGATAATTATAAAAAACTTAATCTATAATAAAAAATGACGAAACCTCTCATTAACATAAAAAATATCAAGCGAGATTTTGTTCTTGGAAATGAAATTGTTTGCGTGCTAAAAGGGATTGATTTAGAAATAAAAAAAGGCGAATATGTAGCACTTATGGGACCATCGGGTTCGGGAAAATCTACCTTGATGAATCTTTTGGGTTGTTTGGACACGCCCACTTCAGGAAATTATATTTTAAATGGAAAAGACGTCAGCCAAATGAGTGACAATGAATTGGCCGAAATTAGAAACAAGGAAATTGGCTTTATCTTTCAAACATTTAACCTTTTACCTAGAACCTCTGCGCTCGATAATGTAGCTTTACCAATGATTTATGCAGGCTATTCTAAATCTGAAAGGAGAGCAAGAGCGACTAAAGTTTTACAGGAAGTAAATTTAGGAGACCGAATGAATTTTCAACCCAATCAGCTTTCCGGGGGACAAAGGCAAAGAGTCGCAATCGCAAGAGCCTTGGTCAACAAGCCCTCCATTATTCTTGCTGATGAACCCACAGGAAATTTAGACAGCAAAACTTCCGAAGAAATAATGAAACTTTTAAAAGAAATTCACGACAAAGGGAACACCATCATTGTGGTTACACACGAGGAAGAAATCGCTGCCCATGCCAAAAGAATCATTCGTTTGCGTGACGGAATGATTGAAAGTGATACCATTACAATTAACAATTGATAATTATCAATTATCAATTATCAATTATCAATTAAATGAAAATATACACTAAGACCGGGGATAAAGGAACCACATCCCTTTTCGGTGGAACACGAGTTCCAAAAGACCACATTCGCATAGAAAGTTACGGAACGGTCGACGAGTTAAATTCCTATATTGGGTTAATTCGTGACCAAGAAATGAATCCGCATTACAAAAAAATATTGATAGAAATTCAAGATCGATTATTCACTATTGGTGCCATTCTAGCTACTCCGCCTGAAAAAGAAGTAAAGAAAAACGGGGAATTGCGTTTGCAAAAACTAGGAATAGTGGAAGGTGACATCGAATTGCTCGAAAAAGAAATTGACACTATGGAAGAAGCGCTTCCGCCAATGACTCATTTTGTTTTACCGGGCGGACATACTACGGTGTCATATTGTCATATTGCTCGATGCGTTTGCCGACGTGCGGAGCGTATGGCAGTACATTTAGACCATAATGAACCCATTACCGAAAACGTAATTATGTACTTGAACCGCCTTTCTGACTACCTTTTTGTGTTGGCACGAAAGTTGTCAAATGATTTGAAAGCTGAAGAGGTCAAGTGGATTCCGAGGAAGTAATCAGATAACAGATTTCAGGTTGCAGTAGGCAGAATTTAAATAATTTAGATAGCAGATTTGCCGTAATTCAAATCTGAAATCTGCTGTCTGAAAAAACGTTCTTAACTTTAATTAAAAATAAATGATTTTTTACTTGTCTTTTTCAGTAAAAAATTTATTTTTGCACAAAACTAAACAGACATAAAGATGTATTGGACATTAGAACTAGCATCCTACCTAAGTGATGCGCCGTGGCCTGCTAACAAAGATGAACTTATCGACTACGCTATTAGAGCTGGGGCCCCACTAGAAGTAGTGGAAAACCTACAATCTATAGAGGATGAAGGGGAGATATACGAATCGATGGAGGAAATTTGGCCAGATTATCCTACTGACGAAGATTATCTTTGGAATGAGGATGAATATTAAAAATATCAAGAAAAAAGTCTCAAAAGAGGCTTTTTTTTTGTTTAAATTTACACTCCCGAAATTTCGGGATTTACAAATAGAAATATAAACAGAATATGAGTTTCATCAATACTATTATCAAAGCCTTTGTGGGTGATAAATCGCAAAAAGATGTTAAGGCTTTGCAACCTTATTTAACCAAAATTAAAACGTTTGAAAGCGGTCTTATTGCATTGTCAAATGACGAACTACGTGCAAGAACCATCTTTTTTAAAGAAAAAATAAAACAAGCCCGTGCTGAGAAAGATGCGAAAATTGCTTCTCTCCAATTAGAATCCGAAAACGTGGAAGATATCGATAAGCGCGAAGACATTTACCTGGCAATTGATGCCTTGGAGAAAGAAGCATACGATATATCGGAAAAAACCTTAATGGAAATTCTACCTGAAGCTTTTGCAGTAGTTAAAGAAACAGCTAGAAGATTTAAAGAAAATACCCAAATACAAGTAACTGCAACAGCTAAAGATCGAGAACTTTCGGCTTCTAAAACCTACATTACCCTTGAAGGAGACAATGCCATTTGGTCTAATTCATGGAATGCTGCCGGTAAGCAAATCACCTGGGACATGATTCACTATGACGTACAACTGATTGGGGGTATGGTCTTGCACGAAGGGAAAATTGCCGAAATGCAAACGGGTGAAGGAAAAACATTAGTAGCTACTTTGCCGCTTTATTTGAATGCTTTAACCGGAAACGGCGTGCATTTAGTAACCGTGAATGATTACTTAGCGAAACGTGATAGCACCTGGAAAGCACCTTTATTCGAATTCCATGGTTTGACCGTGGATTGTATAGATAACCACCAACCCAATTCGGAAGGCAGAAAAAAAGCGTATGACTCTGATATTACTTACGGAACGAATAACGAATTTGGTTTCGATTATTTGAGGGATAATATGGCGCATTCGCCAGATGATTTGGTACAGCGAAAACACAATTATGCGATTGTCGATGAGGTCGATTCGGTTTTGATTGACGATGCCCGTACTCCATTGATTATCTCTGGTCCTGTGCCACAAGGAGATCGCCACGAATTTAACGAATTGAAGCCGAAAATTGAAAACTTGGTGGGACTACAAAGACAATTGGCTAATGGTTTTCTATCGGAATCTAAAAAATTAATCAAGGAAGGCAATACTAAAGACGGTGGTTTCTTGCTATTGAGAGCACACAGAAGCTTACCAAAAAACAAAGCATTAATCAAGTTTTTGAGTGAAGAAGGAATTAAACAATTACTTCAAAAAACCGAAAACCAATACATGCAGGACAACAATCGCGAAATGCCCAAAGTGGATGAAGCCTTGTATTTTGTAATTGAAGAAAAAAACAACCAAGTTGAGTTGACTGATAACGGCATCAAATTCCTTTCAGGAGATACGGACAGTGACTTTTTTGTTCTTCCAGATATTGGTACTGAAATTGCCCTCATCGAAAAGAAAAAATTATCTAAAGATGCAGAAGCCGAAGAAAAGGAAAAATTATTCCAAGACTTTGGGGTTAAAAGTGAACGCATTCATACTTTGACACAATTGCTAAAAGCCTATTCGCTTTTCGAAAAAGATGTAGAATATGTAATCATGGATAACAAAATTATGATTGTCGATGAGCAAACAGGCCGTATTATGGATGGTCGTCGTTATTCTGATGGCTTGCACCAAGCGATTGAAGCCAAAGAAAACGTGAAAATCGAAGACGCAACGCAGACTTTTGCCACGGTAACTTTACAGAATTATTTCAGGATGTACAGCAAATTGGCAGGTATGACTGGAACTGCAGTTACTGAAGCTGGCGAGTTATGGGAAATATACAAATTGGATGTGGTAGAAATCCCTACTAACAGACCAATGGCTAGAAAAGACAAAGAAGATTTTATCTATAAAACTACTCGAGAAAAATTCAATGCTGTAATCGAAGATGTAACTGAATTGTCGAAAGCTGGAAGACCCGTTTTAATTGGAACCACTTCAGTCGAAATTTCAGAATTATTGAGTCGAATGTTGAAAATGCGTGGCGTAGCCCACAATGTTTTGAATGCAAAAATGCACAAACAAGAGGCACAAATCGTGGAAGAAGCTGGAAAACCGGGCGTTGTAACTATTGCTACCAATATGGCAGGTCGTGGAACGGACATCAAACTTTCGGCTGAAGTAAAAGCAGCAGGTGGTTTGGCAATCATTGGTACAGAACGTCATGACTCGCGCCGTGTGGATCGCCAGTTGCGTGGTCGTGCCGGTCGTCAAGGAGATCCAGGAAGTTCTCAGTTTTATGTTTCTCTTGAAGACAACTTGATGCGTTTGTTTGGCTCAGAAAGAGTTGCCAAAGTAATGGACAGAATGGGATTGGAAGAAGGCGAAGTGATCCAACATTCGATGATGACAAAATCAATCGAAAGAGCGCAGAAAAAAGTAGAAGAAAACAACTTTGGCGTTCGTAAGCGCTTGTTGGAATATGATGACGTTATGAACGCCCAACGTGAAGTGGTATACAAACGTCGTCGTCACGCTCTGTTTGGAGAACGTTTGAAATTGGATATTGCCAATATGTTGTATGACACTTGCGATTTAATAGTTAGCCACAATAAAACGGCAAATGATTTCAAAAACTTTGAATTCGAATTGATTCGCTATTTCGCTATTACTTCCCCAATTTCTGAAAGTGATTTTAATAAATTTACGGATACAGAAGTGACTGGCAAAGTATATAAAGCCGCTTTGGCGTTTTATTCTGAAAAAACGGAACGCAGCGCGAGAGAAGCTTTTCCTATCATCAGCAATGTTTACGAAGATAAAAACAACCAATTTGAACGCATTATTGTTCCGTTTACAGATGGAATAAAATCCCTGAATGTGGTAACCGATTTGAAAAAAGCCTACGAATCGAAAGGAAATCAATTGATTGCCGATTTCGAGAAAAACATCACTTTAGCCATTGTTGATGAAGCTTGGAAAAAACATTTACGCAAAATGGACGAATTGAAACAATCGGTTCAATTGGCGGTACATGAACAAAAAGACCCTTTGCTTATCTATAAATTTGAAGCTTTCAAATTGTTTAGCTCTATGCTAAATGGCATTAATAAAGAAGTGATTTCGTTTCTATTCAAAGGAGATTTGCCGCAACAAACTGCGCCTGCAATTCAGGAAGCCAAGCAAGTAAAAGTTAAAGAAAATTACAAAACGAGCAAAGACCAAAGTGTCGGTAGCGAAAGTGAAAATAAAGAAGCAGGACAAACACAGCAACGTCAGGTTACAGAAACCATCGTTCGCGACCAGCCGAAAATTAATCGCAACGATACTGTAACCATACAAAATGTAGCCAACGGACAAACACAAGAAATGAAATACAAGAAAGCCGAAAGTTTAATCGCCAACGGAACTTGGGTTATTATTCAATAATATGTCAACAAAATAGATAAGCTAAGTAGTAAGTGAAATAGAATGTCGTATTTTAAAAATATGGACCTTATTATTGTAATTGTATGTTTTTAAATAGTTTTTCACGCTGTAGAAACTTTTGACCTTACGACATTAAAACTTTCGACTTACTTAAATACTGAATTTAAAAATAATACCTAACTAATTCTGCTGGTTGTACCCTATACCCAGTTGTTATTCTTGCCTTTTTTTTATAGCGACTATTTTTCAAGCCCTGATTTATTACTCCTGATTTAGAAACCAAAAATTGAGTAGCTTTTGGATTTAAGTTTTTTGGATATTTTTTTTCAACTGATCTTAATAAAGGCCTTACTAAAAAATTGCTGTTTTTCGGCTCTATAATATAGTCGTGAGAAACAGAAACTACCATCGAAGAACATCGCATTGCTGAAGCCATGGAATTTATACCCTTTTCAAATTCTAATAATTCTATAGCCTCCAAATTAAATTCAGGTAAATAACGAATTTTATCATAGCAAAACTCTCCTTGAGACATGGAGTCGTTTATAAGAATTGTTGTTGAGATATTTTTTAACTTTTCATATTTATACGCTTGTGTGATTAAGAATGGAATTAAAAAAGACTGATGATCATGACAATGAATTATTCCTGGAATAATTTCTTTTGACAAGAACCAATCTAAAATAGCAAATTGAAAAGCCAAAAATTTTTCGGTGTCATCATTGTAACTGTATATTTTATCACAATCAAACAAACCTGGAATTGAAACTAAAAAAATATCAAAGCTCAAATCTCTTGAGAATTCTTGATAAATTGAAAAAGGAAATTTTAATCTGTCTAAAACCACAGTACCGTTAAAAACATTTATTAATGACCTATCTAAAACAGATTCCTCATGATACAGAGGCATAATGACTGAAGTGTTGTGTCCTAATTTATTTTGAATTTTAGGTACGGTTTTTAATACTTCTCCAAAAAGATCTTCTTTAGAATTTGAATAAGCGCTAGAAAAAATGTGAGTTACTTCCATGTTTAATTTTATTTAATTATTAAATGAAAAAATAATAGAAACAAAAAAAAGGATATTAAATACTCTTTAAATAAATGAAGAAAGCAGAAACTAAAAGCTAATGTACCCTTCGATCACAAAAAAAGAAAATAATAACACAAATAAAATTAAAAAAATTTGATTGCTTAGCAATTGATTTATGTTAAGATTATTGTCTTTTGGAGTTAAAATGTATTTTTATAACTCGGCTTAATGACTCAGGGGTAATTCCTAAATAGGATGCAATCAATTTTTGAGAAACCCGTGTGGTTATATTAGGATATTTTTTTATGAAAAATTCATACCTTTCTATAACCGAATAGTTTGTTAACATGATTATTCGTGTTTGAAGAGCTTCTAACCTATTTAAAAACTGTAAAGAGTTGTATTTATTTTCAATGTGCGCGATATCTGAAATTTGCAGTTCTTTCTCATACAGTTCTCTATCAATTATCCCTACGACCGAATTTTCTATCGCATCTATATATAATTCATTGGGTTGTTTTAATTTCTTATAATCCGAAATCATCCATCCTTCTGGAGCAAAATCAAAAACATGTTCGTTACCCTTTCTATCGATAGTATAACTTCTTAATAACCCAGATTTAACAAAGTAAAGATTGGATTGTAAACCCCCTGGGATTTGGAGCACGGTACCTTTTTTTATAGCAAAACCAGTAATTAGGTTAGAATCAATTTGTAATTCCATACATTTTATAAATAAAATTTGTGCATATTCTTTAAACAAGATGAAATTCTAAATCGGATTGAAATAAAAACTGTTTAAAAAAAATATTTTAACACTGTTAAATGTAATGAAATTAATTATATCGACGAAAATATATTTTTATATTCCAAAAACGCCATGAATAAATAGAGTTCAGATGCTAAAAAAGAGGTCTCAATAAAAAATTCTCCACGCTAAAGTAATTATACCTATGAAAGTATTAGATTGCTTCAGCCATTCGACTTATTGTAATGAACGAGTTGGAATATTTTTTAATCTGGACAAAATTATCTTAATTAAAATACTATTTTTGCATTTTTAAACCAAAATAGTCTGAAACGTTTTTTTGTCATATCACTCTCGATTCTGTTGCTGGTGCCTTCACTGGGAAATGTTTTTGTTTATTTGAATTTCAAAATACACCAAGAGGAAATAGTGAAAAACTTGTGTATTCAAAGAGAAATGAAAAAAAACGAATGTAATGGACATTGTTTCTTGTCTAAACAACTCAAAAAAGAAGCCGAAAAAGAAAAGAAAGAAGCCGAAAATTTAAAGGAAAAGCAAGAATTAGTCTATATTCCTTCTAATTCAAAACATCATCTTACTTCAATCCTTTCAATTAACAAAAACAAAATTTTGGTTTTTTATCCTTGTGAAAAACCAAAATCTGCCCAACTAGGGATTTTCCGCCCACCAATCGTATAAATTTATTATTAGTTTCCCATTTCAAAACAATTGAAATGGAATTTTTCATTGGCATTAAGCCAATGAGTAATAAACTATTATTTAAATTTATACAAACAAAAATGAAAAAAATATTCTTTACCCTATTGATATTAGGGCAAATCGCCATTGCGCAAAACAATTCCAAGAAAAAAAATACTAAACCTGTTCAAGAC
>JBIILD010000008.1:0-28259 GCA_044232845.1 Flavobacterium sp.
TTTTTGCCACACTTAAACACACTTTGTTACTGATATTCTCTGTTGTTAATTTTAAGTATTTAACAATGTCTTTAGCAGAATATAGGGTTTCTAATTTTAGAATGTCTGTTTCAAATGTTTCTGGAGTAGTTGCAAACAAAGCCCTTGGAATAATAATAGCCTTATCTTTAGAAAGATTAATTTTAATAAAAAAATAGCCTTTTAATAAACGCATCTCTTCAAAATCTTACTACCTCGGATTCTTTTAGTAACACTTCCGATTCTATTTTAAAAAATAAATAGAAGCTATAATGTTTGTTATTTCAAACATAAATACTACTTTTGTTTATAATAACGAACATTTATTAAAATGACAACTAAAAAACAAACCGTTTTCCCTAAGTATGACAAAGTACTGGGACAAATGGGAGAAAACATAAAGATGGCTCGTAAAAGGCGAAAATTGACTATGGTACAAGTAGCAGAAAGAGCTGATATTGCTAGATCAACGCTGCACTTAATTGAGTCAGGAAACTCAAGTGTAGCAATGGGTGGCTATTTTAATGTACTCCGAGTGTTAGGTCTTCAGGACGATTTCCTGAAACTTGCTGCAGACGATGAGCTTGGAAGGAAACTCCAAGACCTCGAATTATTAAAATAATGTCATTGCGAGGAACGAAGCAATCTCTTCTGGCAATCTAAAAATCTAATATTCGAAAATGACTCAAAACAAAACCGACATATACGTTTATGCGCATTGGCAAGGAATGCTTGAACCCAAAATGATTGGTATTCTCTCAGCACAACAAGCAAAAGGTAAAAAAGCTTTCAGCTTTGAATATGATAATAATTGGATTAAATCAGAGCAAAAGTTCCTATTAGACCCAGATATTCAGCTGTATGGTGGACCACAATACCCAAATCTAAAAGAAAACTTCGGAATATTTTTAGATAGTATGCCCGACACCTGGGGAAGAACTTTAATGAAGCGAAGAGCGGCACAAGAAGCACTTGAAAGAGGAGAAAAAGCAACGACACTTTATGATATTGATTTCCTTTTAGGTGTATACGACGGAAGTCGCATGGGAGCCTTGCGTTTCAAGACAGATCCAGACGGTGAATTTCTAGACAACAACAAAACAGCTTCTACTCCCCCATGGTCCTCGATTCGCGAACTACAAAATGCAGCAACTAATTTTGAAAATGATGATAATAATAATGCTGTTAGAAAATGGTTATCTGTATTAATGGCACCAGGTTCTTCGCTCGGAGGAGCTAGACCAAAAGCTAATATTCTGGACAATGATAAAAGCCTTTGGATTGCAAAATTTCCTTCCAAAACAGATACTATAGACAAAGGAGCATGGGAGTTCCTTGCCTATCAACTGGCTATAAAAGCGGGTGTTGAAATGGCTCCCTGCCGTATCGAAAAAATCATGGGCAACTACCACACCTTTTTCACCAAAAGATTCGACCGTGAAAACGGGGAAAGAATACACTTTGCATCTGCTATGACTATGACCGCCAACAATGAAGACACTATCCGAAATAATCCAGCAAGTTACCTAGACATTGCTGAGTTTATTAGTAATCATGGCACAAATATTGAAGCTAACTTACATCAACTTTGGCTTAGAATAATCTTCAATATTGCCATTTCTAATACGGATGACCATCTAAGAAATCATGGCTTTATTTTAACTGCAGCCGGTTGGATATTATCTCCTGCTTATGACCTTAATCCATCAATTGAAAAAGACGGATTAGCACTAAATATTGATACAGATAACAATGCCCTCGATTTTGAATTGGCAAAAAGTGTTGGAGAATATTTTAGATTAAACGAAAAGCAAATGAAAACTATCATAAAAGAAGTACTAGAGGTTACAACGAATTGGAAAACAATAGCTAAAAAAATTGGTATTTCAAGAAGTGAGCAAGATCTAATGACTAAAGCTTTTAAGTAATAATTAGTACCTCCTACGAATACTGCTGAAATCATTTATTGTTAAAAGTGGAGTAAGAAGCAAAAAAAGGTCATTTATCCTGTTGTTATAATATAGAGTACATCATAAAATAGACAAATGCGGTGATTTAAAAGTTTTATTACCGTAAAAATGCGGTGATTAATTCAAATAATAATTCAAAAATTTGATAATGCGGTAGTAAAGTACTATTTTTACCGCAAATAAGCGGTGATATATGTATATATACGAACAAAAAGACTGGCCACAATTCACATGGAATACTGAACTTATAACAAAGATATTAGGCTCCGTTAGGCACCGTCAAGGACAAATATTAGGTCAGATGCAAGCTCTCGGTTTTCGGATACAAGAAGAAACGATGCTGAAGGCACTGACGATGGATGTAATCAAATCAAGTGAGATAGAAGGAGAATTACTAAACCCTGAACAAGTACGTTCTTCAATAGCGAGACGATTAGGAATTGAAATTGCTGGAGCTTTACCAGCGGAACGTGATGTAGAAGGTATTGTAGAAATGATGTTAGATGCTACTCAACGTTACGATACTCATTTAACAGATGAACGACTATTTGATTGGCATGCCGCATTGTTCCCTACAGGACGAAGCGGAATGTATAAAATAAAAACCGCTGATTGGCGTGATGATGTAATGCAAGTTACATCGGGAGCTATGGGAAAAGAAACGGTACATTTTGAAGCACCATCAGCCTCTAAAGTACCGAGTGAAATGAATGCGTTTTTAGATTGGATTGAAAAATATAAAGACCTTGATGCTGTTTTAAAAGCAGGTCTTGCTCACTTGTGGTTTGTTACTATTCACCCTTTCGATGATGGCAATGGTCGTATTGCAAGAGCTATTACTGATATGCTATTAGCTAGAGCAGATAAAAGCCCACAAAGGTTTTATTCCATGTCAGCACAGATTCAAGCAGAACGAAATAAATATTATAATATACTTGAAAGTACTCAAAAAGAAAACCTTGATATTACAGCATGGCTAATATGGTTTTTGGATTGTTTGATGCGTTCCATGGAGCAAACAGATGAAACTATCAAAAAAACAATGGCTCGTGCCCAATTTTGGGAAACAAATAAAGAAACTTTATTTAATGCTCGTCAACAGAAAATACTACAGTTACTTCTGGATGATTTCTTTGGTATACTAAGCGTATCCAAATATGCGAAAATTGCAAAAACATCAACCGATACAGCTCTGAGGGATTTAAAGGACTTGATTAAAAAAAATGTTTTAGAACAACAAGGAAGCGGAAGAAGTACTTCCTATAAATTGAAATAGGGCGAATATTCCCTTTAGATAGTTTCTTATTTGTAATAAGCTCTATTTAAATTTTAAAAGAAATTTATAAACTAACTCAAATTATTATTACCTTTGTCGTATTAGCAATATGAAAGTTTCTAATCGGTTGGTTCTCTTGTTGGTACCCTCTAAAATATAGTTTTGTAAAGCATTGAATCCATTGGCTTGAAGCGGATAATGAAAGAACCTCTTTCTCCTTAATAGATAGTATCTCATTTGAATTAAGCTTTAATAAATTTTAAAAAAATTTATTAACTATTCAACAAACTCTGTTTTTCTTAACAAAACCTAAAACGAGGAAGCCTAGTAAAAAGAAAATTGCTAGAATAAAAATTGAATTTCGCATCGAATTAGTTAGGGAACCCACAAAACCAAAAATAAAAGTACCCAACACTATCGCAATTTTCTCAGTGACATCAAAAAAGCTAAAATACGTGGTGTGATCCTCAGATTCAGGCAACAACTTAGAGTAAGTAGAGCGTGACAAGGATTGAATTGCGCCAAGTACCATGCCAATTGCGGCACCAAGGGAGTAAAATTGTAAATTGATGTGTTTGTTTTCTGCATCCAATGAATAAGCTGCAAAACATATCAATCCCCAAATGGCAATGGTTAATTTTAAAGTTTTTATGTTTCCGATTTTTTCGGATATTCTCGAAAAGAGATAGGCCCCAATAATGGCTACTATTTGGATTAATAAAATAGTGATAATTAATTGGCCCGTTGCTATCTTTAACTCCACTTTTCCGTATATTCCAGCTAATAAAATTGTCGTCTGTACTCCAATACTGTATAAAAAAAACGCAATTAAAAACTGTTTCAAAGCAGTCATTTTTTTTAAACTTTCCAGCACCTCTTTTAGTTCTCTTACACCTTTAAATATAAAATCTTTTCTGGGTCTTTTATTGAATATAGTATTGGGTAAATAATAAAATGTTACTTGTGCAAAAGCCATCCACCATACACCAACGGACAGAAACGAGATTCTAGCTGGCAAAGTAGAGTCTTCAATTCCATACCATTGCGGATTCATTACCATTGTCAGATTAAAAGTTAAAAGAATTACCGATCCCACATAACCAAATATAAATCCTTTGGCACTTACCCTATCGTATTGCTCGGGAAAAGCAATTTCAGGCAAATAAGAATTATAAAAAACAATACTTCCCCAAAAACCAATACTAGCTAAAATTGTTGAAATGATGCCAATCCACAGTGTGTCTTGGTCTTTAAAGAAAAACATACCCATAACGGAAAGGGAACCCAAATAACAGAAAAACTGCATAAACCGCTTTTTATTGCCTGCATAATCAGCTATTCCGGATAAAATTGGGGATAAAAGAGCCACTGCTAAAAAGGAAAATGACAACGAATAGGATAATAAAGAACTGTTGAGAATTGATGTTCCCAAAAAATCAACCATTCCGCCATTTTCATTTGTCACAGACTCATAATAGATGGGAAATACAGCCGTAGCAATCACTAAAGAATAAACAGAGTTTGCCCAATCATAAAATGCCCAAGCGTTGATTAATTTAAGGTTTCCTTTTTCTAGTATTTTCATGGTTACTCTTTAATTTTTTGACTCTTTAATGTACTGTTTTTGTACCCATAGCCAAAATAGAATACCAGACCTATTAATAGCCAAATACCAAACCATTTCCAGTTAGAAACGGCCATTCCTGTAAGTAAATAACAACATGAGATTAAACCCAATAAAGGAATCAAAGACAAGTCTTTAAAAAAAGAAACTACCGCCATTATGATACATAAAATAAAGAAAATAACCATCGTGCAATTTGCAGCTATTTTATCATTAGAGAAATCGAAAGTATCTTTAAAGAATGACGGCAATACATAATTAATTACAAATGACGTCACAAGGAGTATCGTCGGAAAAATGAATTTTGAATTTAGATACGGAATCTTAAATTTACCTCTGGTATGACGCTCTGCGAGTTCGGCTTCACTTTGTGGAGCTAACATTAAAACACCGGCACAAACTAATACAAAGGCAAACAGTGTTCCGATACTGGTAAAATCTAAAACAAAGTTTTCATCAGTAAAAAAAATAGGAATTCCAACAACTAGACCCGTTACAATGGTTGCAAATCCTGGTGTTTTATATTTTGGATGAATTTCAGCGAATTTTTCTGGCATCAAACCATCCCGACTCATTGTCATCCAGATTCGTGGCTGCCCCATCTGAAAAACCAACAATACGCTTGTCATAGCAATAACTGCGGCAATAGAAACAATAAAAAGCATCCATTTCACCCCTTTTAACGCGAAAATTTTAGCCAAAGGATCGCTAACACCTAATAAAGAATAGGATACCATTCCGGTAATCACTAATGCCAAAGCAATATACACTACTGTGCAAACGAGGAGCGAATAAATCATTCCTCGTGGTAAGTCTCGCTGTGGATTTTTACTTTCTTCCGCTAAAGTTGATACGGCGTCAAAGCCAATATAAGCAAAGAAAACTGCCGAAACACCTCCCATAACTCCTTTGAATCCATTTGGCATAAAAGGAGTCCAATTATCAATATCTATATAAAAAAAGCCTACAATGATGACTAAAATGATAATGACTAATTTAATCAAAACCATTATATTACTAATATTTTTAGATTCTTTTGTCCCTCTGTAGACTAATAAAGTAATTAATAAATTAATCATTACCGCAGGCAAATCAAAAATGATTTTTAAACCATTTACCATCGGTGCATTATTCCATGCAGCAATTCCTTCTTTAGAGGCTACCAAACCCTCTGCTGCGTCTCTAGCCGATTGATAATTTATTGTCAACCATTGGGGCATATAAATAGAAAAAGTCTCTAATAAATTGGTAAAATAGCCACTCCATGAAAAAGCGATATAGATATTTCCTATGGAATATTCCATAATCAAAGCCCAACCAATAATCCAGGCGAATAACTCTCCAAAAGACACGTAGGCATAGGTATATGCGCTACCAGAAACAGGGACCCGTGAGGCAAATTCCGCATAACACATAGCCGTAAAACCGCATGCAATAGCACATATAATATAAAGTAGTACAACTCCTGGCCCACCCGAAAAACAAGCATTTCCTATTGCGCTAAATGTCCCACCTCCTATTATAGCTGCTATTCCAAAAAAAGTTAAATCCTTAACCGATAGTACTTTATTTAATTTGGGATGTTGCCCCTCCTCTCTCCCTTGTTGAGCAGCAACCATTGCAGATTTTTTTCTGAATAAACTTGAAAACGTCATATTATCAATTATAGTTAAATCCGGGTAGTAATTATCATATTAATGTTGTGTTTAAATCCGGTAAAATAATGTAAGTGCCTTTTGAACAAAGAGTTGTAATATGTATTAATTATTTTCCTCTTTGCTGGATGGATAAAATATGTGTCCCTACTCCTCGACTAAAATTCAAAAGAATGAGTCTTTTAGAACAAAAACAAAGATACACAATTGAGATATTGCAAAATGATAATTATTCTCAAACTGATATTGTGAAGATAATTTGTAGAAATAAATAAGTCATGAACTTATCTTGCACACAAGATTATTAAAAAAACCAATATTAAGCTGTCCTCAGTATTGCTCATTTTATAAGTTCATTATAAGTTGACTGTTGTGTCGCTACATAAATCAAATCTTTCAAAAAACGTATCTTTTTTAGGTGGATTGCCAAAATTCACAAGTGCGACGAAAAACGTCCACAAACCTGAGGAATCTTCATTAAAAACAGATTGGTATTGCTTTATACCTTTGAATGCGATTTGAGAGATGTTTGGGAAGATTCAGAAGCACACAACGACCCAATTGGAGACCGTGATAAGGCTTTAAAAATGGAAGCCAATACTTTAAATTACGTATTGAACAATTAAATTTAAAATTATTATTGTATCATATTTTTTTATGAATAAATTCAGACAAGAAATCCATTTGGCTTGCTTTTAATCGCATTATTAATATTGTTAATCGATTTTTCATCTATAGAAATTTGTTTATAATTTTTTTTCTTATAATTGTGAGTTCTATTAATCAAACCTATTTTAATATTAGATTTTCCACTATGAAAAAAAATTCTTTTATCAGCAACGGCTTTACTAATGATTATTTCTTGCCAGAATGACTCAACAGATTCAGCCTCCCCAACTACCAATGCTATTTCAAACCGTGGATGTGCCTCTCAAGAAGTACTTGAAGCACAAATGATAGCCGATCCAACATTTGCTATACGAATGAATGAAATTGAAGCCTTTACACAAAGTACAATAGCTAAGTCTAATTTTAGATTGGTTAACGGAAAGATTGTAATTCCAGTTGTTGTCAATGTTTTATACAGAACGGCAGCCGAAAATATATCGAATGCTCGAATACAATCTCAAATTGATGTGTTGAACAAAGATTTTACTGCTACAAATCCTGATTACAATACTATACCCGCTTTGTTTACTGGTGTAGCTGCAAATGTCGACATCACTTTTGAGTTGGTTACGATTAATAGAAAAATAACTAAAAAAAGATCTTGGGGAACTACAAGTGAAGTGAAAAGCACATCAAGTGGAGGAATAAACCCTACATCACCCACAACAACTCTTAATTTCTGGGTTTGCACCATAGGTGGTGGAATATTAGGTTACGCCCAATTCCCTGGTGGTCCAGCTGCAACTGACGGAGTTGTTTGCGATTCTAAATATGTTGGTGTAACATCAAATACGGGTGGAGCATATCCTTACAATTTAGGAAGAACTGCTACTCACGAAGTAGGTCACTGGATGAATTTACGTCATATTTGGGGTGATGCCACTTGTGGAAGTGATTTAGTTTCGGATACGCCAACTCACAATACAGCTAATTATGGTGTTCCAACTTATCCACATTACAGTACTTGTGTTGGTACTCCGATAGAAATGACAATGAACTATATGGATTATACTGACGATAGAGGAATGTATATGTTCACTTTAGGTCAAAAAGCAAGAATGTCTGCCATATTTGTTGCTGGCGGAGCAAGAGCTGGTTTCGGAATATAAAACTATATTTTTTTACAATATAAAACTCGCTACTTGTTAGCGAGTTTTTTTTTATCTTTATACTCAAAAAAAGGATGGTAAATTCAAAAATAATAGCGGCTGGAATAGTAAGGGCAATTGGGATTTTAGTTTTGGCCACAATATCCTTGTATTTCTTGTATCTCATCCAGTCGATTTTAATCTATCTTCTAGTAGCTTTAATCCTTACGTTGATAGGAAATCCAATTCTTGATTTCTTTAAAAACAGATTAAAGTTCAAGCATACTTTGGCAACAATTACCACGCTTCTTATTTTTATGTTATTTATTGCCGGTTTTGTAATGATGTTTATTCCTTTAATATACTCTCAAGGAGAAAATTTATCCCTTCTAAAAACAGCTGAAATTGAAAAAAACATTACTCAATTATTAAATCAAACTGCTGCTTTTTTAGAAAGTCATCATATAGATTCAGAGCAAATACTAAATGAAGTAAAGCTTACTTCTAAGATTAATTTCCATTTTATTCCAAATTTTTTAAATACAATATTGGGAACCATTAGCAGTTTCGGAATTGGATTAGCTTCGGTATTATTCATCACTTTTTTCTTTTTGAAAGACAGATTACAATTTATTGTTGGAGCAAAAAAATTAATTCCCGACAGCCAAGAAGACAAAATTTTGAATTCTGCACATAAAATAAACCATTTGCTTTCTCGCTATTTTATCGGGCTGCTGCTTCAATTATTTATTGTGTTTATTTTATATGTCATAGTCTTGCTAATTTTTGGAATTCCAAATTTATTAATCATTGCATTTCTATGCGCTGTTCTAAATATTGTTCCCTATGTTGGCCCCTTAATAGCTTCGATCTTGGCTGCCGTTTTAACAATGTTGAGCCATTTGGGTAGTGATTTTCAAACCGTAATATTACCGACCACAATATATGTTTTGATAGGATTTTGGATTGTTCAAATCATTGACAACAACCTATCACAGCCCATCATTTTTTCTAAAAGTGTCAGTTCACATCCCTTGGAAATATTTCTCGTTATCTTGATTACAGGATTTCTATCCGGGATTTTAGGAATGATAATAGCAGTTCCTTTGTACACCATTCTAAAAGTTGTCGGAAAAGAATTTTTCCCTGAAAATGCGGTAATCAAACTACTGACAAAAAACATTTAATTTTGAATTTCAATCTATTAAATACTGAAATTCAAAGTTTTATTAATAACAATATTGATAAAAATATTTCGAAATTAGCGCTCCAAAAAAATCCTTTTACTGAAGTTGAGTGGATTTCAATCTTGAATCAAATTGAAGCCAAAACAAAAGCAAAATTCAAATTGCCGACTTGGTTTTCAACAAAAAATATTGTTTATCCAAGTAAAATTTCTATCGAACAAACTTCTTCCGAAAAAACAGCTTCTTACAAAGCTAAAATTGTTACGGGCGAAACCCTTATTGACCTCACGGGAGGTTTTGGGGTTGACGATTACTATTTTGCAATGAAATTAAGAAGGGTGGCACATTGTGAAATTAATCAGGAACTCTCCAATATTGTGAAACATAATTTTGAACAATTGGATGTAAAGAATATCAATTGCTATTCTGGAGACAGTTTGGGAATTTTGGCTGAACTGAAAACAAAATGGGATTGGATTTATCTTGACCCTTCAAGAAGAAATGGTGCCAAAGGAAAAGTTTTTATGCTTCAGGAATGCTTGCCAAATGTCACTGAAAATCTTGATTTATTTTTCGATTATTCAAAAAATATCCTAATAAAAACGGCTCCATTACTCGATATTTCTGCTGGTTTAGCTGAATTAAAAAACGTGAAAATAATTCATATTGTAGCCGTTGAAAACGAAGTGAAAGAATTGTTATGGGAATTGCACAAGGATTATTCTGGAAAAATAAATATAAAAACCATTAATATAGCAAAAGGAAACGAGTCTGTTTTCGACTTTATTTTGGATGATTATTCTCAAACCCCTGCTTATAGTTTACCTCAAAAGTATTTATATGAACCCAATAGTGCCATAATGAAATCAGGAGGTTTTTACGAAGTGGGAAGTTTTTTTAAACTAAACAAATTGCACAAGCATTCTCATTTATATACTAATTCAAAATTAATTACTTTTCCAGGAAGGGTTTTCAAAATTGAAACCAAAATTCCATATCAAAAAATTGAAATAAAAACATTTCTTGAAGGTAAACAGGCAAATATTACCACCCGAAATTTTCCTGATGCGGTAGAAAATATTCGAAAAAAATGGAAAATTAAAGACGGTGGAAATCAATATTGCTTTTTTACAACTGATCAAAATGACACTAAAATAGTTTTAATTTGCACGAAAATATAATAAAAATGAAACTAGCTATTTTACTCTCTTTATTTTTTATAAGCAATACTGTATTTGCCCAAATACCTTGTGTATACAGCACCAATGTGAGCGATTCCATTGGAACCTATAAAACAACCAAAGATTACATGATTTATGAAAAAAATTTCGCGGGGAGTTTTAAGTATATCTTCTTTTCATTGGTAGCAACGAATGGAACACCGACTTTAAATATTAATTTTATTCAAAAAAGTAAAGATTTTTTGAAAGCAAATTGTTTTGATAAAAATTCGAAACTATTTTTACAATTAAATAATGGAAAAATAATTACTTTACTTCATTTAGACCAAGAAAGTTGCGGTACTCTGATTCGAGACGACAAAGGCTTTGATAATAGAATTCTAACAGGCAGCTTCATGTTTCTAAAAGGTTCTATGGAAGAATTAAAAAGTTCGCCTGTAAATATGATGCGAATAAAATACTGGACCGATATGGAAGATTATGTTCTCAAAAAAGAATTTCAATCAGAACTAAACAATCAGGTCTATGAGCCTGAAACCTTCTTCATGAATAATTTACATTGTGTAGAATAATAGTTTTAGTTTACGTATTAATTCATAAAATCAATATAGCTATTTTTTAATTACTTTCAATAGACCTTTGTTATTGTTTGCTTTTACTTCTAAATAATAAACTCCTGGTGGTAAAAAATTAATATTTAGACTTGTTTGAAAAGCATTTGGATGTGCAATAAATACCGATTGTCCTATAGTATTGAATAGTTGTAAAGTATTAATTCTTTCAGTATAAATAATAGTAAAATAATCAGAAATAGGATTTGGGTAAAATTGTAATCCCTTAAAATCAAAATCTGTAATCCCAAGATTAACATCAACATAAGTCTTAACCGCTAAAGGATTAGTACTCGAGCAGCTATTTATAGTCTGCATGGCATAATAGGTATTTCCCATAACAAGAATTGTACTTAACTCTAATGGAGTGGTGTTTGCTAGTGCATTTTCAATGGAGGTATACCAGCGTATGTTACTTCCAATAGCCACTAAGTCTGAGATAGTTTTTGAAGCATTCATATTAAAACCTTGATTTACATCTCCAATAGGAGTGGCTATGGTGTTTACCGTTATAGTCATCGTAGTAGTATTGACACAAACTCCATTTGGTACAAACGTGTACATCGTTGTCGCCGTATTATTTACTGCTGGTGACCAAGATCCCCTTACTCCGTTAGTAGAAATAGTTGGCAAAGGCGACATTGGCGAGCCATTACAAATGGGAGAAATTGAATTAAAAACTGGCACAACATTTACTCCAATTTGAACAATAGGGCTATATACTAAATTACAAACCCCACTGGACAAAACTGCTCTATAATAAGTAGTTGTTAATGCTGAAGCACTGTATTTTGAAGAGGTTGCTGAAGATATATTAGAATAGGTACCTGTTAAAGTTGTTGCTTTTTGCCATTGAATGGCCCCCAAAGAATTATTCAGTGTCAATACTGTTGAGTTGGAAGTTTTACAAACAGTAACATCTCCACCAGTAATGTAACCCGCAACCGGTAGTTGATTGACAACAACTTGGACTGCTACACTATACACTGGAGAACATACACCACTTGTGTTCATTACTCTAATCCAAGTCGTTTGTTGTATATTATTATCCGTATAGGTTAGTCCATTTTGACTATTTATATCTACAAAATCTGCCGTGCCGGATGTAGTTGAATATTGCCACTGAATTGTGCCTACTGAACCCGTTCCGTAAGTAAGTGTTTTACTGCCTCCTTTACACACTGGCGAGGCACCTGTTATTGTCCTGGCTAATGCCGATGGATTGACATTGATAACGACTGGGTTAGTTATTTCTGAAGTACAAACCCCACTAGACAAAACTGCTCTGAAATAAGTGGTAGTTAGCAATGTTGAAGCAGTGTATGTAGAAGAAGTAGCTGAAGTAATATTCGAAAAAATGCCTGGTAATCCTGCTACCTCTGATGCCTTTTGCCATTGAATAGTTCCCACAGAATTATTCAGTTTCAATACTGTTGAGTTGGTTGTTTTACAAACAGTAACACCTCCACCCTCTATATATCCTGAAACTGGTTTTGGATTCACTAGGACTTTAACCGCTGTACTATATACTGGCGAACATGTACCACTTTCATTTGCCACTCTAAACCAGGTCGTTTGTTGTAAATCATTTGCCGTATAAGTAAGTCCATTTTCTTGATAAATATCTATAAAATCAGAAGAACTAGAAGTGGTTGAATACTGCCATTGAATAGTTCCCACCGAACCTATTCCATAGTTTAGTGTTTTACTTTCGCCACTACAAACTGTGGAAGCAGCTGTTATTAATTTAGAAACGGGTGTAGCGTCAACAATCAATGTTGCTTCGTTAGAAGTTAAATCTCCAGAAACGCCATCATTTACAACCACTCTGTATAATGTCCCAGAAACTGGTAAAGTAGTGGTTTTTTTGATATTTAGTATAGCAGTGTTATAAGTTGAATAAACTGTACCTGCATTTAAACTAGAAATTGCTTCCCATTCTCCATTAGGTTTTTTTACTAGCCAAGCATAGGTTGTATTAGCGGTAGAAGAATTAACAGGAATACTCGCAGAGGATCCAGTTGTGTTGCAAATAAAGGTGTTTTCAATTATGGGAGTACCAGGATTATTACCTCCATTATAAGTCAAGTTTTTTATAGGGAAATTTCTAAAACTGATCAATTCTATATTGGACGAATTAGTAATAGTAAAACCGATATTAGAATTATAGCCTACAAATGAAATGTTTCCTATTGGACCAGGGTCACCTGAAAGTGTAAATAAAATTTTATTCCCTAATAATGCAACATCCGTTATCGAAACGTTCATAACATTTCTTAATTCAAAATCTTGTTTAAGTCTAGTAAGCATTGTGGTTTGATCTGTAGAAGAAAAGTTTAAATTGACAGCATCTGTTTCTAAAACCAAAGTATTAGGAGCCATAAATTCAGCACTTTTAATCATAGGCGCTTTGATTTCTTCAGCATATGTTTTACCATATATATCATGTAGCACTAATTTATGGATTCTAGTGGCAAAAGACTCATAACCATTTATAAAAGGAAAATGACAATTGTCAGCATTAAGAAAAAGAGATGTCGTGGGCATAATTTCGATCTCATTGTTTTCATACGCTAATTGCCTCTGGGCTTCTTTTACGTTCATTTTGCCATCAGCAGAAGTATTACAAATACAATCTTTAGTTTGAAAAATATAAATTTTTTCAATATTAGGAAAATCTGTTAACCAAGAATTTTCTAATGCCCTAAAATAATTTTTGTAAGTAAGGATTGAAGTATAACTAGTTTGTGCATCAGACTCTCCTTGTGACCACAAAACGGCTCTTACATTATCTTTAAGTCCTGTTTTATTTAGTCGATAATATAATCTTGCGTAATTAGAATTTTGAGAATTTTTATATTCCAAAGGTGCTTTAAAAAAAGATATTCCTTTTCCGCTATGTGCCCCGTTAAAAATCGCAACTGGAATTTGTAAATTATCAACAAGTAATCGAGCTAATTTTAAACCCCATTGCCCAGTATTACCATTAGAAGCAGAATTGACATCTCCGTTAGCCACATACCAAGAATCATTTGCTAAAAGCTCTACTGGGTCTGAAGTTCCACTAGCATAAACTCTAATGAAATCACTTTTATTAGTATTAGCACTCCCGCTATATTTTGCGGCTACTGCGTTGGATTGCCCTTGTATAATGTAAGCATCACCGGCAACAATATTAGATATTGTTTTATTTAGTTCATATATAATGTTGGATGAGTTGTATCCGTATATTTTAAAGGAATAGTTAGCTAATTCAGCCTGAATTGAGAGATTAAATACAAATGGTGCTTTCGAATCAATATAGGTTAATTCGTTATCCACCGTATTTAATAAAACCTCATTTCTGTACACCTCTACTTTTATGGAACCATAACCGCTTGACTGATCTACATTGCCTTCAATTTTTACATTTCCTAAATTAGTGACTTTATCTCTAGCAACTAATTGTAAATCTATAGGCACTGTGGTATAATTTATTTGACCTATAGCAAGAAGGCTTATGTGACTAAATAGTATTATTAATGCGTATTTCATTTAAAAATTCATCTTCTTTTTAAGAGGTAATCCATAATTTACAGCAAATATAGAAGATTAGAGATTATTTTTTAAGCACTTTAACGTTTCTTTCTTGTTGCCCTTGCTTAATTAAAACCGTAAAAAAACCAGGTGGATAAGTAGTTCCCATTCGGATGGAATTAATTTCGGAGGGTTTGACATTATAGTTTTCGATTAGTCTTCCCAACATATCATAAATTTTTAATTCTATTGGGTCAGGACTTGGTGGAGTTAGATTTATGTTAAACTCCGTTTCGAATGGGTTTGGATATGCCACAACTTTAAATTTAGAATCTACATCAACAAAGACTGGCACCGCCAATGAATTAAAGAGAACCTGAAAGGGAGTACTAAAAACTGAACAAACACCATTTGTATTCATTACCCTAAACCAGGTCGTTTTTTGCAAATCAATAGCCGTATAAGTTCCCTCTATTTCACCGTCAAGATCAAAGAAACCCTCAGAGCCCGAGATGGTTGAATATTGCCACTGAATGTCCCCTAACCAACCTGCTCCATAAGTCAATGTTATACTCCCTCCCGTAAAGGGTGTTGGAGTACCTGTTATTAATTTCGAAATTAGCTTGGGTTCAACAATCATGACTACTGGATCGGTGATTTCTGTTGCACAAACTCCACTAGACAAAACAGCTCTGAAATAAGTGGTGGCTGTTAAATTTGTCGCACTGTAATTTGGTAAAATGGCTGAAAAAATATTTGCAAATGTACCTGGTGTACCAGGCGAACCAGCAACATCTAGTGCCTTTTGCCACTGAATTGTACCTGTAGAATTAAGCAGTGTCAATGTTGTACTTGAACCTGAACAAACAGTAACATCGCCACCATCAATATTTCCTGCCTCTGGTAATGGATTAACAACAACCTGAACTGCAGGGCTAAAAACCGAGCCACATTCGCCACTGGAATTCATCACTCTAAACCAAGTCGTTTCTTGTAAAACAGAAGCCGTATAAGTTGGTTCCGTTTCTCCGTCAAGATCAAAAAAATCAGAGGTTGCCGAGGTTGTCGAATACTGCCATAGTATGTCTCCCACAGAGCCTGTACCAAAAGTAAGTGTTTTGTCAGCACCTTCACAAACCGCTGAAGCCCCTGTGATTAATTTAGAAACGGGTTTAGGATCAACATAAATGACAACTGGTTCGGTGATTTGTGTTTCACAGACTCCGCTAGACAAAACAGCTCTGAAATAAGTGGTGGCTGTTAAATTTGTCGCATTGTAATTTGGTAAAATAGCTAAAGAAATATTTGCAAATGTACCTGGTGTACCAGGCGAACCAGCAACCTCTGATGCCTTTTGCCACTGAATTGTACCTGTAGAATTAAGCAGTGTCAATGGTGTAGTGTTTGAACCAGAACAAACAGTAACATCGCCACCATCAATATTACCTGCCACTGGTAATGGATTAACAACAACCTGAACTGCAGGGCTAAAAACAGAGCCACATTCCCCACTGGAATTCTTTACTCTGAACCAAGTCGTATCCTGTAAATCAGTAGCCGTATAAGATCCCAAATTTTCACCGTCAATATCATAAAAATCGTTTGGATTAGAGGTAGATGAAGACTGCCAATAAATAGTTCCCACGGAACCTAATGCATAAATTAAATTTTTGCTCGCTCCTGCACACACTGGATACACTACTGATATTGTTTTAGAAATTGGAACGGGGTCAATAATTAACTCAGCTTCATTTGAATAAGTTGAAATATTAAATCCATCAATAACTTTTACCCTATATAATGTACCCGCAAGTGGTGAAAATAATGATTTTATAATATTTAATGTAGAGGAACTGTAACCTGAGTATATAGAACCTGAATTTGAGCCGGTAATTTTTGTCCACAATCCTGATAATTTTACCTCCCACTCATAAGTTGATGCAGTAGGATAATCTACAGTAAAACTTGCTGAAGATCCTGTTTTGGCACAAATAGCTACGTCTTGTATAGTTTGAGAAAATCCCTGAACTGAATAAATTATAAAAAAAATACTTAAAATGAATTTGGTTGCTTTCATACAGGGTTAACTTAAAATTGTCTTTTGAAATTTTATATATATAAATACAAAATTAAATAATTTATTATATTGTGAATATATATAATGTATAAATTTTAGAAAAAGTTAAAAATTTATTTTTTTTATACATCAAACGGAAAAACCTTGTTTCTTACCGAAATAACTCCTGCAAGATTTGAGAAAAACGTAGTCTTTTTAATATTGTTCTGTTTGTCAATTCAACCAGTAATTATTTATTTCCTTTTTCAAAGTCGGCAACGAACTGAGCCAAACCAATATCAGTCAAAGGGTGTTTTAACAGTCCATATATGGCAGAAAGAGGGCCAGTCATCACATCAGCACCTATTTTGGCACAGTTTACAATGTGCATCGTGTGACGAACCGAAGCGGCTAGAATTTGCGTTTCATATCCATAATTATCATAGATTAAACGGATTTCTTCAATAAGTGCCAAACCATCAGTTGACACATCGTCCAATCGACCAATAAAAGGGGAAACATAAGTAGCACCGGCTTTAGCAGCCAACAAGGCTTGTCCTGCCGAAAAAACTAAAGTTACATTTGTTTTCACTCCCCTATCCGAAAAGTATTTGGCCGCCATTATACCTTCTTTGGTCATTGGCAATTTGACCACAATTTGCTCATGTAATTCAGCCAATTCTTCGCCCTCCTTAATCATTCCGGCGTAGTCAAGTGCATTTACTTCGGCACTCACATCACCATCAACGCTTTTGCAGATGTCAACATAATGTTTCAAAATATTGTTTTTTCCGGTAATCCCCTCCTTAGCCATCAATGAGGGATTGGTGGTTACGCCATCTAAAACGCCCAATGCTTGAGCTTCCTTAATTTGAGATAAATTAGCTGTGTCAATAAAAAATTTCATACTGTTTACTATATTAATTGTTAGGCATCTTTTTTTAATAAAACTACAATTGACAACACAGCTTTTTTATAGTATTTAAATACTGTAACACTAGCAAGAGAATTGTTTTTTTGTTTTGATTAATTTTTTCAAAAGTAATTAATTTATTCAAATAGTAAAGCCTTAAAGAAAGACTTCCTATAAAAAAATTAAATCATGAATCGGATCCAACTCGTCACCTCTGCATTCCTTCTATTTTTCTTTATGGCCAAAGATTCATATTCCGCATTTAAAAATACTAATCACTGCCTTTTTCTATATTATTTGATTAATTTTACAGTCCCAAATCGGATTCCGTTAGTTATCTGAACTTAAATCTCAAAATTTAAAGATGTCTGAATCGAAAAAAGATTATAAAAGAATAACCACCAAGTCACTAATAGATATGAAAGCCAATGGTGAAAAAATCTCTATGCTTACTGCTTATGATTATTCTATGGCTAAAATTGTTGATAGTGCCGGCGTCGATGTGATATTGGTAGGTGATTCCGCCTCGAATGTCATGGCGGGTCATGAAACTACTTTACCTATAACCTTAGATCAAATGATTTATCACGCATCAAGTGTGGTTCGTGCCATAAACAGAGCATTGGTTGTAGTCGACTTACCTTTTGGAAGTTATCAATCGGACCCAAAAGAAGCCTTGCGTTCTGCCATAAGAATAATGAAAGAAAGTGGTGGTCATGCCGTAAAACTTGAGGGCGGGAGTGAAGTAAAAGAATCTATCAAAAAAATCTTAAATGCAGGAATTCCTGTTATGGGACATTTAGGCTTAACACCGCAATCAATCTATAAATTTGGCACTTACACCGTCCGTGCTCAAGAAGAAGAGGAGGCGGATAAATTAATGCAGGATGCCAAATTGCTGGAAAAAATTGGTTGTTTTGCTTTAGTTGTTGAAAAAATTCCAGCCGATTTAGCCGAAAAAGTAGCCAAAAGTGTTTCTATTCCCGTGATTGGAATTGGAGCTGGTGGACAAGTTGACGGCCAAGTTTTAGTTATTCACGATATGCTAGGAATGAATAATGAATTTAGCCCCAGATTTTTGCGCCGCTATATGAATTTATACGAAGGAATGACCTCAGCCATCAATCAATATGTTGCCGATGTGAAGTCGAGGGATTTTCCTAATGAGAAAGAGCAATATTAGTTTAGTCCTCTTAGATTATTCGATATTTTAGAGTACTTTAAAAAAATAGCGTGCATCAATTCAAGAACTGTGAATTTTGAAAAAGAGTAGATTCTTTTTTCTGAAATTTATTCAATAAAATTAACATTTTCAGTTGATGAAAAAATTTGGAATAACGAACAATTGAGACGAGCTTCTTTTTTAATTCCTTCAACCATGACAAAAGGTTATTCTAGAAATTCAAACAAAGATTTTTTTGATTTATAGAAATTGCAATGGTTCAGCCTAAGAAATTGAATTACACCTTTAAGATTTGGATTTATTTTTCAAGATAAATTGGATCCGTTAATAATTCAACTTGAATAAATTATCAAAATAACCTCTAAATTTCGTTTAACTCTAAACATGTAAGATTCTAAGAAGTCAAATTATCTAAATGAAAATTTTATCAACCAAAAATAACCTCCAAGTACTGCATGAGGACAATCATATCATTGTCGTAAACAAACGCGTCGGAGATATTGTACAAGGAGACAAAACCGGCGATAAACCACTATCGGAAGTTGTAAAAGAATACATCAAGGAGAAATTCAACAAGCCGGGAGAAGTCTTTTTGGGAGTCGTACATAGACTAGACAGACCGACTACTGGAATCGTAGTTTTTGCCAGAACTAGTAAAGCTTTAACGCGATTGAATGAATTGTTCAAAAACAGGGAAACCCAAAAAACCTATTGGGCTATCGTAAAAAATAAGCCTCAAAAAACCGAAGACAAACTAGTTCATTATCTAAAAAGGAACGAAAAAAATAATACTTCAAAAGCACACATTAATGAGGTACCCGAAAGCAAAATCGCCAGTTTGAACTATCAAATCATTCGAGAATTGACCCATTATTTTGCCTTAGAAATCAATCTTCATACGGGAAGACACCATCAAATTAGGGCGCAACTTTCGGCCATTGGCTCTCCTATAAAAGGAGACTTAAAATATGGTTTTGACCGAAGTAATCCTGACGGTGGCATTCACCTCCATGCGAGACAACTAGTTTTTGTCCATCCTGTATCCAAACAAAGTATAACTATTATTGCTCCAACCCATGAAGACTCTATTTGGAATGCATTGAAATAATCAGAGATATGCTCTATAAAATATTAAATACCTCGGAGTAATATACTTCTAAAATGTATTAATTATCTAATGTGCCAAGGCTCTTCTGACCAATCAACCTTCAAACAACTCGCCATAAAGCTATTCCTTTAAAAATATTAATTTGCAGGTTCTACTCTATACCGTCTATCGATACTCACCTTTGTCATTTTTTTCAGCTCTTCGTCTGATAAATCCATTTTGTATTCTTTTTTCAATTCTTCTAGTCTAATTTTAAGATTTGAAATTAATGCTTTGTTTGCAGGATTGTTGTATATGTTATTTACTTCAATAGGATCATTTTTTAAATCGAATAACTCCCAGTTATCCATATCATAATAATAATGAATTAATTTATAGCGTTCCGTTCTTATCCCATAATGGGGCTGCACATGATGCCAATAGGGATATTCGTAATAATGATAATAAACAGCGTCTCTAAAAGGTTTTTCCTTTTTGCTTTTTAAAATTGGAACAAAACTCTTCCCTTGTATGTCTTTGGGGGTTTCAATGCCTGCTAAACTTAACAAAGTGGGGGCAAAGTCTACATTTAAAAGCAAATCATTTTTGACCGTGCCCGGACTAATATGGTTAGGATAGCGCATTAAAAGCGGCATGTGTAAGGATTCTTCATACATAAACCTTTTGTCAAACCAGCCATGTTCTCCTAAATAAAAACCTTGGTCAGAAGTGTAAACCACTATAGTGTTTTCGGCTAAACCACTTTCGTCTAAATACTTTAGCATTTCTCCAATAGCATCATCAACTCCTTTTACAACACGTAAATAATCCTTTATATAGTGCTGGTATTTCCACTCTTTTCTTTGGGTTTCCGTCATAGTTGAATCTGGCGTCCAAAATTCGCCATCATTATTACCAAAGCTATTCCATGCGCTAAGTTCTTTTTCAGATAGCCCTTTGGGAGGTTTAATTTTCAAATCCTTTCTGTTCATGTGTCCGTCAATCCGCATCCAAGCGTCTTTTGCGGCGTCTCTTCCTTTATAATCATCATTAAAGGTAGTTGGATAAGGAATAGCAACATCCTCTAGATATTTTTCATAACCAGGACCAGGCTCCCAAGGGCGATGTGGGGCTTTAAACTGAAACATGAGCATAAATGGGCTATCCTTATTTTTTCTATTTTTTAACCATTTAATCCCATCTTCTTTTATTACCGTTGTAGAAAATTTTCCTTTTTCTTCAATAATTTTATTTCCTGTGGTTTCAAAAACGGGGTCATAATAGGAACCTTGTCCTTCTTTATTAAATAATACCTTATAATAATCAAAACCGGTAGGAGCGGTTCCTAAATGCCATTTACCAATTACGGCTGTTTCATACCCTGCACTTTGAAGTAATTTAGGAAAAGTTTGTTGTGAACTATCAAAATCACCCCCCCCTTCATTTTTAAAAAAACCATTTACATGACTATATTTTCCGGTAATAATTGAAGCTCTTGAGGGACCACAAATGGAGTTGGTACACAACATATTATTAAAACGAACCCCTTCCCTACCAATACGATCTATATTTGGGGTTGGAGCCACTTTGGCCAAAAAACCTTGGTAAGCACTAATGGCGGCCAATGCGTGATCATCCGTCATAATAAACAAGATGTTTGGTTTCTTTTTTGGATTTTTATTCGTGGCTATAAATGCCGTATTACAACTTCCCAATGAAAAAATAAGGACTGTAACTAATAAATAGAAATAATTTTTAGCATTCATGGTTTAATCTAATTAATTGCTTTTATGTTTTTTTACTCCAATTTCTAATTTGGAATTTTAGCATTTTTTCCCCATTCTTTATTTGGGAGTTCCGATAATTCAAGCTTTAATTCACCACCAGCCATTATTTGTGCATGAGTTATAAAGGGAGCATCAATTTCAATATTATTTATAAAAGCCTTTTGGATGTATTTTTTGGTTTTACTGGCTCCTTTTGCAAGAATTGTAAAAGTTTTTCCGTTTTTAAGACTTATAGTTGTTTTTTCGAACAAAGGACTTGTTATGTTATAGTAGGGCTCACCGGGAGTTACAGGATATAAACCCATAGCGGTAAATACTACAAAAGCCGTCATGCCTCCCCCATCTTCATCACCGGGTATTCCAAAAATGTTATCTTTAAACCATACATCTAAAAGGAAACGGGTGCGTTTTTGTGTTTTCCAAGGAGCTCCAAAATAATTATACAAATAGGGTATGTGGAATGAAGGTTCATTACCCATAGAAAATTGCCCTACAAGTCCAGTAGCATTAGAACCATTTATGTAAAAATCACTCTTACCCATATCAAGAGGCTCTCTAAACAATTGATCTAAACGTGTTTCAGCCGCTTTTTTGCCTCCAAGTAATTCTGTCAATCCAACTATATCTTGTTGCACATCCCAGGCATAAGTCCATCCATTGTTTTCGTCATAATATTCTCTAAACCCTTTTCCTCCGCCATTTTTTGGGTCTATCATTACCCAATCGCCATTACTGTCTTTTGGCATAAACAAGCGTTTTTCAGGATGCCAAAGGGTTTTATAATTTTTGGCTTTTGGGGCAAAAAGAGCATAATCATTTTTTTTGCCGAGTTCTTTTGACAGTTCAGCTAATGCCCAGAAATCGTAGGTAACTCCTAAGGATACTGCCACCGGCTGTCTTTTCTCAAAACTGTCCACATTGGGCTCTGTTTCTTTTTCATCTATTTTCAATGATGGGAAATAGCCGTTTTTATGGTATATGTCATCAATAGGCAATCGTGGTGTGCCTTGTCTCCAAGGAATAAAAGTCCCCAAAGTTAAATTTTTCTTAATCCCTTCATACGCTTTTTGTACATTGTAATTTTTAAGCCCTTTTCGATATCCATCTATAAATATTGCCGATGAGTGGTAGGAATTCATACAAAGATGGTTGCCAAAAACCTGAGGAAATGTTGGCATCCAGCCGCTTTGTTCATACATCAGTGTATAGGAATTCAACATGTCGTCTTCCATATCAGGATCTAAAATTGTTCTAAGAGGGTGTTGCGCTCGATAGGTGTCCCAAATCCAATCATCTACATAAAAAGGACGTTTTGAAGTATGCACTTTTTGATCATAACCACTATAATACTTGCCATCTTCATTTATGTTGACCATTCGTTCATAAGTTCGGTATAAGGAAGTGTAAAAGGTTCTTTTTTCAGCTTCTGTCCCACCTTCTACTTGTATTTGATTGATAGTTTTTTCCCAACGTATTTTTCCTGATTTTGATAATTCCTCAAAACTTTGTGTTCTCAATTCCTTTTCAAAATTAAGTTTAGCCTGTTCTAAACTCACATAAGAAACAGCATATTTAATTAGGATTGTTGATGGTGCCTTCACACCAGCTGACAGCGTGATTTTTTGTTTATCACTGGTAAACTCAAATTCATTTACAGGATTATTGTTAACATCCACAATCTCGCCATATAAAAAAACAGATAAACTACTCGTAACCGGGTTAGTCCCTCCCGTCTTTTTACTAACAACCTCCTTGACATTAAAATAATTTTTATCCTTAGAGAAAACCATGTTTTCAGTTCCTTTAATCAGTACATTTTTTTGAGTGTTTTCAGGAAAATCTATTTTATAAATAGCCCCTTTTTCACTTGGAGTAAAACTAACTTTTATGTTGTCATCAATTAGATAGGTTGAATATAGCCACGGATGAATGATTTCCAAATCATGGTCAATAGTCATTTTTTTGTTCCAAGAAGCATTAGTTACTTCACCCGTAGCAATTTTCATAGGCAAAATTCCCGGTGATCGATGTGAGGTTACTTGAAACGGAAAGGCATCTACTTGATCCGAAATATAATCTTTCTTAATGGGGTACATCCGCATCATTTGATTGGGCAGATGCATAGTAGGAAAGGTTGGTACTAAAAAAGGAGCAACATTCCCTATTGTTGGGTCAATATATTTAGTAAAATCCTCCTGAGAGAAAGAAGATGTTATGGTAAAAATTGTAATTGTTAAAAGTGCTAAATGTTTATTCATCTATATAATTCTTTAAAATATTTTAATATTGTGCTATTTTGAATCTCATTTAAAATTTCCACAAAATAGATTCCTTGTGACAAATTTTAAAAATCTATTCCTGCAACGCGGCATCTTGGAGATTGAATTTTTACATTTTTTCAAGTTCATCAATCATAAATCCATCTATTTTAATTTAAGTAATCTCTTTACTTTTAAATTAATAATTTAAGGTAAAAAAGTCACCTAAATGGTGACTTTTTTGAATTGAATTAAAAAAAATATTAGTTTTTAGCTTTTGCTTCATTCTCTGCTTTTTTAAAATCAGCCCAGATTTTCCATTTTTCATTTCCAACTAAATTCTTCATATCTTTATTGAACTGTATTTCCACCTCTTTTCCTTCAACATTAAAAGTCTCTACATCATCTACATACTTTTCTTTTAAGGCTTTTTTATCTTTGTTCCTTTTAGATACGAGATTGTATGCTTTAGTTGTTTCTTCTGGAGACAAGGTCATAACACTAGTCATTTTCTCTGAAACTTTTTTAGCGTTTGGATCAATTTGATCTTGAGCGTTAGCAGCAAAAGTCATACTTAATAATGCAATCAATAGTAATTTTTTCATTTTTTTTAATTTTTAGTTATTTTATAGTTTATTAAATCATTTAACAGTGCAAATAAACTATCAATTCATTAATTAAACATTAATTTATCATTAACAACTCCCCTTAATTTTATTTTTTAACACTTTTATTCCAAAAATTAAATTCATTATTTAATTCCTCTACTTTCTCAGGATATTTATCTGCTATATTTTCCGATTCGTTTGGATTATTTTTAATATTAACCAGATAAAATGAATTTGTAGTTTCTATTGGTTTTTTTTGTGATGGATCAATGGGGTTTTTCAATAACTTCCAATCTCCTTTTCGAACCGCCCATCGGTTTGCATTATCATACCACCAGAAGACTTCATGTGGCGTTTTTTTCTTTTTATAAATTACATCCACAAGACTTTTCCCTTCAAAATCATCTTTATCATACCCTATTTTACATAAATCAAGTATACTAGGAAACCAATCTACATTAACCGCCATCTCATCTATAACCTCATTCTTTGGCATTTTAGAGGGCCAGCTTATAATCGCAGGGACCCTGATGCCTCCCTCAAAAAAAGAAAACTTGGCTCCCCGATAAATTCCAGAGTTTCCACCACCAGAAAAAGTACGTTGCTCCATTGAATGTCCATGATCCGATTGTAATATAACGATCGTATTCTCTCGAATATTTAATTCGTCTAATTTATCTAGAAGCAACCCAATTCGTTCATCAAGAGTAGAAACACATGCTGCATACTTATCTCTTGGACTTTCTAAATTTTTATAATAGTCTCTCCATTTGCTTGTTGCCTGCAAGGGATAATGAGGAAGGTTTAAAGCATAATAAAGAAAAAAACTCTTGTCCTTGTTTTCTGTTATAAACTGTTCTGCCTTATCCGCCATAATGTCTGGAAAATATTCACCATCCATCCATACTTCTTTTCCATTTTCCCATAGATCATGTCGATTAGCTCCCTCCCAATAAAAATAATGCGAATAATTATCTATACAGCCACTCATGTGGCCAAAGGAATAATCAAAGCCTTGTGCTAAAGGCATGGTTTGGTCGCTATACCCTAAATGCCATTTTCCAATGTGGCCGGTTTTATATCCGTTTTTTTTCAGTGTCTCTGCGATGGTAATTTGTTCCGTAGGCAATCCAGCCTCACCTCTTATTGCAGGGGCATTGCCTGGTAATCCTGCTTTTAATGGTGTTTTACCGGTTAACAAAGCAGCCCTTGATGGCGAACATATAGCCGCAGCAGCATAAAATTGAGTAAACCGGACACCTGAATCTGCCAATCTGTCGATATTGGGGGTATACAGATCTTTTGCACCATAGCAATTAGCATCAATAGTACCTTGATCATCTGTATAAATTATAATAACATTGGGTTTTACTGCCGATTTTTGCGCGGTTGTTATTGCTGGATTCAGAGCATATATTAGGATTAATATTCCAACACCCCTTTTTATTATTCTTGATTTATTTTTCACCATATTTGTTTATTCTTCAAATTAATATTTTATTAAAAATAAACCTCTAGGATTTTAGCATTGTCAGAGGCATTAAGCACAAGAGTTGTAATGCTAGATGGGAACATAATCGTTTCGCCCTGTGAAAGCGAATAAGTCTCCCCTTTATGATGAATAGCTAAAGTTCCTTCTACACAAATATAAATAACAAAAGAATCAATAGCTGTATAATCCTTTTTCACTTCACCTTCAATACTTAGTATGTTTGTTTTAAAATAAGGGGAATGCACCAGTGTATTAGAAACATTTGGCTTTAATTCATAACTTGTTTTATAGGAATCATACACTTTAAAATCTATTACATCAATAGCTAACTCATTGTGAAGTTCTCGTTTTGCTCCTGTTTTAGCGTCTACCCTATCATAATCATAGATGCGATAGGTTATATCGGATGTTTGTTGAATTTCGGCCAACAAAACACCAGCGCCTATAGCATGCACTCTGCCTGTGGGGATATAAAAGGTATCACCTTCACTAACATATTCATGATGCATAACATCTAAAATAGTATTGTTTTCTAGATGAATTTTATAATCCTCTTTATTTATTTCTTCATCAAATCCAACGATCAGCTCTGCATTTTCATCCGCTTGCATAACATACCACATCTCATTTTTCCCAAAAGAGTTGTGTCGTTCTTTGGCAATTTCATTGCTTGGATGTACTTGAATGGATAAAGGTGTTTCTGCATCAATAAACTTTATTAATAATGGAAAATCCTCTCCGAAATTCTTATAAACATTTTCACCTACAAAATCCCCTTTGAATTGTTTCGTAAGTTCTTTTAAGGTTTTCCCTTTTAAAAAACCGTTTTCCACTCTAGTTTCATCTCCAGAGACATCCGAAATTTCCCAAGATTCACCGATGTTTTCTTCTGTGTACTCTTTATTTAATGCTGTTTTTAATTTGCTACCACCCCAAATTCTGTATTTAAAAAGAGGGGTAAATTTTAAAGGATATAATTCCATTTTTTTTAATTTAAATTAATACTATTTGATTGTTGTTATTTATAAAATTACTTTAATTGTGTCTTTCCAAACTTAATGAATAAGGCACGTCAGTTTGTTTATGACCCCAACTTGGATATAGATTTTTACCTAAATTCAAGTTTACTGCCATTCTATATATCCTTAAAATTAATAAAGCTGCAAGTATATATTTAATTGTCGAATTTCGCAACTTTATTTATGAGAGTTGATTTAATTTTGATTCAAATTATAGGATATTATTTTTGAATTGTTCATGGGTTATTTTAAATATTTCAGGTTTTAATTGATACCATTTCTGCCGTCATAGGTGTCCAAAAATTCATGCCTCAAGGTGCTGCTATTGCTGGATATGTATTGCCATTTGACGAACTTTTTTTAGAATCTGTACCTGTACCCATTAAAGGGTTTACATAATCAACTAAACAAGTGCCATCTTTGGAGCTTGTAGTTTGTCCTTAAATTTTACAGGATGAAAAAAAAGCGGAAGCAATCACATATGCAACTACTAATGATTTAAAGCTATATTTTGTTTGAGTCATAATCTGTTTTTTAAAAGGTTACAAGTACAGTTGTGGGTTTTGATATTTTTGCAGTAACGATATTGTTTTTATAATACCAACTGGTAACACCTGCAACCATTTTTGGTTTTTTAGTGCTGTAAAAATCGATTTCTGCATTTTGAAATACATTTTCTATAATTACTTTTATCGCTTGATTTTTTGATTGATAAGGAACTAATTTAATTTTTTCTGCATACCGAACTCTATGTAAGTAGGGTTCTATTTCTTTTTGAAGCGGCGATATAATAATCTCTAATTTATCGGAAATATGATTCCTTATTTTGCCTATCTTAATATGATTATCCAAATACGTTGCTGTTGCATTTCTAACTTGCCATTTCATATTGGAATGACGCACTAGATAAGTAACTCTTTTATTTCCAGAAGTTGAAATCTCATTGATACTTCTTGTTTCCAAGGGCTTGTCTAACTCTATTTTTTTGATATCCCCTTTTGCTAAAACACCAGATGTTTGGTAGTTTTTAGTATCAATAATTACACCGGCATCTACTGTGT
>JBIILD010000009.1:0-27796 GCA_044232845.1 Flavobacterium sp.
TCAAAATGGAATATATAATTGTATCTACAAACCTTGCATCATAATATTCGTTTTCTTTTAAATGAACTTCCTTACAAATCCATTTGCTCTCACACAAATTTATAACATCTTCCCAACTTTTTTATGTGAGCCGTTTTTAATACAGCAGCAAACAGTTTGAAATATCATTTGGAAACTATTTTGAACTTTTTTATAAAACGACATGCAAATGCAAATGCAGAATCTTTTAACTCAAAAATAAAACTCTTTAGAGCCAACTAAAGGGGTGTCGTGGATGTCAAATTCTTTCTCTTTAGAATGGAAAAACTTTTTGCTTAATCCCCAGTAAATTTATGTGACCCATAAAAAAATCACAACTAGTTGTGGGAATTTTAATAAAGCAGATTTCAGTAAATTTTTTATCGTTTTTTCATATAACGAATATCGTTTAAATTATAAAAATCCCAATTTAGGAATCTTGTAATTAATCTATTATAATTTGGTTCAATAAATATATGTTTTGATACTAGCACGAATTTCCAATAAAAACCATTGTATTGACCATTTTTAGTTTAAAAAATCAATGAAATAGTATTTGTTTTTTATAGTGCTAAATGCATCACCATCCATAATGCTGCCATGGAAATGAGGAGCCAAAGTACGACACCTTGAAATAATGGTTTTATACCAACAGATTGTAATACTTTTTTTGATAGTCCGCAGCCAATTAAAAAAAGCGTCACCGTGAGTCCTGCTTTGGCAATTGCCACTAAATAACTACTATACTCTTGCACGAATGGAATATAAGTATTGGTAATCATGGCAAGTACAAACAATCCTATGAAGTAAGGTATTTTTAGTTTGCTGTTTTTGTTTTTAAACAATATCATTGATAAAAATACTGCAGGAATAATCCATAAAGCTCGTGCCAATTTTACAGTTGTCGCAATTTCTAGTGCTTCTGCACCGTATTTGCTTGCGGCACCCACAACAGAACTAGTGTCGTGTATGGCAATTGCGCACCATAAGCCAAACTGATTTTGCGAAAGGTCTAATTGATGTCCGATAAATGGAAATAGCACCAGCGCAATGGAATTTAAAATAAAAATAGTGCCTAAAGCAACTGAAATCTGTTTTTCCTCCGCTTTTATTACTGGCGAAATAGCCGCAATTGCACTGCCTCCACAAATTGCCGTTCCTGCTGAAATGAGATAGGATGTTTTCTTTTCTATCTTTAGCAACTTACCTATTAAAAAACCAATAATCAATGTTACGATAATTGAAATCACGGCAAATAGAATGCCTTCTTTTCCGGCCTTCATGGCATTATTGACATTCATTCCAAATCCCAAACCCACCACCGAAATTTGCAATAAAAGGTGTGTGGCTTTATGGTTGAGGTGCAAATAGGGGTGTCCAACAAATTGGGCGATTATCAGGCCCATAAAAAGCGCTATGGGAGGCGTTATAAGTGGCGACAAACAAAACACAAATGCCAATAAAAAAATCACTTCTCGTGTAGTTATTGTTCGGTCTAAAATTTTGTCTTTAGACCGTTTTGGGTTGGAGTCTGATTTTAATTCCGGCATTATTTTATTCTATTTTGATGCTACAAAAGTAGCATACTTTTAACGTTAAAGAAAATTGCAATCTTGTTTTTATGCCAATTCGAGAATATTCCAATTTATCCAAAAGAAATCGGGATTAATCGATGTTAAAAATAGTCAAGAATACACAAAAATATGGCTGCACTAAAGCCACTTCTATCTCCATAGTTTTTTAATGCTATCCGGGAACAAGGAAAAATTAATTCAGGAGGCATTTTGGTTTTGGCTGCTTTCGGTAGTGGTTTTCCCGGGGCAGTGCCATAATAAGAGGGTAATTTAGGCTTAAGAAAAAGAACGCTAAATTTTAGTATTAAATTTGGCTTTCTTTTATTGGTAAAAAACAATTGGGTTTGCTTTTTCAGATTAGATTTCCCCATGAAATTGCTATCTTTGTACCCTCAAAATAAATACATAAAATGATATTATCTCAGATTCTGAAGTCTTCCATAACAAAAGCTATTCAATCTTTATTTGACATTGTGATTGACAAAGTTGAATTTCAAACTACACGTAAAGAGTTTGAGGGTGACATCACACTGGTTATTTTTCCATTGCTCAAAGTGGTTAAAGGGAATCCATTGGAATTAGGAAATAAAATTGGGAACTATTTAGTTGAAAATGTATCTGAAGTGAGCCGTTTTAACGTCGTTTCCGGTTTTTTGAATATTGTTATTTCAGATGAATATTATTTAAATTTTTTCAACGAAATCAGGAATGATTTGAAATTTGGGTTTGTTACTCCAAACCCCGATGACCAAGCGATAATGGTCGAGTATTCTTCGCCAAACACCAATAAACCCTTGCATTTAGGTCATGTACGCAATAATCTTTTGGGTTATTCTGTTGCCGAAATCTTAAGAGCTTCAGGAAAAAAAGTTTATAAAACCCAAATCATAAACGATCGCGGGATTCATATTTGCAAGTCGATGTTGGCTTGGCAAAAATTCGGAAACCTGCCTACCGGACAGACGGGCGGAGAAACTCCAGAATCAACAGGTTTAAAAGGAGATAAATTAGTTGGGAATTATTATGTGGCTTTTGACAAAGCCTATAAAGAACAAATTTCTGATTTAATGGCTGCTGGTAAAACGGAAGATGAGGCCAAAAAACAAGCGCCAATCATTTTAGAAGCTCAAGAAATGCTTTTGAAATGGGAAGCGGGTGATGCGGAAGTAATGGCGCTCTGGAAAACAATGAACCAATGGGTTTATGATGGTTTTGCAACAACGTATAAAAATCTAGGAGTTAATTTCGATAGTTATTACTACGAAAGTAACACCTACTTACTCGGAAAAGACGTCGTTCAAATAGGTTTAGAGAAAGGCGTTTTCGAAAAAGATCCTGACGGTTCAGTCTGGATTGATTTGACAGCGGAAGGTTTGGATAGAAAAATCGTGTTGCGCTCCGACGGTACTGCGGTTTATATGACGCAGGATATCGGAACGGCCATTCAGCGTGTGAAGGATTTTCCAGACGTTGGCGGAATGGTTTACACTGTGGGTAACGAGCAGGATTACCACTTTAAAGTCTTGTTTTTGATATTGCAAAAACTCGGTTTTGAATGGTCAAAAAATCTCTTTCATTTGTCCTACGGAATGGTCGATTTGCCTTCCGGAAAAATGAAATCAAGAGAAGGAACCGTTGTCGACGCCGATGATTTGATTCAGGAAATGACAGATACTGCTCAAAAAATAGCCGAAGATTTAGGAAAACTAGAGGGTTATTCTCCTGAAGAAAAGACAAAATTGTACAAAACCATCGGACTTGGTGCCTTAAAATATTATATATTAAAGGTTGACCCTAAAAAAAGAATCCTTTTCGACCCAGAAGAATCAGTTGATTTCGCAGGAAATACGGGTCCGTTTATTCAATATACGTATGCCAGAATCCAGTCGATTATTCGTAAAGCCAATTTTGATTTTTCAAGTAAATCGGAAATCATTTCACTTCACGAAAAGGAAAAAGAATTGGTCAAACAACTCGAATTGTTTTCCGAAGTGATTCAAAACGCAGCACAAAATCACAGCCCAGCATTGATAGCCAATTACACCTATGATTTGGTAAGAGAATACAATTCGTTTTACCAAGCAGTTTCTATTTTAGGAGAGGAAGATTTAACTAAAAAAATATTCAGGGTGCAACTTTCCAAAAAAGTGGCTGATACCATTACTGCCGCTTTTAGTTTGATGGGAATTGATGTTCCAGAAAGAATGTAAAAGTTACTTTTCAAACGCCGTCTTACCATTGTACCTTTCTAACTTTATATTATATTTGCACCTCATAAAAGCCAATTACAATTATGTTTGACAATTTAAGCGAAAAATTAGATAAAGCCTTTCACATACTTAAAGGTCATGGAAGAATAACGGAGGTAAATGTTGCCGAAACCTTAAAAGAAGTGCGACGTGCTTTATTAGACGCTGATGTCAATTTTAAAATTGCCAAAGACTTTACCACTAGGGTAAAAGAAAAAGCCATTGGTCAAAACGTATTAACAACTATTCAGCCGGGACAATTATTAGTAAAAATTGTCAAAGATGAATTGACGGAACTAATGGGTGGCGATGTCGCTGGAATTAATTTATCAGGTAATCCTACAGTGATCTTAATGTCTGGATTGCAAGGTTCAGGAAAAACTACTTTTTCTGGAAAATTAGCCAATTATCTTCAAACTAAAAAGAATAAAAAACCACTTCTGGTTGCCTGTGACATTTATCGTCCAGCGGCAATTCAACAATTGTATGTTGTTGGAGATTCGATCGCTGTTGAGGTGTATTCAGAGCCAGAAAATAAAAATCCAGTTGAAATTGCGCAAAATGCTATCAAACATGCAAAAGCTAATGGATTTAATGTAGTAATTGTTGATACCGCAGGTCGTTTGGCTGTAGATGAGGCTATGATGATCGAGATTTCCAACGTTCACAAAGCCATTCAGCCACATGAAACCTTGTTTGTTGTGGATGCAATGACAGGTCAAGACGCGGTGAATACAGCAAAAGCATTTAACGATAGATTGAATTTTGATGGCGTAATTTTAACCAAATTAGACGGTGATACTCGGGGTGGAGCTGCACTCTCCATTAAATCAGTGGTTAATAAACCGATAAAATTTGTAGGAACTGGCGAAAAAATGGAAGCCATTGATGTGTTCTATCCCTCTCGTATGGCGGAGCGTATCTTGGGGATGGGCGACGTTGTGTCTTTAGTAGAAAGAGCACAAGAAAATTACGATGAGGAAGAAGCTAGAAAAATACAAAAGAAAATTGCCAAGAATGAATTTGGCTTTGATGATTTCCTTTCCCAAATTCAGCAAGTCAAGAAAATGGGTAACATAAAAGACTTGGTCGGAATGATTCCGGGAGCTACAAAAGCGATGAAAGATGTCGAAATAGAGGATGATGCATTCAAACATATTGAGGCGATCATTCATTCGATGACGCCAAAAGAGAGAACAAGGCCTGCCATAATAGATATGAAAAGAAAAACTAGAATTGCAAAAGGTTCTGGAACAAAAATAGAGCAGGTCAATCAACTGATGAAACAGTTTGAGCAAATGAGTAAAATGATGAAAATGATGCAGGGACCGGGCGGAAAGAATATGATGAAAATGATGAGTGGAATGAAAGGTGGTGGAATTATCCCGGGTATGAAATAAAAATAATTGGTATAAGTTAAGCTTTCAACGTATTGAAATTTTAAACTTTAACTATAAACAAAAAAAGATGCAACTACTAGACGGAAAAAAGACATCAGAAGACATAAAAAACGAGATTGCTGTTGAGGTGCAAAAGATGGTGGCTAAAGGCCAAAAAGTTCCTCATTTGGCAGCAGTTATTGTTGGTACTAATGGTGCTAGTTTGACGTATGTGGGTAGCAAAGTGAAATCGTGTCAACAAATAGGATTTGAATCTACTTTGGTAGCGTTGCCTGAAACTATTTCGGAGATGGAATTGCTTTCCAAAATTAAAGAACTCAACGATGACGATAACCTAGATGGTTATATTGTTCAACTGCCTTTACCCAAACATATTGATGAACATAAAATTCTGATGGCAATTGACCCCGATAAAGATGTAGATGGTTTTCATCCTGCTAATTTTGGTAAAATGGCATTAGAAATGGAAACTTTTTTGCCAGCAACCCCTTTTGGAATAATAGAATTATTGGAGCGTTACAAGGTAGAAACTTCCGGAAAACATACCGTAGTTATTGGTCGTAGCCATATTGTGGGTCGCCCAATGAGTATATTAATGAGTCGTAAGGGATATCCTGGTGATTCAACGGTAACACTTACTCACAGCAGAACCAAAAACATTGAAGAGTTTACCAAAAATGCCGATATTATAATTACCGCTCTCGGCGTTCCAAATTACTTAAAAGCCGATATGGTAAAAGAAGGAGTTGTAGTAATTGATGTTGGTATCACTAGGGTGGAAGATCCTTCGCACCCAAAAGGATATGTAATTACCGGTGATGTTGATTTTGACAGTGTAAGCAAAAAATCCTCTTTCATAACGCCCGTTCCGGGTGGGGTAGGACCAATGACCATTGCAATGTTGCTTAAAAACACCCTTTTAGCAAGGCAAATCAGAATGAAAAACTAAAATTTAAAAATATATTTAGCAAAAACCCAAGACGTTAATCTTGGGTTTTTGCTTTTGCATATTCGGGTCTAATAATCCCCTTTTTTCTTAAACCGAGGGTCATCTCTCTTGATAAATTCCGTTCTTCGTTTTGGAACTTCTGCTTTAAGGAAACTCGCTTCTTCTGTTTTGCTCGAAGGTTCAATGAGTTGGTTGAGTTCTTTGATTTCAGTATCAGTCAAATCACGGTAACGGCCCACGGGAATATCAAGCGAAATATTGATAATTCGAATGCGTTTCAAAGCCGTAACATCATAGCCTAGATATTCGCACATTCTACGAATTTGACGGTTTAGACCTTGTGTTAAAACGATTTTAAAAGTGGTGGAGCTGATTTTTTCAACTTTGCATTTCCGAGTGACAGTATCTAAAATAGGTACGCCATTTCCCATTTTTTCAACAAAACGATCTGTTATGAGTTTATTGACCGTTACGGTATATTCTTTTTCGTGGTTGTTTCTAGCACGAAGGATTTTATTGACAATATCACCATCATTGGTCATAAAAATTAAGCCCTCACTGGCTTTATCTAATCGTCCAATAGGAAAAATACGTTTGGGGTAATTAATATAATCTACAATGTTATTTCGGACATCCAAGTTGGTGGTGCATTCAATTCCTACCGGTTTGTAGAATGCCAAATAAACTGGTTTTTCGTTCTTTTCTCGGATTAACTTGCCGTCAATACGCACTTCATCATCTGGAGCTACTTTCGTTCCGAGTTCTGGCACAATTCCGTTTATGGTTACACGACCTTCCTCAATAATTTTATCGGCTTCGCGGCGAGAACAATAGCCCGTTTCTCCTATGAATTTGTTGAGACGTTTTAGATTTTCTTCCATCCGCCAAAAGTAATCAATTTGGAAATGTGATGAATTGTATATTTAAAAATGTTTGCAAAAAGAAAGTGGCCTATTATTGGGTTAACTCGATTTCAAATAGGAATTGGGATATTTTTTTATGCAATTCTTCATCATTCATGCTATGACCCAAATCCATTGTTTCAATGAATTTAACCCCAGGCCATGTGTGCGCAATTTTTTTTCCTTCTTCAAACGCTACTACGGTATCATTAATATCGTGAGCCACTAATCCTTTTATGTTTAATGTTGAGGCAAACTGTTCGCCGGAGAACTGATCTATTTTAATTTGAAAACGGCTTAAGTAAAATGCTTGAAATGCTTTTAAAATTTTGGAATTTAAACCTAATAATGTGATGTAATTCTGAAGAATAATCTTCAATTCGCAAGGTGCTCCTAGAATTACCATTTTTTCTATCGTAGTATTTTGATAGATGGATTGGTAATACAAACAGCAGTTTCCTCCAATAGAGTGGCCAATAAGATAATGAGGCTGAAATTTTTTTACAGCTACGTGAATAAATTCGGCGTACTTTGGGATGTTAAATTCTGTTCCGCTTGACATTCCATGTGCGGGTGCATCTATGGCGATAATCGTGCTTTTTGATTTTTTTAAATGAGGTAGCAAAACTTTCCATCGAGCAGCATTGCTTTCCCATCCATGAATCAGTAGTATAACCGTTTCATTTCCTTCCCAGGTATAAGTTTGAATGTATTCATCCCCGTATGGTAAAATTTCGGTTTTTGATTCTTCTAGTATTTTTGGAAGCTTGTTTGTGTATAATTTACCTTTCCTAGGTTCGCTAAAAAAAGCATACGCAAGCTGAAATGCTTTTTTTGGAAATACAAAACTCAAGATATTGATGTAGAACCCAACGGACTTGGTCAATAAAAAATAAGATAAGTTTTTCATAATAAAAAAGTCCCGATGTTTATCGGGACTTAAATTAGATTTAAAATTTGGAAAATATTTTTTCCATTTTTTCCTTTTCTTCGTTAGCCAATACACTGTCGACTAATATTCTTCCAGAGTGTTCATCGGTGATGATTTTTTTTCGAGCAGCGATTTCTACCTGTGTTTGAGGTGGAATAGTGAAAAAAGATCCTGCAGAGGCTCCTCTTTCAATGGAAACTACCGCTAATCCGTTGCGAACGCTACTTCTGATTCTGTCATAAGCAGCTAATAATCGGTCTTCGATTAATTTTTGGTATTCGGCTGATTTCTCAGACAAAAAGGATTCTTCTTTTTCAGTCTCCGACATGATAGTGTCTAATTCTGATTTTTTATGTTTCAAGTGATTCGATTTAATTTCTAACCGCTCTTTTGATTGTGCTATAATTTCTTTTTTGTGTTCCATAGAAGCTCTCATTTCTTTGATTTGCTTCTCGGCCAATTGAATTTCCAACTCTTGAAATTCGACTTCTTTCGTCAAGGAATTAAATTCTCTATTGTTACGTACACTTTCTTGTTGTTTTGTATATCTTTTGATAGCTTCTTTGTGCTCGTCAATAGCGTTTTTTCTTACCTTGACAAGTTCTTCGATGGTCTCCAATTCACTTTTCAATTTTTCTGAACGGGTACTTAATCCGGCCACTTCATCCTCTAAATCTTCCACTTCCAGGGGAAGTTCACCTCTTACATTTCTAATTTCGTCAATTCTCGTATCGATTAATTGTAAATCGTAAATTGCTCTTAATTTGTCTTCAACACTCAATTCTTTTGTAGTAGCCATATTCTATAAGTACTTAACGGGATTTGTATTTTCTTCTGATAAAACGATTGCAAAATTAGGGATTTTTTTCCGAAGAAAATCAACAATATAATTTTTTGTATAACGTTCGCTTTCAAAATGGCCAATATCGGCTAAAAGCAGTTGATTTTCAGCTTCGTAAAATTGGTGGTACTTTAAATCTGCCGTCAAAAAAACGTCTGCTCCTGCCTGAACAGCCTTTTTTATGGCAAAACTTCCGGAACCGCCAAGAACAGCTACTTTTTTTATGGGTTTCCCCAAGAATGCACTATGCCGAATCCCCTCGCTTTGCATTTTATCTTTTACAAAACATAGAAAATCTTTTTCATCCATTGGAACAGTTAATTCGCCAATAATTCCCAATCCGATATTTTGATTTTTGTTCTGCAAATCATAAATTTCATAAGCCACTTCCTCATAAACATGATTTTTGAAAAGTGCTTTCAGCATTTTATTTTCCAAATGTTTTTCGAAAGTGACTTCGATTTTGATTTCGTCGGTTTCTACAAATTCAAATCGTTCGCCAATCTCAGGATTACTATGTTCATTTCCCATATAAGTACCAATTCCTTTTGAGTTGAAACTACAATTTTCATAGTTGCCAATAGTTCCCGCTCCAGCGTCAAACAAGGCATTTCTGAGTCGTTCAGCATTATCCGGGATGGTGTATGTAATTAATTTCCGGATGTAATTTGATTTTGGAATCAGGATTTTTGTCTTATTCAGGCTCAATGCATTAGCGAATATTTTGTTCACGCCCTCCTGATGATTGTCCAATGCCGTGTGGACCGCATAAATAGCGATGTCATTTTTTATGGCTTTGATTAGGGATCGCTCTACATAGTCATTGCCTGTGATTTTCTTTAATCCAGAAAATAATATGGGATGGAAGCAGACCACTACGTTGCATTTTTTCGCAATCGCTTCCTTTATCACGCACTCTAAAGCATCATGACAAACTAAAATGCCAGTGGCTTCCGATTCTTGATCTCCAACCAGTAAACCCACATTATCAAAATCTTCGGCATAGGCAAGCGGTGCCATTTCTTCTAATACAAAAAGAATTTCTTTGATTTTCATTTTTCTAGTTTAAAGGTTTGTTAATAAAGGAAGGCTCGGAGACTTATACCTCAAACATTAAGAAACAATATTTTCATTCCAAAGATAAAAAAATATACTACTTTGTGGTGCTAAGTAAGTTGAAAATTTAAAAACTGTAAAGCCAAAGGATTCAATATTTAATAGTACTACAAAAATTAAGCTATTAGTTGTCGAGATTTACAAGTTTATTGATGTTAGTTGATTTAAAACATGACATTATATGAAGCTTGTTACTTATTTTTACCTATTCAATTTTCCTGTATTGCATCCAAAGTTGTAAATAGCGTTTAAATACTGAAAAAGAATGGATATAAGCTAATATAAAACCTTCTTTACCATCCAAAATTCCCAATCTAAATAGATATTGCCATAGAAAGCGATATAAAGGTCGAAAAAGGAAATGATAAAAAGTAGGTTTTAATTTTTTTTGATATAAATTGGCTGCTTGTAACTTGCTGTATAAATTTAGTTTGTTATTATAATTATCAAAATCTTTATAACTGTAATGATTAACTTTATTTTTAAGTAAACCAATTTTTCCTCGGGCTTTAATCGATTCATGTACTAAATTACCATTGTATCTGCAGAAATTTTTATTAAAAATCCGAATGACTTTGTCGTTTTGCCATCCTCCAAAATGAATGTGTTTATCCATGAAAAAGAAGTTTCTTTTAACAAAAAAAGCTACTTTATCTTTTGCATTGTTTACAATGTTTTTTATTTCGGTTTCTAAGGATGGTGTAATTATTTCGTCAAGATCAAAAAACACAATCCAATCATTTTTAGCTTGACTAATAGCGTAGTTTCGTTGGTCAGAAAAATTAGTAAACTTTCTTTCAATTACTTTAATTCCCATTTCCAAAGATATTTCTACGGTTTTATCGGTGCTTTGGGAGTCAATAAAAATAATTTCATCGGCAAAGGATAAACTTTCAACATATCGTTTTACGTTGATTTCTTCGTTATATGTAATGGCTAAGGCAGTTATTTTTTGGGGGATGTTATTTTCGGACATTTAAATAGATAATATATGAGACAAATATAATATTTTTACGCCAATACTATTTTCAAATTTTATATTGTGTTGAAATTGCCTATTTTAATGTATCATAATATTACGCCTAATCTAGATTTAAGTGTTGGATTAACAATAGCGACAATTAAGTTTGAAGCGCAACTTGACTATTTAGTAAAACATAATTATAAAAGTTATTTTATTTCAGAATTAGAAAAAACCTCTGAAATTTCAAAGAAGTCAGTTGTGTTAACTTTTGATGACGTAACAGAAAATCAATTGTTATATGCCTTGCCTTTATTAAAAAAATACAATATTAAAGCAACTTTTTTTATTCCGTTTTCTTTAATAGGAAAGTCAGATTTATGGAATGTTGGTGCTGAAAAAATAATGACAATTGACCAATTGAAATCTTTAGATTCTGAAATTATTGAATTAGGACACCATTCTTATTTTCATAGAAACTATAGTAAGTTGTCACTTGAAGAAATTCAGGAAGATTTTGATAAAAGTTTTAAATTAATTGCTGAAAATGATTTAAAAGTCTATCCTGCATTGGCGTATCCTTATGGGAATTACCCAAAAAAAGGGAGTCAGAAAATAGAATTTTTTCAACTTTTGGAGAGAAATAATATTAAAATGGCTTTCAGAATTGGAAATAGAGTTAACAATTTTCCGTTCAAGAATAAATATGAAATTCAACGAATTGACATTAAAGGGCAGGATAGTTTGTTTTCTTTAAAATGGAAATTAAGACTAGGAAAATTAAAGTTATTTTAAGCCTTATTTTATATTTTTTTCGATAAGGATCATTTTTGCATATCTCGAAAATACACCATAAGCATTTATACTGGCTAATGCTAATCCTGGAACTCCGTCTAAAAAACCTCTCTTTAAAATGTAGGAAGAGAAAAAACGATAGATCGGTTTGAAAAATAGGTGGAAAATAGTAACTTTTTTTCCTTTTTCAATTGATGTTTTGGCTTGAAACCAAGCATAAGAATCTTTTTTATGTATTAAATGAAAAAGACCTTTGTAGGTGTAATGAATCATGAAGTTTTTTAAGGTTCCAATCGTTCCTTCAATATGAAGTTTTTCGTGAACATCTCCTGAAAATTTTACATTTTTATTCTTTACTAATCGCAGCACTTTATCTACTTTATGATATAAAAATCGATTCATGTAAAAATGAGGGAAACTTAGTTTATAACCAGCATTTGTATTTTTATCAATCTCTGACAGCATTTCAATTTTTAGTCTTTGAGAAACACGCTCGTCTGCATCAATAAATAGAATCCAATCACCTGTTGCGTAGTTGATTGCGTAATTTTTTTGAGCCGAAAAATTATCGAATTCTCGGGCCAATACTTTGCAGCCAAGTGCCATGGCTTTTTCTTTAGTACCATCGGTACTAAAAGAGTCAATGACGATAATTTCATCAGCAAAATTAATTGATTTAATAGCATCTTCTATATAATCAATTTCATTATATGTTGGTATGATTACCGATAGTTTAGTCATTCAATTTTTTTTAGGAAAGCAAATCTAACAAAAAATAAATATCTTTGTCGCATGATCCAAAAGAATATTTCCGTTGTAATTAGCACCTATAATTCTACCGAATGGCTTAAAAAGGTGATTTGGGGTTATAATACTCAAACCTATCGCAATTTTGAAATGGTTATTGCCGATGACGGTTCTGGTCAAGCTACTTTTGACTTGATTGAGCAAATGAAAAAGAAAGTGTTTTTTTCCATTATTCATATTTGGCATGAAGATAATGGTTTTCAAAAATCTCAAATATTGAACAAAGCTATTGTTGGGTGTACCACAGATTATATTTTAATGTCTGATGGTGATTGTATTCCCCGTCCAGATTTTATAGAGCAACATATCAAGTTTCGAGAGGAAGGTTATTTTCTGTCTGGAGGCTATCATAAATTACCCTTATTATTGTCTGAAAATATTACAAAGGAAGATATTTATTCAGGTAAATGTTTTGAGTTGAAATGGCTAAAATCCAATGGTATGAAAGTTTCTTTCAAAAACAGTAAAGTATATTCCGATGGCTTAGTCAGTACTGTTTTAAATTTTTTAACTCCCACAACCCCCAGTTGGAATGGGCATAATGCTTCCGGCTGGAAAGAGGATATTTTGGCTATTAATGGTTTTGATGAAAGAATGCAATACGGTGGGCAGGATAGAGAATTAGGGGAGCGATTAATAAATTATGGAATCAAGTCCAAACAAATTAGATATAGTACCGTTTGTTTACATTTGGATCATCCTCGTGGTTATGCTACTCCTAACTCTATCAGTAAAAATAAAAACATCCGTAAACAGACCCAAGAACAACTTAAAAAATGGACTGATTTTGGGATTTTAAAGAAGTAATAAAAACCATAAAGTTTCCAATATCGAAATAAATTAGAGATTGTTTTTTAAGAAAACTTCTAATTCGGGTAAAATAAGTTCAGGAGTCAATTGATTGTATAACTCGTCAGGGTTTTTCTCTATTTTTTTGCGTTCTTCAAACGTAAAACTATCAAATAAATCAGGTTTCATTTCCAATAAGTGAACAGAGTGGTGCAGTATTCCATCTTCAAAACTGGCCCAATGGTCTTTGTTTACATAAGGTGAAAAAATAGTAAAAGTAGGTTTGTTCAAAGCTTTTGCAATATGAACTGTTCCTCCTTCATTAGAAACTAAAATAGCGGATTGATTCATTAATTTGACGAAATCACGAATGCTGGAAGCATAAATGTCCAAAATGATGTTGGATTTGTTATTGCACATTTCGTAAATTTTTTGAGCTTCCTCTTTTTGATGAGGTGCGTAATTAAAAAGGAGGTTTACATCATAATTTGAGGCTATAAAATCTACTATTTCTGCAACATAGTTGTAGGGCATTGATTTTTGAGGAGTACTTCCCAAAATGCCTAGAACTACAACTTTTTTTGAAGTATATTTGCCTAACCAAATCTCCTTTTTTTCTTCTTTTGTTAAAAATATTTTAGGCTCATAAGCAATGGGTTCAAAATCGCCCGCTTTACTTAATAAATGAATACGGTCTTCAATGGCTTTGCCGCAAATTTTGTTTTTTTCTTTTGATATAGTTACGGGATTTGTATAATACCCCCAGTTCCCAATTTTTTTTCGACTTTTATGACCTATGGTTTGTAGGGCTCCAGAAAATTTACAAATTAATTTGCTTTGTGTTTTTGAATAGGGGTCGAAAATAATATCGTATTTTTCTTTTCTTATTTGACGAATGAGTTGGAACAAAACGGGTATTTTTTTAAGTTCCTTATCATTGATAGTAATAATTTTATCGATATTGGGATTATTGCTAATTACTCCATGAGTAAAGTCGTAGGCCATGAAATGAACTTCGCTCTCTGGAAACTTTGCTTTATAGTTATTAGCAATTACAGAACTGATAAGTACATCGCCTATACGTTTGTTTTGTATAATTAAAATTTTTTTCATAAAACTAATTCTTGCTGCAAAGTACTATTTTTTATACATTTAAACCAAAAAAGTATTCAACACTGTGAAGATAATCCTGAATCCTAATTATAAAAAGCAAAAGAAAGCTATTCTTCAACTAGTTAACCACTTTTTTGATGAAGGAAACCTAATCGTTCAAGGATCTAGAAATACTATTAAATCTAATTTTTTAGATAATGAAACTGTAAACATTAAGTTTTTTAAAAAACCGGGTTTTTTTAAATCGATTATTTATTCATTTTTTAGAAGTACAAAAGCCAAACGATCTTTTGATTATGCTAATTATTTGATTGACCATCTTATTGAAACTCCAATACCAATTGCTTATGTTGAAGAAAGAAATAGTCTAGGTTTTTTGGGACATAGTTTTTACATCTGTCAACAAATTGACTATGATTTTACGATTCGAGAACTTATTCATGACCCATTGTTTCCAAACAGAAAAGAAATATTGGAAGAATTCACAGAATTTACTTTTAAAATGCACGAGGCTAAGGTTAATTTTTTAGACCATTCACCCGGAAATACTTTAATTATAAAAAACGGAAATGGTAGATATGATTTTTTTCTAATAGACTTAAACCGTATGAAATTTGAAGATTTATCCATAGAAATGCGAATGGATAATTTTAAAAAAATGTGGCTTTCGAAACAAATGGTCAAAGTAGTTGCTAAAAAATATGCCGAGTTGAGTAATCTGTCGGAAGAAAAATTATACAAGATTCTTTTAGAAAAAACTACCCAATTTAAACGTAAAATTACCAAGAAGAAGTATCTAAAAAGAAAAATAGGTAGAAGATAAAAATCCAAATTCCAATTGATAAATTAATTGGAATTTGGAATTAGAAATATTGAAATATAAATTAAACCGCTACATCATATTCTCTCAAAGCATCATTCAACGACGTTTTCAAATCAGTCGAAGGCTTACGAATACCGATAATTAAAGCACAAGGCACTTGATAATCACCGGCAGCAAACGTTTTAGTATAACTTCCCGGAATTACTACCGAACGAGCCGGAACATATCCTTTTCTTTCTACAGGAGTTTCTCCGGTAACATCAATGATTTTAGTGGAAGCAGTCAAACATACATTTGCACCCAATACAGCTTCTTTTCCCACGTGTACTCCTTCAACAATAATGCAACGAGAACCTATAAACGCTCCATCTTCAATGATAACGGGTGCCGCTTGTAAAGGTTCTAAAACACCACCAATTCCAACACCGCCAGAAAGGTGAACATCTTTTCCAATTTGTGCACAACTTCCAACAGTTGCCCATGTGTCTACCATGGTTCCAGAGTCAACATAAGCGCCAATATTTACATAACTTGGCATCATAATTACTCCGCTAGCCAAAAAAGCTCCATAACGAGCAGAGGCTCCAGGAACCACACGAACCCCTTTTTCGGCATAATCTCTTTTTAGTAACATTTTGTCGTTATATTCAAAAATACCAGCTTCTAAGGTTTCCATTTTTTGAATTGGGAAATACAGTACAACGGCCTTCTTTACCCATTCGTTTACTTGCCAACCTTCGCTAACTGGCTCGGCAACTCTTAGTTTTCCGGAATCTAACAATTCGATAACGGCTCTAATGGCATCGGTTGTAGTTTTTTCTTGTAACAAGGCTCTGTTTTCCCATGCTTGTTCTATAATCGGTTGTAATTCGTTCATTTTTGTTAAATTTTTCGACAAATATACCCTTTTTAGGCAAAAGCCAAAAGTAAAATCGAATGGAAAATGTTATATATTTGTAATTAAAATTGATTCATTATGGAAACAATCAGATTAGAATTTCAGCCCAACATTAAAGCCAAAATCTTGGAATTATTAAGTTCATTCTCTTCTGATGAATTGAAAATAGTTCAAGAAGATGAAAATTTCATCGAAAATAAGAGAAAATTGGATATCGCTTATGCTAAACTAAAAAGCGGAACAGCAAAATTTTATACTTTAGAAGAGGTAGATTCAATACTCGAAGAAACAATTTCTAAGTATGAGAATTAAGTTTCAGGAAGAATTTTTATTTGAACTAAATGATCAGGTTCATTATATTTCAAAAGATAAGCCAGTTGCGGCAAGAAAATTTAAAAATATTTTACTTAAAAATATCAAAAAAGACCTAAAACAACCATTTCATTTCAAAAAATCAAGATATTTTGAAAATGAAAATATAAGGGATTATGTTTTTAAAGGATATGTTGCCGTTTACGAAGTTGATATTGAGAATAAAATAGTTTCTGTATTTGGTTTCATAAAACACAAAGACTCCTTATAAATGCCAAGAATCCTCGCCATAGATTACGGACAAAAACGCACTGGAATAGCCGTTACTGACGAATTGCAAATTATTGCTTCGGGCTTGACGACGATTCCTTCTGCAACGGCAATTGCTTTTTTGAAGGATTATTTTTCCAAAGAAAAAGTGGAGACTGTTCTCATTGGTGAACCCAAACAAATGAATGGAGAGCCATCCGAGAGTGCTTCAATGATTAAGGGATTTGTAACTCATTTTACCAATCATTTCCCGGATATGAAAGTGGTTCGTGTTGACGAACGTTTTACTTCAAAAATGGCTTTTCAGTCTATGATTGATAACGGAATGAAAAAGAAACAACGTCAAAATAAAGCGCTAATTGACGAAATTTCGGCAACCATAATGCTGCAGGATTATTTGGCTCGAAAAATGTTTTAACAAAGCCCAGCTACTATACCAATTGTTAGCCCCCTTAAATCCTAAATATTTTTATTACTTTTGCATCTGATTTTGGTGTAAACATAATATTATGGCTTAAACTTAATATACTAATATAATGATATTACCAATTGTAGGATACGGCGATCCGGTTTTAAGAAAGAGGGGAGAGGAAATTACTCCTGAGCATCCAAACTTGAAAGAAACTATTGCCAATATGTATGAAACGATGTATACTGCTTATGGAGTGGGGCTTGCAGCGCCACAAGTAGGATTGAGTATTCGTCTATTCGTTATAGATACAACGCCTTTTGGTGACGATGAAGATTTGCCAATAGAAGAACAGGTTCAATTAAAAGGATTCAAACGTACTTTTATCAATGCTAAAATATTGAAGGAAGAAGGAGAATTATGGAGTTTTAACGAAGGCTGTCTCAGTATTCCTGATGTACGTGAAGATGTTTACAGGAATGAGAAAATAACGATTGAATATTATGATGAAAATTTTAATGTAAAAACCGAAGTTTTTGACGGATTGGTTGCTAGGGTGATTCAACACGAATACGATCATATAGAAGGAATTCTGTTTACAGATTTGATTTCTTCGTTAAAGAAACAATTGATTAAAAAGAAATTACAAAACATTATGGAAGGTAAATCTAGGCCTGATTATAGAATGAAATTTTGCAATAAAAAAGGAAGGTAAAAAAGGTCCGGTTTCCTAAAGAATCAAATAAAACAGAAAAAAACGTATAATTTATAAAAATGAATTTAGAAAAAATAGTGTCCATTTCCGGAAAACCAGGTTTATATGTCTTAAAAGTTCAAACTCGAACAGGATTTATCGCTGAATCATTACTCGATGGTAAAAAAATCACGGTGGGATTGAAAGTAAACGTAAGCCTATTGTCGGAAATCTCGATTTACACCTTTAATGAAGAAAAACCTTTGACTGAAGTCATGCGAAATATTGCCGTCAAAGAAAACGAAGGTCCAGCTATTTCACACAAAGAAGACAATGCCAAATTGGTTGCTTATTTTATGGAAATTCTACCTGAGTATGATTCAGAAAGAGTCTATCCATCAGATATCAAAAAAGTGTTGAATTGGTACAACTTGCTTCAATCCAAAGGACTGGTTTCTAAAGAAGAACCAAAAATTGATAATGCTGAAGAAGTTTTAGAAAGTGTTGTGGAAGAGGTGGTTGCCGAAAAAGCAAAAAAAGCGCCTGCTAAAAAAGCAAAAGCAAAGAAAGCCTAATTTTAAAATGCTTCACCTATATTTTATCCTGTCGTGATGTTTTCCTGACAGGATTTCTTATTTTTACTATAATAACCAGTATCTAAAACTAAACTTCAAAATTAATAACCTTCTAAATTTTCCTAATGAATTCCAAAAAAAATCAACTCCAGGCTTTTGAACGATTATTGAATATTATGGATGATTTGCGTGAAAAATGTCCTTGGGATAGGAAGCAAACCTTGCAAAGTTTGCGCCATTTGACCATTGAGGAAACCTATGAATTGGGTGACGCTATTTTGGATAATGATTTGAATGAAGTCAAAAAAGAACTGGGCGATTTGTTGTTGCACATTGTTTTTTATGCTAAAATAGGCAGCGAGACCAATGATTTTGATATGGCTGATGTTTGCAATGAAATTTGCGATAAACTGATTCATCGTCATCCGCATATTTATAGTGATGTTGTGGTGAAAGATGAGGAAGAGGTCAAACAAAATTGGGAAAAACTCAAACTAAAAGAAGGAAAAAAGTCCGTTTTAGAAGGTGTTCCAAAAAGTTTACCAGCACTAGTCAAAGCTAGTAGAATTCAAGATAAGGTAAAAGGAGTGGGGTTTGATTGGGAAGAACCACACCAGGTTTGGGATAAAGTCCAGGAAGAATTACAAGAACTTCAAGTAGAAGTCCAAGCCGGAGATCACGATAAAATGGAATCTGAATTTGGCGATGTATTGTTTTCAATGATCAACTACGCCCGATTTTTAAACATAAATCCTGAAGATGCTTTGGAACGAACCAATAAAAAGTTCATTAAACGCTTTCAATATTTGGAAAGTAAAGCGGAGGAATTGGGAAAACCATTAATGGACATGACTTTAGCTCAAATGGGCATTTTTTGGGAGGAGGCCAAAAAATTGTAATTGAAAATCTATGATTTTCAAATAGTTCAATTTTGGGAGGAGGCCAAAAAAATGTAATTGAAAATCTTTATATTTTAGTATCAAAATCCAATCATAAAAAACCCCATTCTTTACTAGAAAAAATGGGGTTTTTAATTTTTATTTTTAAATGGCTAAGCCTGATTTAAGTTTCTGACTTTCTTAAGTTTATCTTTTAAAACCTCCATTTCTACCTTGTTTTTTTCAATATTTTTGCGAACTTCCAAAACAATAGAGTTCTCTTTTTTGGCATTTCTGGTATTGGCAAAAAACTGGATATTATTCTCCAATTGTAAAATTTCATTTTTGATTTCTTCAATTTTACGCATCAAGAAAATCTTTTCATTCTCTAGTTTTCTGGTATCATTAGCATCTGATAATTGATCCATTCTATTTGTGAATCGCATCATATCTCCCTCTTTTTTGCTTAGGCTTAATTTTTCAAATAGCACATCTAAGATTTTGTTGAATTTCCCTTCGATATGCCTTCTTGTAGCAGGAACTCTTCCTAAGGTTTTCCAAGTTTCGATATGCATTTTAATGGCGTCTAAATCGGTTTTATGTTCACCAATCAACTGGAATTCTCGGAGCTTCTCTAAATAGGCTTTCTTTTTATCAAAAGCTTCCACTTCTTCCTCGTTTTCTTCGCTTTTCTGCTCTTTTAATTTTTCGAAATAGTGGTTGCATGCTTCCCTGAATTCCGCCCATATTTTATCCGAAAATTTTCTAGGAACATGGCCTATTTGTTTCCACTCTTCTTGAATTTGTTTCATTATGGGAGTAGTAGCGGCAAAATTTGTGCTTTCTTGTAATTCTTTGGCTTTGGCAACAAGAGCTGTTTTTTGGTTTAGATTGTTGTTTTGCTCTTTTTTGATATCTTTATAAAATGAATTCTTGAAAGAATTAAAATTCCTCACGGCGGTTTTAAAAGCGCCCCACGTTTCTTCATTTACCTCTGAAGGTACTTTTCCTGCAGAGAAAAAAGCGGTTCTCAAAGCCTCAACTTTTTCTATTTGACCTAGCCATTGCGAATGCGCATTTACTTTTTCAGTTGCCAAGACTTCAATTTGGGTAATGATCTCTTTTTTCTTGGCTAGATTTTCAAGCTCGGTTCCTCTTAGATTTTCGAATAAAACTTCTCGCTTATCATGCATTTGTTTGGTCAAATCACTAAATTGGTTCCAAATGGTATCGCGGTGTTCCCTGGAAACCGGACCGATGTCTTCTTTCCAAATTTTGTGTAAATCCTGTAATTCGCGGAATGCTTTGTTAATATCGGCTTCTTGAACTAATTCCTCAACTCGTGCCACAATTTTTTGTTTAAGCTCTAAATTGTGTTTAAAATCAAGATCTCGTGCTTCTCTGTCTAAGTGTAAATAGTCATAGAAGTTTTCAACGTGAAAATGATAATTGTTCCAAACGTGGTTGTATTTGTCTTTTGGGATTGGCCCCGCATTTTTCCATCGGTCTCTTAAATCATTAAATTGTTTTAAAGTATCTTTGATGCTTGTTTGCGGTGTGATTAACTCTTTAAGCTCCTCAACAATGCCCAATCTGTTATCTAAATTAGTCTTTAAATTGGTTTGCAGGCTCTTAAAATGGGAATTCTTACTGTCTCTAAATTGAGAATAATACTGGTCAAATTTCGATTTTAATGGAAAATGATATTGAAATTCTTCATTTGGATCTTGATTATCAGCAAGAAACTCTTCTTTTTTCTCCTCTAAAAGATGGTAGTATTTAGCCAGAAAAGCTTTTTTTATTTCTTCCACATGATCCTTTACCGACATGACTTTTTCATTGGTGACCAAATTTTTCAATTCGTCCACAAGTGATTCCAATGATAAAGCATCATAATCCAACATCGGGATGTCGTGTCGTTCTTTAAGGGTTTCATCTTCGCTTTCTTCGGCATTTATGTCGGCTATGGCATCGATAATACTGGTGTTATCTGATAATTCTACCTCGGTAATTGGTGCAACAGCTTCTTCTTGAAGCATGGTTATTTCTTCTGTAACGGGTATTTCGGTATCTTGAAGGATTTGGTTTTCGGTTTGTGGATTGGCCATTACAGCATCCTTTATTTCTAACTCAGCCACTAGAACTGTAGCTTCTTCTGGTTGTGCAGCTATTTCGTCTAGAACAAGCATTTCAGTATCTTGAAGGATCTGATTTTCTATTTCGGGAATGTCAATTACAGTGGTTTGTAATTCTTCCTCGGTAACTGTTGAGTCAATTTCTTCGTGGACTTCTGCCATCAAGCTATTGCTGGTTTCAACTGTTTCTATTTCTTCTGAAACGGCTGTTTCAGTTGGAACCATTTCAGCTGAATTGGTGGTTACATTTCCATCTGCCTGAGGCAGGTTATCGTTCTTTTCTTCTAACATCTTCTGAATGTGTAAGGGTTCAATTATTTTTTTTCGAGTCGAAAGATAGTGAAGCTTGTTTTAAATAAAAAATAAAACCCTTATTTAGAGTTATTTTAGTTTCAAAATCCTTTTTTTTGGAAATTATTTTCTTCTTTTGAGGTGGTTTTGCAAACGGATTAGGTTGCTTAAATGCTTATAAAAGCCGGGGTGTAGTAGGGATATTCTAGAGGAGTAGTAGTCCTAAACACTTTTTTTGTAACGTTTTGCAGTTAAAAGAAGTTGGCGGATTAAGGAAGCTTAAACTTTCGGTTAAACCACTGACTTTTAAAGTACAAACCATCTTTAAATTAAACCCAAAACCCGCTATTTCTGCAAACTACTGTTGTTCGTTCGCTTTTCTTTTTTTAGTCGTTAATTCTATTTTTAATATCCATTCTTTCGTGCAAGATTCTCACAACTTCCATTTCAGTATTTTCAACTCGTTTGCAAAATATTATATGTGATTTTACTTTTGAATATCGATAATCTTTTCGAATGCTTCCGAAATCTTTAGTTGTTTCAAAATTTTCAGCAACAAATTCTATTTCGTCCATTATCAAATTATAATATCGGTTCGCTTGTTCAACTGACCAATTTTCCGCAGTATAAATCCAAATAGTATTCAAATCGTCTAACGCTTTTTCACTTACAATATATTCCGCCACTACTTTTGGAAATTTTCGTTTAACCGTTTTAGATTTTCTGTTCGGTTAAAATTTCGAATTTTCCCACTTTTTTCTCCATGTTCTAATTCTGAAATTAGAGATTTAGTTTGAATTTCTTCCTGTTCAAAATGTCTCAAAGCAGTTCTCACAACTTCGCTTACCGAATTATATTTTCCAGTTGCAATTTGACCGTTTATAAAATTTTCGTAATACTCTCCTATTAAAATTGATGTATTTCGTGCCATGATTTTATATTTTATACAAATATACCAATTTATGGTATTCAACAATAAATTTTTTAATTGTTTTTCGATTTTCGGTCGCTCGAAAGTGACGTATAACGGTCGATGCTAGAGCTCCTGGCGGCTTATGGGAATCTTTTTTTACATAACCGACCGACCGAAGTTATGAAAAAGAAACGCACAATTTACTGGAAAACTAGCCAGCAGTTTTAGCATTTGTTAGCGGTTGTTTTTATTTTGTCAATTAATTATTGTTTTATCAATTTTCTGATTACTGTTTCATTTGCAGATTCAATTTTTACAATATAAATGGCACTTTGATAATCCTTAATATTAATATGGTAATTATTAGAAACGTTACGGTAAATTAGTTTTCCATTCAAATCGAAAATTGATATTTTTGCGATCTCATTCAATCCATTTATAAAAAATGAATTGAATGCTGGGTTTGGAGTAATTGATATATCAACATTATTGTTAATGTCAATAATATCAGGGAATTCATTTGATAAAATACCAGTTATAACATTTGTTAATTCATTTGAACGCATATCAAATATGTCATAAATAAACATCTTCAAATAAACCGCTCCTGATGAAAAATTGCTAATTTTTAACTTTGCTTGTCTTGCTTGAGGTTTGATTTCACTATAAGAATTAATAGGGGTTCCACTAAAGGATGAATTATTATATAATTCAATAGTATATGAAAATTGTGGGCTTTTTGAATTGTTGACGGCCCAATTAATTTCTAGGCTATCAATATCTCTTTTAATAGTTAGATTACTAATTTCACAGGACTTAAAATTAGGAATTGAATTGTTATTTGTTATGTTTATTGTGGTTCCCGATAAATTTGTTGTAGGATGAGTATTTGAACCACCACTTTTAATAAAAAAATATTCATTGTTAATTACTCCTCCATCATAATTTTCAATGAAATTTGCGCAACCTGCATCAGGTGAAATTCTAGAAATTGTAGCCTGATTAAGTGCGAACCATCGAGAATTCAGCTTCCTTCTCCAACCATCTTTACGGTGAATTTCTCTCACATTTGATCCATTTCCTGCCCAATCTTCAATGAAAGCTGATGTCCGAGAAGTAAACTTTAGATTTATGACTGAACTTTCAGACACAAAACCAACTTCAAATTAAGCCTAAAACCGCCATATTGCCAAACGGTGGTTGGCTGTCAGTGTTTTTTAAAATGTGTGTGGTTTTGTATTATTTACTTACTAATATTAGGTGCTTTTTCCATTCAGCTGGAATATTATTGATGTCTAACAATTTTAATTCTTTTGTGTCAACATTTGCAACTGATTTTGTAAGTGTTTCGTTCAAAAATTCTGTTTCAAGTTTAAACATTGCTCCTGTTGCGGGGTCAATAATTAATAAACCTAATGGTCCTCCAAATATTATATTTCCAAAATACCATCCGTTTAGTTTAAACTCAACAGGGACTACTTTTTTATCATATCCTACTTTCTCGAATGTTACTTGATATCTAGCTTTAGAGAAAAATCCTGCACCAGATTTTAATTTTAACGTTGCAGGTGTATTACCTGTATAGATTTCTATACCTTTTTTATCTTTAATAGAAATTTTAGCTTCTGACGGAGAGCTATTAATGGTTATTGGCCAACTACTTTTACTGACAATACTTGCGCAACCAGTCAATAATAGAATTGACGAAATCGCTAAAAAATTTAATTTTAAATTCATTATTTCATATTTTAGATTTTACCTACTTCATTTTAAAGTCCCTTTTCGGTTTATTCTGACCATAAAAAATAACCACACACATTTGATTATTTTATGTTTTAATAATATTTCTTGTAATTATTGATTGTGTTTTAATTCTACGTTTTGCTTTAACATTGCAGCCAACTTGTATGTAGGTCTGGCGATGTTAGACTTATCACCCCTGAATTGGGTGGCTTTGTCTGACAAACGTTAAACTTTATTTATTGGTGCATTCAAATATATAAATAATTCTTTACAAATCTTCAAAGTGAATTTTCACAATTACAAATAAATCAATCTATTTTAAAAAAAATTATATCTTTAGCCAAACTAAAAAATAAAAAACTATGCAAAACGACAACCAAGACCATTTTAAAAGAGAACTCGGATTATTTGATGGAACCATGCTTGTAGTGGGCTCGATGATCGGTTCGGGAATATTTATAGTAAGCTCAGACATCGCTCGGCAAGTAGGTTCGGCGGGATGGCTGACTTTGATTTGGCTTCTAGCGGGATTGATTACGATGGTTGCCGCTGTATCCTATGGCGAGTTGAGTGCGATGTTTCCCAAAGCGGGCGGACAATATGTGTACCTCAAAGAAGCCTACAATAAACTCATTGCTTTTCTATACGGCTGGAGTTTCTTTGCCGTAATTCAAACGGGTACGATTGCCGCAGTGGGTGTGGGTTTTTCGAAATTCGCCGCTTATTTGGTTCCGGCTTTGAGCAATGAAAATATTCTATATGAAATAGGGACTTTCCAACTCAATGCAGCACAAATTGTTTCCATCATCACTATTGTTCTGTTGACTTATGTAAACAGTCGTGGGGTGAAAAACAGTAAAATGATGCAAACTATTTTAACGGTAATCAAGATTTTGTCTTTGTTTGGTTTGATTGTTTTTGGCTTTCTTCTCGCTGCCAAAGCAGATGTTTGGAATGCCAACTGGACCGATGCCTGGACGCCTCGATCCTATAATGTGGATAGTGATTCTTGGATGACCATAAGTGGTACCGCTTTGATTGCAGGAATTTCAGCAGCGATGGTGGGTTCTTTGTTCTCCAACGATGCTTGGGTGGGTGTGACTTTTATTGCGGGTGAAATCAAAAATCCAAAACGCAATGTGGGGCTGAGTTTGTTTCTAGGAACTTTTCTCGTGACCATTATTTACATTTTGGCCAATTTGATGTATTTGGCAGTGATGCCCTTGCAAGAAATCGCCACTGTTCCTTCCGATAGAGTTGCAGTAGCCGCTTCGCAACATATTTTTGGCGATATGGGTACGATTATTATTGCGGTAATGATTATGATTTCGACTTTTGCTTGTAACAACGGTTTGATCATGGCCGGAGCCAGAGTATATTATACTATGGCCAAAGATGGTTTGTTTCTTAAAAAAGCGGCCGAACTAAATCATGCGAGCGTTCCGGCTTGGGCTTTGTGGATGCAATGTATTTGGGCTTCGTTTTTGTGTTTGACAGGGAAATATGGTGATTTGTTAGATTTTGTTGTCATCATTGTAATGATATTTTACATTTTGACTATCTACGGCATATTCATTCTTCGCAAGAAAATGCCCGATGTCGAAAGACCTTATAAAGCTTTTGGATATCCTATTCTTCCTTTTCTTTACATTGTAATTTCCTCAGCAGTTTGCGTTTCCTTATTGCTGACGAAATTCTCGACTTGTGGTTGGGGCGTTTTGATTATGCTGACTGGTATTCCGATCTACTATTTGACCAAACCTAAGGAGTAAAGAGGTTTAGTTAATTATCTATTGAATATTACCATTTAGACTTATAAAATAATCCAATCTTTACTCCCTCTCCTCTGCCTGTCGGCAGACAGGTTTGGAGAGGGATGGGGTGAGGATAAACAAAAAAACTATTTTATATTTCTAATTGGTATAATTTGAAGCTTATTTGGTATAAAAGAGCTATAAAAAAACCGTCCTGATTTATCATCGGGACGGTTTTTATTTTTGGGTTGGTAATGTTAAAGGATAATTTGTAATAATTGTCCGTTTTTGCTCAACATTTCAATTCGAATACTTTGGTTTTCGCCTTTATCGTTTAATAATTTGGAAACCGTTTCGATATCAGTAGCTTTGACGGTATCAATTTTTAAAATAATATTTCCAATCAGTTCCGCTTCATATTGTTTTAGATTGGGGTTGGTCAGCGACTTAATTTTTACGCCATAATCCAAATGGAATTTCTTTTTATCGTTGGCGTCAATGTTCTCTAATTCCATTCCTTTGAATTCTGTGCCAAACAATTCGTTTTTGCTTAAAATAACGGGAACCACTTTGTTTTTTCCATCCCTAATAAAGGTTACTTGCACCTTATCGTTAGGTCTTTTTGTGTTGATGTACCCTGAAAGATCGGCAAAAGTAGCCACGTTTTGCGCGTCTAATTTTATGATAATATCCCCTTTTTGAAGTCCTGCTTTCTCGGCTCCAGATTTTGTATTCACTTTTTTGATGTAAAAACCTTGAGTTTCGGTAACGCCCAATTCTTTGGAAGCGGTAGCATTTAATTCGCCTCCTTCAACTCCTAAAATACCTCTTTGAACGTTTCCAAATTCCATAATATCCTCGATTATTTTTCGGGTAATATTAGAAGGAATCGCAAAAGAATATCCTGTGTAACTTCCTGTTGGTGACGAAATCATGGTGTTGATTCCGATGAGTTCTCCTCTTGTATTTACTAAGGCGCCGCCACTATTTCCTGGATTTACGGCGGCATCCGTTTGAAGAAAAGATTGGATACCTCCTGTGTCTAAATTTCTGGCTTTGGCCGAAACAATTCCTGCCGTTACGGTTGAGGTTAGGTTGTAAGGGTTTCCAACCGCCAATACCCATTCACCAATTTTTACCGAATCAGAATTGGCAAAAGCAGAATATGGCAACTTTTCTTCAGTCGTTATTTTTAATAAGGCAATGTCCATTTTAGAATCGGTTCCTATTAGTTTTGCGGGATATGATTTTTTATTATTCAAAGTGATTTCAATTTCCGAGGCGTTTTTCACCACATGGTTATTGGTGACAATATACCCATCTTCAGAAATAATTACTCCTGAACCCGTGCCTACTTGCTCTTGGGATTGTTGTCCGCCAAAGCCATAAAAGAATTCCATCAAAGGATTGTTGATGGTTTGTCGAGACACATTTTTTACGTGAACCACAGTATGAATGGTCTTGTCGGCAGCTTCAGTAAAGTCGACCGCCTCTGCTGATAATCCAACCGTTCTTCCATAGGAATTGGAAGCATCAGTTACAATGGAGTTTTTGTTAGTAGAAAAATAGCCATTGTTGTCAAATAACAATTTGTAGGCGCTAAGAGTAAGGACTCCGCTGAACAATGACACTAGGAATAGACTTGAAATTCGATTC
>JBIILD010000042.1:0-13025 GCA_044232845.1 Flavobacterium sp.
GTCGATTTTTGGGCTTTGGCAAAAGCAAATTTCCCAAAAACAAATAGATAATACGAAAGTTGTATCGCAACTACAACTATAAAAAAGTATAAAGTAAGGGTCAACATAAGGGTTCGGCTTCTTTTTTAGAATCTGAGCAAAGGTAATTATCAATTGTCACACGAGCAAACATTCTTTTTGCGAACTGGCGAAGCAATTATTCATTGTCAAATGGGAATTAATTTTAGGATTTTTGAAATCCAAATCCAAAAATAGGAACCTAAAAATCAAAAATCTAAATCACATTCACTTCGGCTTCGATATGAATGCCAAAAGTATTAAAGATAGTCTCTTGAATAGTTTCAGAAACGGCTAGAATTTCTTGTCCCGTTGCCTTGCCATAATTTACTAGTACCAAGGCTTGGTTTTTATGAATTCCGGCATCTCCAAAACGTTTTCCCTTGAAACCTGCCTGTTCAATGAGCCATCCCGCGGGAACCTTTACTTCGGTATCAGAAACTTCATAGTATTTCATTTCTGGAAATTGTTGGTGTATTTTTTCGAAATCAGTTTTCAAAAGAATGGGGTTTTTGAAGAAACTTCCACTGTTTCCCAATTCTTTCGGGTCGGGTAATTTACTTTGTCTAATGGCAATTACCGCATCGCTCACGTCTTTTAAAGTCGGATTTGTAATATTTTTTTTGTTTAACTCCGCCGTTATATCTCCATAGGAAGTATTGATTCTATGGTTGCGTTTGGTCAATTCGAATACCACCGAAGTTATAATGTATTGGTCTTTTGCTTCGTTCTTAAAAACACTTTCCCGATATCCGAAATGACAGGCGTCTTTGGTGAACGTTTCCATGTCCTGATTTTCAATAATCATCGCATTGCAGAACGTCAAGGTGTCTTTGATTTCAGTACCATAAGCACCAATGTTTTGCACTGGGGTTGTGCCTACATTGCCGGGAATAAGCGACATGTTTTCTAATCCGCCAAAGTTATTATCAATAGTCCAAAGCACGAATTCGTGCCAGTTTTCGCCAGCTTGGCATTCAACCCATACTGCATCTTCATTTTCCTGGATAATTTTTTTGCCCTTAAAATCGATGTGAATCACCAAGGCATCAATGTCTTTAGTTAGAAGCATGTTGCTGCCGCCACCAAGAATAAACTTCTTTTGGGATTTATTTTCTGCTAAAACGGTTCTTAATTCTTCTAAATTGTGTACCGCCACAAATTGCGTTGCTTTGGCTTCGATACCAAAAGTATTGTAGTTTTTTAGAGAAAAATCAGTTCTTATTTGCATAAAACAAGTTGTTGGAACAATGTTAGCATTAATATTTCAAAAGTACACTAATATTTCACAAAACGGAATTTAGACCCATCAGTTTTGAGGTGTTAATTAATTCGTGGTATTTGTCGGCAATTATTTTCATGTTGATATGGTAATCTACATTTTCTTCCACAAATTGCCTGTTTTTTAAAACGGCAGCGTTTCGATGTTCCCTGTTTTCGAAGGACCATAGTATTTCTTCGGCAAGCATTTTTGAATCATCAATGGCTATTAATTGGCCGTTTTCACGGTGTTTTATCCAGCTTTGATTCCCTGCAATATCAGTCACTATCGGATAACAACCCGAAGCCAAAGCTTCAAACAAGGAAGCCGAAACTCCTTCGGTTATAGGCATGCTGATGTAAAAATTAGATTCTTGTAACAGTTCCGGTAATTTTGTGTTTGGAATCCGACCCGTAAAATTCACCTTTTTTTCCATTTTTAATTTTGTTGCTAATTCTATTAACAACGGTAGTAGTTTTCCATCGCCCACAATGGTCAATTCGAAATCTATCCCTTTTTGGTTTAAAATACCAAAAGCTTTTAAGATGACCTCGTGGCGGTATTCGGGCAACAACGAACGGGTAACGATAGCCCTTATTTTTTTGGAATTGGTATTGTTTTTATTTCCAAATTGAACCAAATCGATTCCTTTTGGCAAAACCAACACTTTTTTCATATCAACATTAGCGGCTTTCATTGAAATGGTCATTACGGGACCCCAAGCGTGAATTAAGTCGGCTTTTTGGAACGCATACTGCTGAATCATTTTTTTGAATGGCATTAAGATAGATTTTTCGGGCCATAAATCGGTTCTGCCTTGCTGCGCAATGGCCACCGGTTTTACTCCTGTTAGCACCGCGAGAAAGCCATAACTTGTAGTTCTTTCAGCAATAACCATATCGGGTTGCTGCTGTTTGACTATTTTTCGGATTTGAAAAATAGCCGTGGCAAATTCTAAAATTCGGAGTAATCGGCTAAAAAAAGTAGAGCTGGGTGTTGTCAATTCCCAAGTGATAATTTCAAAATCTCCAAATTGTTTGAGTCCATTCATCCAGGTAATAGCGTCGGCTCTATAGGTTTCCCCCAGAAAAAGTATCTTTCTTTTTTCCATTTTTGACAATTACTCCTCTGAAGTTAAGGCTCTATTAATGAAATCGTTCAAGGGTTTTAAGACGATTAGTTTTTGGCTCATTTTTGCCACAAAATCTTTTTTTGTTACTTCTTCCATGTCAAATTTTTGGGAAGTTTCAAAGCTTTTTAATTTCAGGAACGCTATCGCAGGATGCTCTTTTTCGTAACCTCTTGGCGGGTTTTTTAATACATTTTTTTCATCTCGGTCAAAATCCCCAAATTCTTTTTTGAAATTTTTATGGCTAATAATTGCTACTAAATCTTCATAGAAATAGCTAATTTCTTTGCGTACTTTTTTCAAATCCTCGGCTTCAGGACAATATAATCCACCAGCAATAAAACTAGCTCCTTTTGCAATATGAATATAGTAGCCAGAACGATTCTTGCCTTTTGCACCGCTGGATAGCCAAACGCCAATATGGTCTTTGTAAGGTGATTTGTCCTTTGAAAACCGGATGTCGCGGTTGATTCTAAAGGTGCAATTTTTCACTTCGAGCATTTCTAAAGACGAATCGAGTGGTTTTATCGCATCAAGAAAATCAGCAACTAATTGATGGTAGTCTTTTTTGAATAATTCATACCGTTTTTTATTGTCCAAAAACCAATCCCTATTGTTGTTAGCTTTTAAATCATCGAGGAATTGTAAACTGTTTTTTGAAAGCATAGCTGTAAATTTTCATAACATTGTTGATGGCATTTTATGCTGTATCCATTTTTCAACCATAATTTCAACAAATTTGAGATAGATTATTAGGTTTGATTATCCATTCTCTGGGTTAAAATTGAAAATAACTTTTGGCCTATCTTCAGGCCTAAAAAGTCATTCTAATTTTACGGCACAGTATTTAAGTAATCCGCATTTGAGGGCGTTTTGTAATCTAAATTATTGATAAAATCTTTCTTAATTATAGAACTCATACTACTTTTCAAGTCCATCTAAAAATGCATTTTTCATCTGAATACCATTGCAAATATACATTTTCAGATTTAACTGATCGCCAAATTGTTCAATAAAAATAGGTGAATTGCCTTTTTGGAGTTAGTCTAAATTTTAGACAAAAATTAAATTTTTGGTTCTTCTGGTGTTTGTATGAAAATTAAAGTATTTAAAGTAAAATTCACAAAGATTTTAACCATTGAGAAAAATAAAGCAATTAAGTTTTGGCCTTTACTTAATGTTTCTTTACTTCCTTAATTGTTCAAAAAAAAATAACTTTTACAACATTTACGGTAGAACCAAATATTAAAACGTATCGTTTAGAGTAATTATTTTACAAAAGGTTTAATTGAAAGAGTATTTGTTTCAAACCCACAATTATTCTTATATTTGGCGAGTTTTAAATAACTTGATAAATCGATAGCCTTTGTGAAAAAGGAACAAAGATAAAGGCGAAAGACTCAAAATAAAAATAAATTAATTTTAGAATATGAAATTACTCGAAGGAAAAGTAGCCATCATAACCGGCGCAAGTCGCGGAATAGGAAAAGGAATTGCAGAAGTTTTTGCAAAAAATGGTGCAAATGTCGCCTTTACGTATAGTTCGTCTGTTGAATCTGCTTTGGCATTGGAAACCGAATTGAATGCTATGGGCATAAAGGCCAAAGGGTATCAATCGAATGCTGCCGATTTTAACGAGGCACAAATATTTGTAGATGCTGTTTTGGCTGAATTTGGAACTGTTGATATTTTAATCAACAACGCCGGAATTACTAAAGACAACCTTTTAATGCGAATGTCCGAAGCGGATTTTGATCAAGTGATTGATGTCAATTTGAAATCTGTTTTCAATATGACCAAAGCCATTCAACGAACATTCTTGAAGCAACGTGCGGGTTCTATAATAAATATGAGTAGTGTGGTGGGGGTTTCGGGAAATGCAGGACAAACCAATTATGCTGCTTCGAAAGCCGGTGTTATTGGTTTTACTAAATCAGTAGCACTCGAGTTAGGTTCTCGTAATATTCGTTGCAATGCGATTGCTCCAGGATTTATTGAAACTGAAATGACGGCAAAATTGAGTGACGAAGTAGTTCAAGGTTGGAGGGATGGAATTCCGTTGAAACGTGGCGGAACAACAGAAGATGTTGCTAATGCTTGTCTTTTCCTTGCTTCAGATATGAGCGCTTACATAACAGGTCAGGTGTTGAATGTATGCGGAGGAATGCTTACTTAAAAAAGTTGGCAATTTTCAGTTTTCAGCAAGCAGCTGAACTTTGAACTCGTAATACTGAATACTAAATAAAATGACAACAAACACGATACTATTACTACTACTTTCTTTACTAATAGCAAGTGGTTTGTCCTATTTTCATTATTATTATAAAGCCAAAACTAAGTCAAAAGTGAACTTGGTTTTGGCTTTTTTGCGTTTCTTATCCATTTTTGCGATATTGTTGGTATTGATAAATCCAATAATTACTAGAAAAACACTCGAAATAGTAAAAACACCTTTAGCTATTGTGGTTGATAATTCGAGTTCTATTATTGATTTGAAAGCCAAAGAAACTGCATTAAAATCATACAAAAAACTCATTCAAAATAAAGATGTACAGGAAAAATTCGATGTCCAATCCTATCAATTTGACAGTGAGTTTCAATCCTCTGAAAGTTTTAATTTTAAAGGAACGCAGACAAATCTTGATGAAGTGGCCAAAAACCTGAAAAGCATATATAAAAACACCATTTTTCCAACGGTTTTAATTACTGATGGAAACCAAACTTCGGGGAATGATTATGTGTATTCTTTTGACACGAATAACAAGGTATATCCTCTGATTCTTGGGGATACTACTAAATTCTTGGACCTAAAAGTAAGTCAGTTAAATGTTAATAAATATGCGTTTCATAAAAATAAATTTCCTGTGGAAGTGTTTTTGCAGTATTCAGGAAACAAAAGTATAAATGCAGATTTTAGTATTTCGCAAGGAAATTCAGTTTTAAGCAAACAAACCGTTTCTTTTTCATCATCGAAAAAATCGGTAATGCTGAATGTTTTACTTCCTGCTGATAAAGTGGGGTTACAAGTTTTCGTAGCCAAGATTTCATCCAAAGAGAAAGAAAAAAACACCTATAATAACGCCAAAAATTTTGCGGTTGAAATCATCGACCAAAAGACCAATGTAGCAATTGTTTCTGCAATAAACCACCCTGATATTGGTGCGTTGAAACGTGCAATTGAAACCAATGCACAGCGTAAGGTAACTATAGTTAAACCTAATGATAGTAAATCATTACAAGATTTTACTATTTTAATTTTATATCAGCCAACTACAGAATTTAAGTCTGTTTTCGAGAATACTAAATTGGCAGGAATCAATACTTTTGTTATCACAGGAAACAATACCGATTTTAATTTTTTGAACCAACAACAAACCAATTTAGTTTTTAAAATGAGCGGCCAAAAAGAAGATTATTTGGCTGAATTTAATTCACAGTTCAATCTTTTTGCCATTGACAATCTGGGTTTTGAAAATTTTCCGCCATTGCAAAATTCTTTTGGAACGGTAACCACAAATGGAACGGTTTCAACCTTGCTTGCGTCGAAAATTAGAAGCATTGCAACTAATTCCCCTTTATTGGCGTTTGCCGAAAATCAGGGAAAACGTTCGGCTTTTCTTTTGGGAGAAAACTTTTGGAAATGGCGTTTGCAATGCCATGTGGACAATCAATCGTTCGAAAAATTTGATGTTTTTATCGACAAAGTCATTCAGTTCTTAGCCTCCAATAATTCAAAAAAATCGTTGGTTATCAATCATGAAAATTTCTACAATTCCGGGGAAGCAATAGAAATTTCAGCTCAGTTTTTTAATAAAAACTACGAATTCGACGAAAAGGCTCGTTTATCAATTTCGGTTTCCAATATTAAAACAAAGCAGACCAAAAACTACGATTTATTAAAGGGAAACAACTCTTTTAAAGTCAATCTTGACGGACTTTTGGCGGGGCAATATGATTTTAATGTCAAAGAATTAAATTCAAAAACAACGTATTCAAGTCATTTTGAAATTCTAGATTTTGATATCGAAAAACAATTTGTCAACCCAGATGTGGAAAAATTGTCTCAACTAGCAACGCAAACACAAGCTAAAGTTCACTATCCGAACCAAGTCGAGGCTTTAATCAACACACTTTTAGAAAATCAAAATTACAAAGCAATTCAAAAAGAAATGGTAACCAAATCGCCTTTAATTGATTGGGTTTGGTTATTGGTTTTAATTGCCATTTCCCTGGTTTCAGAATGGTTTGTGAGGAAATACAATGGGATGCTTTAGTCAGTAATTTTGAGGCAGTATTATTTTTGATACTTCTTTTTCTTCAACATATCCGAAGCGGTTTGATAGTAAGAAATGGTTTCATTGATTAAATCAGGTCTTGCCTTTCCCAATGGTTTTTCGTCATAGAACAAGTGAAAATCAGTTCCTATTTTAGGATTTGGCACCAAGGTTATTTGTAGTTGCTTGGCTTGTTGTTTTGGAGAAATGATGGTTAAACAAAAGATTTCTTAAGAGCCAATAAGTCCTGAAATCTCATAATTTTAATTTTTAATTTATCGAATCTGTTTTCTGAAATCTGCTTTCTGAATTTAAAAAGCCTTCAAGCTCAAATCCATATTGTAAATAGAATGGGTCAATGCACCTGAAGAAATGAAGTTTACGCCACATTCAGCATAACTGAGAATAGTTTCTTCGTTGATGTTTCCAGAGGATTCCGTTTGGCAAGTATCGCCGATTAGCGCTACCGCTTTTCGGGTATCATCAAAATCGAGATTATCTATCAAAATCCTGTGGACACCCTCGTTTTCTATAATTTCCCTGACTTCATCTAGATTTCTAGCTTCGACAATGATTTTTAGGTCGAGATTTTTTTCTTTTAAGTAGGCTTTGGTTTTGGCTATGGCCAAAGAAATCCCTCCCGCAAAATCATTGTGATTGTCCTTGAGCATAATCATATCATAGAGGGCGAATCGATGATTCTCGCCTCCCCCAATTTTCACAGCCCATTTTTCGCAAGCGCGGAATCCGGGGGTGGTTTTTCGGGTATCCAGAATTTTTGTATTGGTTCCTTTGAGCAAATCAACATACTTCTTGGTTTTGGTGGCAATAGCACTCATTCGTTGCATGGAATTCAGTATCAGGCGTTCCGCTTTCAATATGGATTGGGAATTTCCTGAAACATGAAAAACTACATCACCATTCTTTACAAAAGTTCCATCGGGTATGAAAATTTCTGTTTGCAAGGCTGAGTCAACATATTCGAAAATCATTTTGGCAAAAGCCACACCAGCAATAATGCCATCTTCTTTAACTAACAGTTTGGCTTTTCCCATTGCCAAAGCCGGAATACAGGCTAAAGAACTGTAATCACCCTCGCCCACATCCTCGCGGATACCGTTCTGTATAATGAGTTGTAATTCGTTTTCGAACTGTGTTTGGCTAATCATTTAGGTGTTGTTTACAAAATGCTAAAGTAAGATTTATTTTGTGTATTTGAAAATTTTGAGGATTCCAAACTTGGCAATTGCATCAATTATTTTTCCACCATAAATATTACGAATTGACACTAATTTTAATGATTCTAAAAATTAAATTATACGAATTTAACCTGCCTTTAGTAAATTTTACAAAAATACACTATACTACTTGGAATCAATTTGGGACTTATTTTTAATTTTAAAGCTAGAATTTCCAAGTGATACTAATTACAACTATTGATTAGTTCAAGCCTTTTAGTATAATGCAGCTCTATATTTCATTCCTTTCAATTTTTAATGGACTAATTTTAAATACCAAGTATGAATTCAGAATTATTCTAGAATTGTTTTGTAATTAATGTCGAATGTTTAAATTCGTCCTGAAATTGAAAAGAGAGTCTCGGTGTAAGATAGATTTCTTTGTAGGAAACAGAAATAATCATTAACAAGGTTATTAAACATTAAATCTAGTAATAAAGTCTAGAAAGCCACTAGAATTATTATAATTTAGCCTTGCATAAAAATTAACAAAATTCAGAAAACAATTATAACAAAACTATAAACAAAAACATGCCCAAAACATTACATACCATTAAAGCCAATAATTATACTATTTATTTCAACGAAAATGGATACAAAGCTCTTAACTCCCATTTAAAAGAAAATAAGTATTCCAATTTGTTTATTTTAGTTGATACCTATACCAATGAATTTTGTTTGCCAAAATTTTTACCCCATTTAGAAACCACACTCACAATTGAAATTATTGAATTTGAGGCAGGAGAACACAATAAAAACATTGAAACTTCCGTCCGAATATGGAATGTATTGACAGAACTTGGTGCCGATAGGAAAAGTCTTATTTTGAATCTTGGTGGGGGTGTCGTCACTGATCTCGGTGGGTTTGTGGCTTCAACATTTAAAAGAGGAGTTGATTTTATTCACATCCCCACTACATTACTAGCTATGGTAGACGCTTCCGTGGGTGGAAAAACAGGAGTTGATTTAGGAAATTTAAAAAACCAAATAGGGGTCATCAATGTGCCAAAATTGGTACTTATTGATACTGAATATCTAGCAACACTTCCGCAAAACGAAATGCGCTCCGGGCTTGCAGAAATGCTGAAACACGGACTGATTTATGACAAGGAGTATTGGGAAAAATTCTTGGATTTGAAAGCTATTGATTTTGCCGATTTTGATGAACTAATTTACCGTTCTGTTGAAATAAAGAATGAAATTGTGATACAGGATCCTACCGAAAATAATCTCCGAAAAGCATTGAACTTTGGTCATACCCTGGGGCACGCCATCGAAAGTTTCTTTCTTGAAAACGAAAATAAGAAAACCTTGTTACATGGCGAGGCAATTGCAATTGGAATGATTTTGGAAAGTTATATTTCATTGCACAAAAAATTGATAAATGAGTCGGAATACCATCAAATAAAGACTGCAATAAAGGCTATATATAATGATGTAGTTTTTGAAGATAATGACATTGAACCCATAATGGAATTGCTGATTCATGACAAAAAAAATGAGTATGGAAATATACAGTTTGCATTGATAGAAGGTATCGGGAAAATAAAAATAAATCAATCAGTTGAAAATGAATTAATTAAGAAAGCTTTTCAAGATTATAAATCTTGAATTTTTTTTACAAAAAAGCGTTGTTTTACGTCTATAATATTTTTTACATTTGCTTCAATGAAAAAAAATCAAAACCAAAGCAATTATACTTCCATTAAAAACGAGATTTATAATTCCTTTTTTAGAATAGTGAAATGTCTTTATAATATTAAAGGAACTTTTAATTTATTTCAATATTTGAAAGCGGACTGTAAGAAGCTTCAAATTATTTATGCAAATATTAGGGTTTGAATTTTAGTTTGTTTTATTTTACATTGCTAACATTCTAAAATTCTGAAATACAAATGAATACAAAATATTTTGATTTAATAAATCAAACCTATTATTTTCCCCAAGAAGAATTTACTTTAAATAAAGATAATCTTCAGTTTCACAATATTGACTTGATGAAACTGGTCGAGAAATACGGAACTCCATTAAAATTCACTTACTTGCCACAAATTTCCAACAACATCAACAAGGCCAAAAACTGGTTTCGTAAATCGATGGAGAAAAACAAATATGAGGCTAAATATTACTACTGTTATTGTACTAAAAGTTCTCATTTCGAATATGTTATGAACGAAGCTTTCAAGAATAATATTCATATTGAAACCTCTTCTGCTTTTGATATTAATATTGTAGAAAATTTGATGGCTTCGGGTAAAATAAACAAAAGCACTTATGTGATTTGCAACGGATTCAAAAGAGACCAATATATTGAAAACATTGCTCGATTAATTAATAATGGCCATAAAAACACCATTCCAATAATTGACAATTACGAAGAACTCGACATTTTACAAGATAAAATCAAAAGAAAATTCAAAATTGGAATTCGTATTGCCGCAGAAGAAGAGCCAAAATTCGAATTTTATACTTCACGTCTGGGTATTGGCTACAAAAACATAGTTCAGTTTTACAAAAAACAAATTCAGGACAACAAAAGGCTTGAACTTAAAATGTTACACTTTTTCATTAATACCGGCATCAATGATAATGCTTATTATTGGAATGAATTAGTCAAATGTATCAAAGTATATGTGGCCCTAAAAAAGGAATGCCCTACACTTGATGGGCTAAATATTGGCGGTGGTTTTCCCATAAAAAACTCCTTAGCATTTGAATACGATTACCAATATATGATTGATGAAATAATCAATCAAATCAAAATTGCCTGTGATGAGGCTGAGGTCGATGTTCCCAATATTTTTACCGAATTTGGGTCCTATACCGTTGGAGAAAGCGGTGGAGCCATTTACCAAATTTTGTATCAAAAGCAACAAAATGACAGGGAAAAATGGAATATGATTGATTCCTCTTTTATCACGACTTTACCGGATACTTGGGCAATTAATAAGCGCTTCATTATGTTGGCGGTCAATCGCTGGAACGATACTTATGAAAGGGTTTTGTTGGGCGGAATGACATGTGATAGCGACGATTATTACAATTCAGAACAAAATATGAATGCCATTTATTTGCCAAAATACAATAAAGAAAAGCCCCTATATATTGGGTTTTTCAATACGGGTGCTTATCAAGAAACCATTGGAGGTTATGGCGGACTGCACCACTGCTTGATACCAGAGCCCAAACATATATTGATTGATAAGGATGAAAACGGGATAATCGCAACCGAAATATTCTCGGAACAACAAACCGCAGAACAAGTATTAAAAATATTAGGTTACAATAAAAATAAATAATAAATCCCACAATGAATTAATTTAAAAAATCGTTAAATTTGAATATGTATTTTCAATTTTTCGACTTTTGGATTATTAAATTTTAAAAAATGAGTAAAGGACCAATAAGCCAATTTATTGAAAAACACTATTTGCATTTTAATTCTGCCTCTTTAGTAGATGCCGCAAAAGCATACGAACAACAACTAGCCAATGGTGCAAAAATGATGGTGAGTATGGCTGGTGCAATGAGCACTGCAGAAATAGGAAAGATTTTTGCCGAAATAATTCGTCAGGACAAAGTACAAATCATTTCTTGTACGGGCGCAAATCTTGAAGAGGATATCATGAATTTAGTGGCACATTCCCACTATGAACGAGTGCCACACTATCGTGATTTAACACCAGAAGATGAATGGGCTTTGTTAGAAAGAGGATTAAACCGTGTTACGGATACTTGTATACCGGAACATGAAGCGTTTCGTCGTTTACAGAAACATATTTACAAAATTTGGAAAGAGGCCGATGATAAAGGAGAACGTTATTTTCCCCATGAATTCATGTATAAAATGTTACTTTCGGGAGTTCTTGAAGAATATTATGAAATTGACTTAAAAGACAGCTGGATGTATGCCGCGGCAGAGAAAAATTTGCCTATTATTGTACCCGGCTGGGAAGATAGCACGATGGGAAATATTTTTGCGTCCTATGTAATAAAGGGAGAACTGAAAGCGTCAACCATGAAATCCGGTATTGAATATATGGTATTCTTATCGGATTGGTATCCAAAAAACAGTGCTAATGGTATAGGTTTCTTTCAAATTGGTGGAGGAATTGCTGGAGATTTTCCAATTTGTGTAGTTCCAATGTTGTATCAAGATATGGAAATGCACGACATTCCTTTTTGGAGTTATTTTTGCCAAATTTCAGATTCGACGACCAGTTATGGCTCTTATTCTGGAGCGGTTCCAAATGAAAAAATAACTTGGGGTAAATTAGATATCAAAACCCCAAAATTTATTATTGAGTCGGATGCAACTATTGTTGCTCCATTAATTTTTGCTTATTTATTAGATTTATAGAAGAATAACTTTATGAAAAGAGTAATTGTTGACTACGCGAAACTTACCCATGAGATTTTAAACCTTTTGGTCGATAGATTTCCTGATGGTTATGATGATTCAAACATTATCCGATTTAGAAATGCCCAAAATGAATTAGTTGAAGCTGTCGAGGTTCGCACCGACGAAACCATTTATCTGGTAAAAGTAAGTACAAAACTTGCCGATAGAATTGAAAATTATGATGAAGATGATGTAATCGAAGAGGATATTGAACCAGTTATACCGATGAAAGGACTCGAGAACGAAGAGGACGATGATGACGTAGATGAAGGCGACAGTCTTGACGAACCAGATTTTAAAGATGATGATGATATTATCGGAGATGATGATGACGATGATGAGGATAATTTAAATGGAAGTGATTTATCTGAAGATGAAGAAGATGAGGATGAATAATTATATTTTTTTGCACAAAAAAATATTTTAGATTCATTCGTCAATTTACTAATTTACAGCAGGTTATTCTTTCTAAATTAGACCAAAACTTTTTACTACTATTTATGCATTAAACAATGTTTTAGTTCCGTTTCTATAGTAGTTTCAAAACTATTTAGATAAAAGGTACCCGCATCTTCATCGTATAATTTTCGATTTTATATCACTTTTATAAGAATAAAAAATACATATTCCATTAAAAAAACTTTTTTACTTCTATTTGACTTCA
>JBIILD010000030.1:0-14738 GCA_044232845.1 Flavobacterium sp.
GTCATCTTTTTAAATCAAATAAAACAATGTAACAGCTTATATTTCAGTTATTAATAACAATATTGAGTCCTTTAACTTTAGGAATTTTATACTTCTGATTTACTCATTAACAATATTCACCAAAAAATATTTTTGATATCAAATTAAAGAAATGATTAACCCTTCGGCAAACGGTTGGATAGACAAATTTTTCTCAAAACAAAAAACCTTTCTGTTTTCTGACGAAGAGAATTTGAATACGTTTTATAAAAAAGTCAGAGAAACTGGATTCATATATGGGCATATTGTTTCATTTGATACAGCTGAGCCAATAGATACTAAATCTTGGTTGGGAGACGAAGTTTCTAAAGTTGCCCTATTGAATACTTTATTTAGTATTTATGTTTTGTCCACAGACGATTCCAAAACTGAAAATTTCATAGCTGATGTACTTTCTTTTTACAATGAAATGAATCCTGAAGGCTTTAATTTATTTAAAAAAGTACTGCCTGATTCTCCCCCTTCATTAAACTTGGAAAAAATAATCGATAATAGAGTTCAAACCAATATCGATGTTATAAGTAAAAATTTCTCACATATTTTAACCAATGCATTGCTTTTTATTGATATTCTGGCATTCCGTCAATATCTTATTCACGGAGCAATTCCTGAAAAATATTTAAAAAAAATAGAGGAAGCCATCATCAATATTGTTTCCCTTGCGCTCAAAACAAAATCTAATAAATCTAAATATGACGATTTATTGATTAAACTTTTTGAGTCTTCCGTCCGGTATACTAAATTTTCGAAGGTGAATATTGAATCTCGAAATTTTGGAATGGAGGAACTAGAACTTGACTATTTTACAAACGAATTAGAAAAAAACTACCTCATTGACATGGCTGGAATAGCTTTATGGAGTGATGGAGTTATCGAAAAAAATGAAGCTTATTTTCTTCATAAATTAGCAGAATTAATGACTATTTCTGATGATTTTGTAATCGAAAGTATAGCAAAAACAAATCAATTCATCTCAAAATATAAGGATGAGATTCCCTATTTTAATTATTCCAATCCTGTCAAACATTTTTATGACCAAACTACGCAAACCGTCATGAAATTAATTACAAGAAACAAAAACAGACTGGTAAAAGAAATTGTTCAAAGCAAGGAATTGATGCTTTTACTGGCTATTTCCACTAGAAGAGATTTGGATGAAAAAGAAAAGAAAAAGGTAAAAAAACAATTATTGGACATTTGTAAAACCGTTCCATCTTTAACTATATTTCTTCTTCCCGGCGGTAGTTTGTTACTCCCTCTTTTAATCAAATTTATACCCAGGCTTTTACCTTCGGCTTTCAATGAAAACCTTGATGAAAATGAATAAAAAAATCGCCTAAAAGCAATTTTTATTAAAATTTTAATTGGTACACTTTGTCCAGATCCTTGACAGAACTTGTGTTAACTTACAAATCTGTTTCGAAAACCAAATTTAAACCATAAGTCCAACCCACCAGCGTCAAATCTTGCCCATTTTTCCGGGCAAACTGTACGATAGAGGTTTTAGTCAAATTAAATACTTGCTCTTTCACATTGCCTTATTCGAATGTATTGAACCGATCGGTTTCGTTTTCAATAGCATCTAAAATTTCTTGATGCAAACACAATACATCTTTAATATGAGGAATCCAGTGATCTATTATGCCTATTGAGAGATTTTTCACAGCTGCCCTATTGACAATATGGGTCTTTTGACTTTACAACTTTAAAACTTTCGACCTACTGATATTTAGGTTGATTTTTAAACAAAAATAGTAAGAACTATGACAATAAGTTAAATTGATTGTTTTTATATTTGCATCACAAAATACTATATAATGACAATTACTCAACTGCAATATGTTTTGGCTGTAGCAGAGCATAAAAATTTCACTCTTGCCGCTGAAAAATGTTTCGTTACCCAACCAACATTGAGTATGCAAATTCAAAAAATTGAAGAAGAGCTTAACGTTTTAATATTCGACAGAAGTAAAAAACCAATTCAGCTCACCGATATCGGGCAAAAAATAGTAACCCAAGCTAAAAATATTGTAAATGAAGCGGGAAAAATAAAGGATATTGTTGAATATCAAAAAGGATTTATAGGTGGCGAATTCCGATTAGGAATCATACCTACAATTACTCCTACACTTTTACCTATGTTTTTGAATAATTTCATAAAAAAATATCCAAAAGTAAAACTCATCATCGAAGAGTTAAACACCGATGAAATTATGCTACGTTTGAAAAACGGCCATCTTGACGCGGCTATTGCCGCCACTCCATTGGAAGATGAAAAAATAAAAGAAATAGTCCTTTATTACGAACCATTCGTAGCTTACGTCCCTGTAAACCATAGCGTTTCACATAAAAAAGAAATTGAAATTTCCGACTTAAATATTGATGATATTTTGTTGTTACAAGACGGGCATTGTTTTAGGGATAGTGTTTTAAATTTATGCAAAAACCAAGACATAACCACCAGAAATACATTTCAACTAGAAAGTGGCAGTTTTGAAACTTTGATAAAATTAGCAGACGAAGGTTTAGGGACAACACTTCTGCCTTATATGCACACTTTGAACCTGAATGAAAGCGACAAATTAAAATTAAGACATTTTATAGAACCCAAACCAGCTCGGGAAGTAAGCCTAATTTACCCTAAAAGCGAATTGAAAATTCATATTATTGACGCACTGCGAAATACAATTTCAGGAGTAATAAAGGGGGCGATTACTTTTCATAACGTTCAAATTGTTAGTCCAATTCAAAAGAAATAAATTGACACTATGGCATTTCCTTATAGCCTAATTTTGATTTCTCTAGCGTCAATATCGCCATGGGAAAGATCATAAACGGATTTCCCTCCTTTAATTAACAATACCTGAGGCGATTGATGAAAGACACCAAAACGAGTAGCAATTTCATTTGAAATAGTACGATGTTCCAATAAATCCAAAAAATAAGCCTCAACATTAGGCTCTAAATCAAACTCATTCTCAAATTGTTTCAATACCATTCGGCTTATATTACAGCGGGTACTATGCTTGAAAATCACTATTGGTTTTTCTTTGGAAAGTGAAAAAATTTCATCTAACTGACCTAAGTTAGTTAATTGTGTCCAATTTATTTTTTTTGTTGAAGAATTTTCATTTTCTGATTTTCCAAAAATAGAATTAAACACGCTCATATTGTCTTATTTTAAATTATTTTGATCTTCGTAAAAACAAATTATCATTCTTTTTTGTAACTTTATTAAAAGAAAATTATTTGAAGATTATGTAACAAATATATTCTAATCAATTAAATATTACAAATTAGTTAGTTATAACCTTTTAAAACCTATTCACCCTAATAGGAATTTCCCTTCAGGGGCTAGGGGGCTATTATGAACATCAATAAATTTACCATCAAATCGCAGGAAGCAATTCAGTTTTCCCAACAATTGACGCAAAGCCATGGTCAACAACAAATAGAAAACGAACATATTTTTAAAGCTATTTTTGAAGTCGATGAGAATGTAGCACCTTTCATTTTAAAAAAACTAAATGTAAATGTTCCATTGTTTGAACAAATTTTAGACAGCGCCATCCAGAGTTTTCCGAAAGTTTCGGGTGGCGAAATTATGCTTTCTAGAACGGCCAATTCAACATTAACCGAAGCCGAAATCATTGCCAAAAAAATGAACGATGAATTCGTTTCCATCGAGCATCTAATTCTCGCGATTTTTGGTTCCAAAAGCAAGGTTGCCCAAATTTTGAAAGACCAAGGTGTAACAGAAAAAGGATTGAAAGCCGCCATCGACGAACTTCGAAAAGGAGAAAGAGTTACTTCGGCATCAGCAGAGGAAACATATAATTCTTTGAATAAATACGCCAAAAACCTGAATGAATTGGCCCGAATGGGCAAATTAGATCCCGTAATTGGTCGGGATGAAGAAATACGACGTGTATTACAAATCCTTACTCGTCGTACCAAAAACAATCCCATGCTAGTAGGTGAACCTGGAGTTGGTAAAACCGCTATTGCCGAAGGATTGGCCCATCGAATTGTCGATGGTGATGTCCCAGAAAACCTCAAAGACAAAATAGTTTTTTCACTCGATATGGGAGCCTTGATTGCAGGAGCCAAATACAAAGGAGAATTCGAGGAACGTCTAAAATCAGTCGTAAAAGAAGTTACCGCCGCTGAGGGGGACATTGTTCTTTTTATTGACGAAATTCATACCCTCGTTGGTGCAGGTGGTGGCGAAGGCGCTATGGATGCAGCCAATATTCTGAAACCTGCTTTGGCTCGTGGTGAATTGCGGGCTATTGGAGCGACCACTTTGGACGAATACCAAAAATATTTTGAGAAAGACAAAGCGCTAGAAAGACGTTTCCAAAAAATAATGATTGAGGAACCAGATACCGAAAGCGCCATTTCAATCCTTCGTGGAATTAAGGGAAGCTATGAAACTCATCATAAAGTTCAGATAAAAGACAATGCCATTATTGCTGCTGTTGAATTATCGCAACGGTATATCACCAATCGATTTTTGCCAGATAAAGCCATCGATTTAATGGACGAAGCGGCCTCAAAAATTCGTATGGAAATCAATTCAAAACCAGAAGAATTGGATGTTTTGGATAGAAAGATCATGCAATTGGAAATCGAAATCGAAGCAATTAAACGCGAAAAAGACGAAAGTAAACTGAAAGCTTTGGGAATGGATTTGGCCAACCTCAAAGACGACCGAAACGAAGTTTTTACCAAATGGAAATCGGAGAAAGATGTGGTGGATAATATTCAAGCCGTTAAAACAGAAATTGAAGACTTTAAATTCGAGGCCGAACGTGCCGAAAGAGAGGGTGATTATGGTAAAGTAGCTGAAATTAGGTACGGTAAAATAAAAGAAGCTCAGGAACATTTAGGTTCATTACAAAAAAAATTGGCCGAAGATCAAAGCGGAGGAACTTCCTTGATAAAAGAAGAAGTTACCCGCGAAGATATTGCCGAGGTGGTGGCAAAATGGACAGGTATTCCGGTGATGAAAATGCTTCAAGGAGAAAGAGAAAAATTGTTACATCTAGAAGACGAATTACACAAACGTGTCGTGGGTCAGGAGGAAGCTATCGAAGCTGTGAGTGATGCTGTAAGAAGAAGTCGTGCAGGATTGCAGGATATAAAAAAACCTGTAGGAACTTTTCTTTTCTTGGGAACTACAGGAGTTGGAAAAACCGAATTAGCTAAAGCATTGGCTGAATATTTATTCGACGATGAAAACGCAATGACCCGAATTGATATGAGTGAATACCAAGAACGTCATAGCGTGAGTCGATTAGTTGGTGCGCCTCCAGGTTATATTGGTTATGAAGAAGGTGGGCAATTGACAGAAGCTGTGCGTAGAAAACCATATTCCGTTATTTTGCTGGATGAAATCGAAAAAGCCCATCCGGATACTTTTAATATCTTGTTGCAAGTCTTAGACGAAGGACGATTAACCGACAACAAGGGGCGTTTGGCCGATTTCAAAAATACAATAATCATTATGACGTCGAATATGGGAAGCCAGATTATCCAGGATAAATTCGATAATTTGAAAGGAAGCATTGAAGCCACTACTGAAGCCGCTAAAGTGGAAGTTTTGGGTTTGTTGAAACAAACCGTTCGTCCGGAATTCATCAATCGTATTGACGAAATCGTGATGTTTACCCCGCTTACGAATGCTAATATTGCCAAAATCGTAGGTTTACAGCTAAAATCAGTAACTAAAATGCTGGCGCAACAGGGCATTACCTTGGATGCCACTCCAGAAGCCGTTGCTTATTTGTCTGCAAAAGGGTATGATCCACAATTTGGTGCTAGACCGGTAAAACGGGTGATTCAAAGAGATGTTTTGAATCAATTGTCTAAAGAGATTCTAGCCGGTAAAATAAAACCCGAGAGTATTGTTTTGTTGGATTCTTTTGATGGGAAGTTAGTTTTTAGGAATCAGGACGAATTGGTAAGTTAATTGAATTCATTAGCAGAAAATTTTTTCGTGTAATCAAATAATGACTATCTAAAAGTTGAATTTTAAAAGTGTCTGAAAATCAATTATTTTTGTTTTAAGAAATAAATAATCAATGTGATTCTTCTAAGAATCAAAAATAAAAATCAACAATACTTCGCCAAATCATATATTTAGGTCCTCGTTGGATTCTTGATCATCGTATTACCACTTATTATTTCAAAATAGTCCAATAAAAATTGAACTAAATAAAATATACTGTTCCATTATACCAGAACCATTGGATTAATCGATAGTTATAAGTTGGTACAACTACTAGCCATGTCAAACAGAGAAATGGCAACTAAATTGGCAACTAAAAAAATAAAACCTTGTAAATCATTGACTTACAAGGTTAATTGTGGAGTCGGGGAGAGTCGAACTCCCGTCCAAACAAGCAACTAAAAAACTTTCTACACGCTTATTTCCTAATTGGGTTTTCGACTTTGTGCTAGGCCAGGAACAGCCACACATTGCTTATCTTCTTAATTTCGAAATCCACCCGAAGCTTACGGAAATCTAGGTTTAAATTTACGATTCACCTTTATCGACCGCTATAAACCAGAGCTTTCGAGGTAAATCCTGCTTTCCTACCTGGTAGGACGAGGCTAATCTTACTATAATTCAGATTATGCAGCAAGAGCGTAGTTTCCTTCGCCGTGTATGTGTTTTGAAACCTTTTATTTACGAGAATTGTCCCAGTTCTCGACGTGCTTACTTTTCAATTCGACTTGCTGTCAAAACCAGTCGACCCCATTTATTTAATACTCAATTGTCAAAAATCATTCCAAAATTGAGTTGGCAAATATAGTCTTTTTTGCATGAATTTAATCGGCTGAATCTATTCTTCTTCACTATTCAGGTGAAAAGGATAATCCCCGAATAATGCGGATAATTTTCGAATGTTATAGGGGTTTCTTGAAAATTTATTCGATAATGCTATAATGGTAACATTCTCTTTTCTCAAAGTTACATAAGATGATGTATTGCCGTGCCACCAACCATTATGATAATACAGTGTTATGCCTGGATCTAATTCCGTCATTCGTATCCCAAGTCCATAATTTCTTTTGCCCTTTCGCTCGTTGCTGTATCCGGTATAGACTTGCTCGAGTAACTCCGGTTCTAAAAATGTTGGGGCACTTCTTGCTCGATCTAATTTTAATAAATCCCGTGGTGTGGAATAGATGTTTTTATCCCCATAAATAGCATCTAAATAGTCCATGCCTATTTCAACTCTATTTCCTTTATAGGATGGCACTACCTTTCTTCGGTCGCTATCATAATCCATCGCAAAAGTATTTTTCATTCCAAGGGGCTCAAAAATGATTTGCTTCATCGCCATTTTATAAGACAAGCCGGTTATTTTTTCGATAATCAAAGCCAACATGGCATAATTGGTATTACAGTATGCAAATCGAGTACCAGTTTTTGATTCTAGACCGATGTCTTTTGTAGCCATTAGATTTAAAAGATCCTGATTCGTAAGTATGTTATGTCTGTCCCATAGCTCCTTTTTATCCGTAAAATAAGAATAACTTTGCATTCCGCTTCTATGATTCAATAACATTCGAACCGTAACTATGGGATAGGGAAAATTTTTTAAAATCGTATTTACTTTTTGATCTAAGTCTATTTTTTTTGAACTTACCAATTTTAAAATTGCGGTTGCAGTAATCATTTTGCTAATTGATGCAATGTGGAGAGGGGTGTCTGCAGTAATTATGGTCTTGTCTCTAAAATTGGCATAACCTTCGTATTTTTCAAATAGGATTTGTCCATTTTTTGCCACAAGAAAGCTGCCATTTAAACTATTGTTCGGCCAATTTTTATTATAAAAGGATTCGATAGCTCTTTTTTTTGAAGACACATATTCCGTTGTAAGTTTAGGTACTTCATGGACTAAAGGTCTCATTTGAGGTAAAACATTTTCCGGAAGTTCAGCATCGCTAAGTTCGGCTTTATGCTGTTTATTACAAGAACCTAAAACTAAAATCAAGACGAGTAATTGTAGTATATTTGGGCTTTTTATTGAATTCATTTTTATAAGACTAGAATGGCAAATATATAGAATCAAACTCTTTTCATTTGTTGTTTTTGAAAAAATCACAGCACTTTTTTGTTTAATTGTTGTAAACAAAAGTATCTGGATTAGATTCAAGCTTTTAGCTTTTTTTATTCGATATCTAATTTAACTAAAAAGAATCAAGTATCAAATAAAAAAGGTATATTTATGATGCAAACACATATTAAGGTTAAATAAAGACACGAAAAAAAATGAAATTTGGAATTATAAAAGAAAGAAAAAATCCTCCCGACCGGAGAGTTGTATTTGCACCTGATGAGTTGGCAAGATTAAAACAAATCTATCAAAACCTCATTGTAAAAGTGGAAAGTTCGGACATTAGGTTTTTTTCAGATGAGGATTATCGAAATTTAGGGATTGAAGTTGCCGATGACATTAGTGACTGTTCTATCTTTTTTGGTGTTAAGGAGGTTCCAATCGACTATTTAATTGCCGACAAGTCCTATTTCTTTTTTTCGCACACGCTCAAAAAACAACCCCAGAATAGACAATTATTGCGAGCTCTATTAGAGAAAAATATTGATTTTTATGATCATGAAACTTTGGTCGATGCACACAATCATAGGTTAATTGGTTTTGGAAAGTATGCAGGAATTGTAGGGGCATACAATGCTATTCGCGCTTTTGGAATAAAATTCGAATTATTCAAATTGCCCAAAGCCGCAACACTTTCCGGAAAAGAAGCTTTAATTGCTCACTTGAAACGATTGGTTTTACCTCCTTTGAAATTCGTTGTAACTGGAACCGGAAAAGTAGGTAGTGGGGTAAAAGAAGTGCTTGATGCTATCAAAATAACTGAAGTTTCAGTCCAGAATTATTTGACAAAAAACTACACACAACCGGTTTATGTCCAAATTGATGTATTGGAATATAATAAACGCAAAGACGGTAACGTTTTGGATTTCAACGATTTTTTTGATCATCCACAGGATTATGTTTCTGACTTTGAACGGTTCACTAAAGTTTCGGATGTATATATTACTGCGCATTTTCATGCTAATGAAGCCCCAAAAATTCTTACACAAGAAATGCTTCAGTCCCCGGATTGTAAAATAAAAGTCGTTGCCGATATCTCCTGCGATGTCGAAGGCTCTATCGCCTGTACACTAAGGTCGTCAACTATTGATGAGCCTTTTTACGGTTATTTGCCTATTGAAAATAAAGAGGTAGATATTTTTCACCCAGCGGCAATTGTGGTAATGGCTGTGGATAATTTGCCTTGTGAATTGCCAAAAGATGCTAGCGAAGGTTTTGGCGAAATGTTTATGGAACTCGTGATTCCTGCTTTTTTCAATGGAGACAAGGACGGAATTTTACAACGTGCTAAAATGACCGAAAAAGGAAAGCTTACTCCAAGGTTTAGCTATTTACAGGATTATGTAGATGGGAAATAAAGTGGGCTGAATTTATTTTTATTAAAAAAGTTTGTCAATACAAGGCAACCAAAAAGTTAGGCACTATTTGGGTTCTTTTTCTAAAAAAATAGATCTAAAACGTATTTATCGTTTTTCTGATGGCGACCAACTTGGTCATTAACCCTTCAAAATAATCCAAATGTAGCATATTTGCACCATCACTTTTGGCATTGGCAGGATCGAAATGGGTTTCTATGAAAATTCCATCTACGCCTACAGCTATTCCGGCCTTTGCAATAGTTTCAATCATATCAGGTCTTCCGCCAGTCACACCTGCGGTTTGGTTGGGTTGTTGCAGGGAATGGGTAACATCAAGAACCGTCGTGGCATACTGTTGCATAGTTGGAATTCCACGGAAATCAACAATCATGTCTTGGTAGCCAAACATCGTTCCGCGATCGGTTACCATAACATTATGGTTATGGCAATCCAATACCTTTTGCACGGCGTGTTTCATACTTTCCGGACTCATGAATTGCCCTTTTTTTAGGTTGATTACTTTTCCTGTCTTGGCGGCAGCCACAAGCAAATCAGTTTGGCGAACCAAGAAAGCGGGGATTTGTAATACATCAACATATTCGGCAGCCATAGCCGCATCTTCATTGGTATGAATATCGGTTACGGTAGGAACACCAAAAGTATCCGAAACTTTGCGAAGAATCTGTAAGGCTTTTTCGTCACCAATTCCTGAAAAACTATCAATCCTGGATCGGTTGGCCTTCTTGAAGGAGCCTTTGAAAACGAAAGGGATTTCTAATTTATCGGTAATTCCAATTAACTTTTCGGCAATTCGCAAGGCCATTTCTTCTCCTTCAATGGCGCAAGGCCCAGCCAAAAGAAAGAAGTTACCGCTATCGGCATGTTTTATTTGTGGAATATGGTGTAGGTTCATAAGTTGATTTTTCAAAGGGCAAATATAGTCAGGATTTGTGATTTACGATTTAGGATTCGCAATTAATTTTTCTTCAAGGTGAGTCCAACGGGAACCATTAATACGCCTTTTTCGTAAATATTCAAATACAGAATAATGGGACTTCGTTGCCCATCCCATTGTAGTTCATATACATCTAAAAATCCTCCTCCCATCTCGCTTCTCTTTGTTGGAAACGGACAGCAACTTTCTAATTTGGTGTAGGTGATTTTTTCTCCTTTTGGTCCTGCCAAAGCATTTAGATAGCGCTGCTGGTTAATGGTTTCGTTTTTAGTATTGGAATAAAAAATATTAATGGGATACTCTTTTTCATAGCCATATCTTTTATCCTTGCTGTACTCGGTAATAACGAATCTATTGTTGTTTTCCAATCGAGGATTAGGAGCATTATTATCTACATTCATAAGGGTTGATCGTGTACTTATGCATGATGTGAATAGAAGCAAGAAAGGAATAAAAGGCATTATTTTTCTCATGGTTTTATTTGATTTGGTTTTTTTTGAATCTATTTTTTTGGGTTTAGGTTTTACTACTTAAATCTGTAGTAGGATTTATAAAACAAATTTAAGCGGTATTGTTGCCATAAACAATAATTATACTTTAATAATTTGATTTTTTTTAAAATAGAATTATTATTTTAGCCCAATAAATTAAGTTATGGATATTGTTTTTCAAACCTGGCCTTGGTACGTTTCGGGATTTTTGATAGGAATGGTCATGCTTTGTCTGATTTATTTCGGGAAAGTTTTTGGGATGTCCTCTAATTTAAGCACATTGTGTTCCATGACTCGAATTGGAAAAAGAGTGTCTTTTTTTGATTTTGACTGGAAAACACAGCGATGGAACTTAAACGTTGTTTTAGGAGCCATGTTGGGGGGTTTTGTTGCTAATCATTTTATGGACGATACCTCAAATGTTGCCATCAATCCACAAACAATTGCACAGCTCGCGCAACTGGGAATCGATGCTCCAAAGGGAAAATTGTTGCCTGATGCTTTATTCGGGAACGCTGTTTTTGAATCACCTAAAATGATATTAATCTTAATAGTAGGCGGTATTCTGATAGGTTTCGGGACACGTTACGCTAGCGGATGCACCTCAGGTCACGCCATTTCTGGATTGAGCAACTTTCAAATTCAATCATTGAAAGCTGTAATTGGATTTTTCATTGGAGGATTGATTATGTCACATTTTATTTTACCCTTACTTTTCTAATTATGAACGCATTAAAATATTTATTTATTGGATTTGTATTCGGAATTATTTTGACAAAATCAGAAGCTATTTCTTGGTACAGAATTTATGAAATGTTCCAGTTTCAATCCTTTCACATGTACGGAATTATTATGGTTGCCGTTATTACGGGGATTATTGGAATCCAAATCATAAAGAGAAATAACGTAAAAGATATTGATGGGTTACCAATAGAGATTCAAGACAAAGAACTTGGTTCTACTCGTTTTTGGATAGGTGGAATTTTCTTTGGATTGGGTTGGGCATTGGTAGGAGCTTGTCCGGGTCCCATATTCATTTTACTTGGTGCAGGATTTTTGCCCGTATTGTTGGTTCTTTTCGGGGCCCTTTTTGGAACTTTCCTCTATGGGTTGTTACGAGATAAATTGCCTCATTAATATAATTCTATTGAAAAAAACAGGGTTTTCTTAAGAAAACCCTGTTTTTTTATTTGATGACTTCAAATTTTTTATACTATTTCGGCATTCAATCCTGCTTCCAGCAATTGAGTACATTGTGGTTTTAATTTTTCTAAAACACCTGTTTTTACAGTGCATTTTCCGTTATAGTGAATTATCAAAGAGCATTGTTCCGCTTGTTCAGGAGTGTGTTGACAAACTCGAATCAAGGTGTGAATTACATGGTCAAAAGTGTTTATATCGTCATTATAAACTATAATTTCATTGTTTATGGTTGTAGCCTCTTTGAGACTAACTTTCTCTCTTATTTTTTCTTTTGTACTCATTTTTAGATAATTTGTAGGTTTTTAAATAAAAATATAGTGATGATTTTCGAAAGCGATTTTGAAGATTACTTTTAAGAACCTAAATTTCAAAAAACTAATTTACATATTTTAAAGACACCCAGTTATTCCTTTCAAACTTTTTAATATAAGTCAATCCTTTTTCAACGCATGACGCATCAATAAACGGAATGTCTTCTTTGTAAAATCCGCTTAATAATAGGGTTCCTTTAGGATTTAAGCATTCTACATAACTTTGCATATCGTTCAACAAGATATTTCTGTTGATATTGGCAATTACCAAATCGTATTTTTTGTCTTTCAACAAGGCGGCTTCCCCTTCATAAACGGTAATGTGTTTGCAATTATTACGTTCGGCATTTTCTATGGAATTCAAGTAACACCAGTTGTCAATATCAATAGCATCAATGGGCTGGGCTCCTTTCATTTCGGCTAATATGGCTAAAATGGCTGTTCCGCAACCCATATCCAAAGCTTTCATCCCTGTAACATCTATTTCCAACAAATGCTGAATCATCATGTGCGTGGTTTCGTGATGACCCGTTCCAAAACTCATTTTTGGTTCGATTACGATGTCAAATTCTGCGCTTGTTTTTGGATGAAAAGGGGCACGAACATGACAATTTCCATCTACATCGATTGGTTCAAAATTCTTCTCCCATTCTTCGTTCCAATTAACTTGGTCGATTTCTTCAACTCTGTAAGAAATTGTAAATTCTGGCGAATTCAAAATGAATAAATCATCTAAAATTTTTTCGGTATAAAGATCTTTTTGGATATAAGCAACTATACCCAAATCACTATCTATAAAGCTTTCAAACGGCAGCTCACCTAATTCGGCAATAAGAATTTCCGAACCTAACTCTTTTGGTTCAACCGTAAAATGAAAGCCTAAATATATATTTGACATAAAATTTATTTTTGCAAAGGTAAGAATCTCTTTTGTTGGATTGTGAAAAACAAAAAAAGAGATTTGAACAGCATCCAAACCTCTTTTAATTTATACCTCACTTTACTTTAAATAGCGTTCACAATGGCCACAAAATCTTTTGCATTTAGTGCTGCGCCACCGATGAGACCTCCGTCAACATCTGGTTTAGAAAAAATTTCCTTAGCATTATCTGGTTTTACGCTTCCTCCATAAAGAATCGAAACATCTTCGGCCACGTCGCTTCCAAAAGTTTTGCGAACCGTTTCTCTAATAAATTGATGCATTTCCTGGGCTTGTTCAGGACTAGCAGTTTCGCCTGTTCCAATTGCCCAAACTGGCTCATAAGCCAAAATAATATTCTCCCAATCTTTTGCTTTTATTTGGAATAGTCCCTCTCTTAATTGGTTTTCCACAATAGTAAAATGAGTTGCAGATTGGCGGTCTTTCAATTCTTCGCCAAAGCAAAAAATAACTGTCATGTCCTGTTTCAAAGCAGTGTCTACCTTATTGGCAATCAAGGCGTCGGTTTCGTGAAAAATGGCTCTGCGCTCTGAATGCCCAAGAATTATGGTATTTACACCGATGCTTTTTAGCATATCAGCCGAGACTTCGCCAGTATAAGCACCACTTTCTGCTTGGTGCATATTTTGGGCTGCAACTCCGATAGACGTGTACTCTAAATGATCTACAGCTGAAGCCAGGTTGACAAATGTAGGCGCTACAATTACCTGCGCATTGCTTTCCGTAGGGATTTTTGCTATTAATTCGTTTAATAAATCTTCAGTTTGTTCTGCATTTTTGTTCATTTTCCAGTTACCTGCTACAATCTTCTTTCTCATTTTTAGTTTTCTTTAATTTATTTCTATTTTTTTAATTCTTTTAAGGTGGTATTTATTTGGTCAAAATCAGTTTCAGTCGCTCTGTAAAGCACTATTTTTCCAGTTTTATCAACAATGATATATCTTGGAATCCAATCTAAATCAATTGCTTTTGCAAAAACGCCTTTCATTTGATCCTTAGCCATAAAATGCTCTCCTTTTAAATCGTATTTTGCAATTCCTTCTTTCCACTGATTATCTGTTTTGTCCATTGAAATAAACATATAATCAACATCGGGATTGTTGGTTTGTAATTCCTGTATTTTTGGCATTGCCTTAACGCAATCCCCACACCAAGAAGCCCAGACCTCGATTAGTAAGGTTTTTCCCTTGTGTTTTTTAACAATAGTACTGAAAGCAATTTGACCTCCGTCAGGAGCCAACAATGTTGCTGACAAAGCTTCTTCCGAAAACTTTGTTTTTTGCGTGTTAGAACATGAAATGATTGCTAA
>JBIILD010000010.1:0-26930 GCA_044232845.1 Flavobacterium sp.
CTTCACCCATCAAGTAAATAGACTCATCGCGACGCATTTCTTCGCTCATCGCTTCGCAAATTGCCTCTCTAAATTGTATCGTTCTCATAGTTGTATTGTTGTATTGTGTGATTTTCGAACGGCAAAATTAAATATTTTAAACTACTTAGAAGCATAATTATCTTTAAAATAATTGAGGCATCGGTAAAAAACCACTCCTGTAGTTTACGGAAACTATATCGTTTGCAGTTGTATTGACTTTTTCAATCCCAACTGTTTTGTAAAAATGTCATAAAATTCGAAACCTAACAATTAAGTCGGGAATTTGTGACTTGCGCATGTATCGTGCATGCATAGTAAATTATTTCGATTATTTATTCTAAATTTGTACAACCAATTTAAGAAAAAAATTGAACTATGAAAATACTGGTTTGCATCAGTCACGTTCCTGATACTACTTCAAAAATTAATTTTACCAATGGTGATTCTCAATTTGACACGAATGGCGTGCAATTTGTAATCAATCCCAACGACGAATTTGGTTTAACGCGCGCTATTTGGTTTCAAGAACAACAAGGCGCAACGGTCACCGTTGTAAACGTTGGCGGACCAGAAACAGAGCCTACATTAAGAAAAGCATTAGCTATTGGCGCGAACGAAGCCATTCGCGTGAATGCAACTCCGGCAGATGGATTTTTTGTGGCCAAACAACTTGCCGAGGTCATAAAAAATGGCGCCTACGATGTCATTATTGCGGGTAAAGAATCATTAGATTACAACGGCGGAATGGTTCCGGGAATGATTGCCGGGATTCTTGGCTATAATTTCGTGAATTCTTGCACTGAGATAAAAGTGGAGGGCACGAACGTAAAAGCCATCCGAGAAATTGACGGCGGGAGAGAAACCGTTTCAACCACTTTGCCCATAATTATTGGTGCACAAAAAGGACTTGTGGAGGATAAAGATTTACGCATCCCCAACATGAGAGGGATCATGACGGCAAGAACAAAAACGCTAACTGTCGCAGAACCTATTGATGCATCGGTGAATACTAAATCCATAAAATTCGAAAAACCAGCTCCAAAATCAGCCGTGAAATTAGTTGCCGCGGATAATTTGGACGAACTAATTCATTTATTACACAACGAAGCAAAAGTTATTTAATCCTCCCCTAACCCCTCCGAAGGAGGGGAATTAGAACTAAAAAAATAGTAACAATTTCTTCCTAGCTCCCTCTCCTTTGGAGAGGGCTGGGGAGAGGAAAAATCTAAAATCATTATGTCAATCTTATTATATGCAGAATCCGCTCCCGACGCTTCGGGAGGAAAATTCAGGAAAGTCGCATTCGAATTGGCTTCCTATGCTAAAAAAATAGCCGATTCCTTAGGGACTACCGTTACGGCAGTGACGGTAAATGCCGGAGATGTTTCGGAATTATCAAAATATGGCGTCGATAAGGTTTTAAAAGTAAACAACGATACGTTAGCAGGTTTTTCTGCAAAAGCATACGCCGATGTCATTAAACAAGCGGCACAAAAAGAAAATGCCAACCTGATTTTACTTTCTTCCACTACTGACAGCATTTATCTTGCCCCTTTTGTAGCCGTTGCGCTAGAAGCAGGATTTGTATCTAATGTAGTAGGTTTGCCCTTGAATACAGCCCCGTTTCAGGTAAAAAGGACTGCTTTTTCGAACAAAGCTTTTACTATCACTGAAATAGAAACTGATATAAAAATTCTGGGCCTTGCTAAAAACTCTTATGGTATTTTTGAAAATTCATCGACGTTGGCCGAGGAAGATTTTAATCCAACTCTTGAAGAAAGTGATTTCAATGTAAAGATTGAGTCCGTAGAAAAAGTTACCGGAAAAGTTTCTTTGGCGGATGCCGAGATCGTAGTTTCGGCAGGTCGTGGCTTAAAAGGCCCTGAAAATTGGGGATTGATTGAAGATTTGGCCGAGGTTCTTGGCGCTGCCACTGCCTGTTCAAAACCCGTATCCGATTTAGAATGGAGACCTCATGCAGAACACGTGGGACAAACAGGTAAACCTGTTGCTGCCAATTTATATATTGCCATAGGCATTTCGGGAGCGATTCAACACATTGCCGGAATTAACGCCTCAAAAGTAAAAGTAGTTATCAATACCGACCCAGAAGCCCCCTTTTTTAAGGTTGCCGACTATGGAATTGTAGGAGATGCCTTTGATGTTGTGCCTCGATTAATCGAAAAATTGAAAGCATTTAAATTGTCCCATACTTAATTTTAGAATTCTGTCCAAAAATAGTATTGCCTTCAAACGAGATAATTGTACCTTTGCTTAAGGCCGCTTTTTTGTTTCGCGTTTTTTGATTAAAATTGCATTTTATTTTTTATCATTAAAAATAATAAACTATAAAAAAGCACCGGGTGCTTTTCAATTCTTAAACCATGAGCCTAGTTAAATTATCCATCAAAGGAATATCCTACAGTCAAACCCAAAACGGAGCGTACGCCCTGATTTTGAATGAGGTTGACGGCGATAGAAAATTGCCTATCGTCATAGGTGCTTTCGAAGCTCAATCTATAGCGATTGCCTTAGAAAAAGAAATAAAACCGCCGCGTCCCTTGACGCACGATTTATTCAAGAATTTTGCGGATCGTTTTGACATTGTGGTAAAACAGGTCATTATCCATAAGTTAGTGGATGGTGTTTTTTATTCGAGCATTATTTGCGAAAGAGATAAAATCGAGGAAATAATAGATGCAAGAACCTCTGATGCCATTGCATTGGCATTGCGGTTTAATGCACCTATTTTTACTTATAAAAATATCCTAGACAAAGCTGGAATTTATTTGAAAAACAATTCATTGGAAGCCGACAAGGAATCACAAGAAATTGACGATATCCTTTCGAATCCCCAAACTTTTAGCGGTCAGGAAGAAAGCAATCAGTCCGGCAAAACCTACTCAAAACACAGCCTTCAGGAATTAAACGAATTACTGGATGAGTCAGTTTTAAATGAAGATTATGAAAAAGCGGCCAAAATTAGAGATGAGATTTCAAAAAGATAATTCTTGGTGTGGGGTTTGGGGTTTTAGGTTTGTGGTAAAACTGAATTGATGAGAAATTTCAAGGAATTAGAAGTGTGGAAAGAGTCAAGAGTTCTTACAAAAGACATCTATTTATTGACAAATTTTTTGCCTCAAGATGAAAAATTTGGATTAATTTCTCAAATTAGAAGATGCGTTATTTCAATTGCATCAAATATTGCCGAAGGAGCCGCGAAAGATTCCCAAAAAGATTTTTTAAGATATCTACAAATAAGTTTAGGTCCAAGTTTTGAATTGGAAAGCCACCTAATTCTTTGTGTAGATTTAGAATTCATAAGTAAAACCCAAATGGAAAATCATCTTGAAAACATCGAACGAATACAAAAAAGAATTTCTTCTTTAATAAAATACGTAAAGACTCAGATTTAACCTCAACCCAAGACCCAAAACCTAAAACCCTAAAAATGAAACAATACCTAGATTTAGTTAAACACGTTTTAGAAAGCGGAAATCAAAAAGGAGATCGAACGGGAACAGGAACAAAAAGTGTGTTTGGTTACCAAATGCGATTTGATTTGGCAGAAGGTTTTCCAATGGTGACAACCAAAAAATTACACCTTAAATCAATCATATACGAACTGCTTTGGTTCTTGAAAGGGGATACCAATATTAAATACCTTCAAGAAAACGGCGTAAAAATTTGGGATGCCTGGGCGGATGAAAATGGGAATTTAGGCCCCGTTTACGGACATCAATGGCGCAACTGGAATAGCGAGGAAATAGACCAAATCACTGAGCTTATCAACGAACTAAAAACCAACCCAAACAGCCGCAGAATGTTGGTTTCGGCATGGAATCCAAGTGTTTTACCGGATAATTCAAAATCTTTTTCGGAAAATGTAGCCAACAACAAAGCCGCTTTACCACCCTGTCACGCTTTCTTCCAATTCTATGTTTCAGACGGAAAATTGTCTTGCCAATTGTACCAGCGAAGTGCTGATATCTTCCTTGGCGTTCCTTTTAATATTGCATCCTATGCCCTATTTACGATGATGATTGCCCAAGTCTGTGAGTTGGGAGTAGGCGAATTCATTCATACATTTGGGGATGCGCACATTTACAACAACCATTTTGAGCAAATGGAACTACAATTGTCACGAGAACCAAAACCATTGCCAAAAATGATTTTGAATCCAGCCATAAAAAACATCTTTGATTTTACTTTTGAAGATTTCACCCTAGAAGGATACGAACCACATGCCTTGATAAAAGGAAGTGTTGCGGTTTGATTTTAGGCTTGCCAAACACTATTACCTAAAATTCTTTCGCAAATAAAAATCATTTATTTATAAAAAACTAGTGTGCCAACACCCGCTTCAGAATGTTTGTATTGTCAAGACAACGAAACATTACACAATTTAATGATTAAAATCTGTGATTTAGAAGTGTCTCAACTGTTCTTGTTTAAAGAGCAATCCCTTAAGGGCCGCTGCAATGTGGTCTATAAAGACCATGCGGTGGAATTTCATGAATTAAGTGACGAACAACGAAATGCCTTCATGCGCGATGTGGCAAAAACAGCCAAAGCGATTGCTGCAGCATTTAATCCTGATAAAATTAAATACGTAGCTTAGCAGAGATACCCTATCGCATTTACACATGCATGTGGTACCTAAATACAAGGACAGTTATGGTTTTGGAGGTGTTTTTGAAATGAATCCACAAAGAATCACGCTTTCTGATTCAGAATACGCTGCGGCAATAGAAAAAATAAAAGTTGGATTATAGCAATAATAAAGCGCTTTTTGTTGCCAATGCGCCACCCATTACCATCCTGTCATCATAAAAACAAAAAATCCGCTTTGTAGCGGATTTTTCACTTATGATTAAACGTCTAAAACACCGTTTTCTGATCCTGCAAATTCATTCCATTTGAACGAATCGGATTCGATTTCGTTCACGTAAGCACCATCAATTAGGTATTTAAATTCGTAAGAAGCCTCTTTTGGTATGTCAAAAGCGCCTTTAAAACTTCCATTTTTTAATTTGGATAATGCGCCTTCTTGCTGATTCCAATTATTGAAATCTCCCACAACTGAAGCGGTAATCGCCTCTTTTGCTTCTACTGAAAATGTAACTTTACAAACTGGTTTTGTTTTAACAAATTGTTTTTTTACAGACATAACTATTTCATTTTTAGAATTATAATGCAAAGATAGCCTAGATGTTTTAAATTTCAACCTCTGCGATGAAGTTTTAGGGGTACGGCAAAATCTTTCTTAATTTTCGGCCATATTCCCAATAATAATTGGTTATTATTTTATATTCATAAACGGAAAACGTTTTCTGATTAAATAATGACCGATTAAAAATAGTGCTTTTTCAAAATAAATTTTACCTTTAACAACAAAATTTGGGCAAATGGAAAAAGATCAACACGAACGCTACGAATATGCCAGAAAAAGAATAAACCAAATAAAGAGCCTCTATTTACATTTTGTTTTGTTCTTGTTGGGAAGTATCTTTTTATTTATTGCCAACCATTTTTTGGTTTTTGGCTTTACTTCAAATTGGGCTGCATGGGTAATCACACTTTGGTTGTTCTTGTTTATCCTCCATTTCATAAAAGTATACATTACCGACCGTTTTATGAATAAAGATTGGGAAAGGGAGCAAATAGAAAGACTTATGACTTTGCAACAAAAAAAAATAGATCAACTGCAAACGAAGACAAATAACGAAACACCATCTAAAGCTCAATAGAATATGGTTATTATGATTGCGGCTGTAGCCGAAAATAATGCGTTAGGGAAAAATAACGATTTACTTTGGCATTTGCCCAATGATTTCAAGCGTTTCAAGGAAATTACTTCAGGACATCACATCATCATGGGAAGGAAAACTTTTGAAAGCTTTCCAAAACCTTTGCCTAATAGGACTCACGTAATTATTTCACGACAAAATGATTTCGAGCACGAAGGATGTATCGTTGTTCAAAATATAGAGAAAGCCATCTCAGTTTGTCCAATTAATGAAACCCTATATATTATAGGGGGTGGCGAAATTTACCAACAAGCTATTTCTTTTGCTGACCAGCTTGACATTACACGGGTTCATCATTCTTTTGATGCAGATGTCTATTTTCCAGAAATAGATCCTGAAATTTGGGAGTTAACTTCCGAGACGTTTCATCCAAAAGACGAAAGACATCTTTTTGATTATACTTTTCAAACATTTGTCCGGAAAAAATAAATTTAGAATCCAAAAATCTAGGCTACCTTTGCCTCAAATTGCAGCAAAATGTCGAAAACAGTAACCCCTTATAAGGATTCAACCCTAAGCAAAAAAGAACAAATAGCACACATGTTTGACGCCATATCTGAAAATTACGATCCTCTTAATCGGGTCATTTCGTTTGGAATAGATGTAAAATGGCGAAAAAAAGTGTTGCAAATTGTCTCCCAATCAAACCCCAAAACTGTTCTGGATATCGCCACAGGAACTGGCGACTTGGCTATTTTGATGGCACAAACTAAAGCTACTAAAATTATTGGCTTGGACATTTCGGCAGGAATGCTTGAAGTGGGAAGAAAAAAAATTAACGTTAACAAATTGTCCAACACCATAGAAATGATTTTGGCTGATTCAGAAGAAATGCCGTTTGAGGATAGTTCTTTCGACGCAATTACGGTGGCATTCGGCGTTAGAAATTTCGAAAATCTAGAAAAAGGATTGGCGGAAATTTTAAGGGTATTAAAACCAAACGGGGTATTTGTCATCCTTGAAACTTCGGTGCCAGAGAAAACTCCCTTCAAGCAGGGCTATACTTTTTACAGCAAAAACATATTGCCTATTATAGGAAAGTTATTCTCTAAGGATGATGTTGCTTATGGCTATCTTTCAGAATCGTCAGCTGCTTTTCCTTATGGTGAAACTTTGAACAATATTTTAAGAAAAATTGGGTTTATAGAGGTTAAGGCCATGCCGCAAACATTCGGAGTTGCCACTATTTATTCGGCGACCAAAAAATAGTATTGAAAATAGTTCGCTTCTTATGAAAAAAATAGTTGTCTTACTTATATTGACCCTAACTATAAAAGGACACGCTCAATTTGCCAGAAGCATGTTCAGCAAAGACCCCGTTATCAATTTGGAAAATTTTCAAAAACAAAGGGTATATTTTGGTTTTTACTTGGGTTTTAATTCCTACGACTTCAAAATTGATTACAAAACAGTTGATGAAGACATTCTCATAAAAAAAAGCACTGGATTCAATGTGGGACTTGTAGCCGATTTAAAGCTTCAAGAATATGTGAGTTTGCGATTTGAACCCGGACTTTACTACACAACAAGGAATTTGCAATATCCTGATAGTTATTTTAAAACACTACCAAATCCATTTACTCCTTCATCCTCTGACAAACTAAGGGAAGTAAGCAGCACCTACCTTCATTTTCCTTTATTGCTGAAATTTTTGGCTCTTAGAACCGGAAATATTCGACCCTATCTATTAGGCGGGGTATCGACCACCTTGAATTTATCGAGCAATTCAAAATCAGATGATGATAATTCTGATGGCGATAAAAAATTCAGGGTAAAACCTTGGACTCAAAATTATGAGTTGGGTTTTGGCATCGATATCTTTTCTGAATATTTTATTTTCTCGCCTTCTATCAGGGGAGTTTTTGGCCTTAACGACGAATTAATTCGCGACGAGGAAATTTCTTTTCCGTCAGGCAGCCCCTACACAGGCAATATAGAATCAATGAAAACGAGAGCTATTTTCATCAATTTTACTTTTCACTAAAAAACAATGTTCTGTTTTATATCACCTTAGAAAATCGGAACAGCAACCCTGAAACTATCCTCTCCGGAACTCACTAAGAACAATTGCGGTGGCGGTTGCAACATTTAAACTTTCTGTTTTCTGAAGGGAGCCAAATCGGGGGATTGTCAACCTATTTTTGATTAATTTTTCAAGTGCTGGAGAAATTCCGTTGGCTTCATTGCCCATAACAATAATGCCTTCTTGAGGCAAATCTGTTTTATAAATGCTACTCCCCTGCATAAAAGTGCCAAAAACGGGTAATTGAGTTTGGCCAATAAAATTTTCCAAATCAATATAATTTACATTCACCCTAGCGATGGAACCCATGGTCGCCTGAACTACCTTTGGATTGTAAATATCGACAGCATCCTTGGAGCACACTATTTGATTAATACCAAACCAGTCGCACAATCGCAATATAGTTCCTAAATTTCCTGGATCACGGATGGAATCCAGAGCGAGAATTAACCCGGATTCGATTATTTTTTTCTCGATTGGAATTCGAAAAACTGCCAAACAAGAATTTTGCGTTGCCAAAGCGCTAATTTTTTTTAATTCATTTTCGAAAATTAAGGTTTTTTTGTCCTGCGCAACTTCTTTAAAATCGTTTTGGATGGTGTACAAATGAACCAATTCAAAATTTGATTCTACCAATTCTTGAATTACTTTTATGCCTTCGGCAAAAAACAATTGATTGGCAAATCGCTGTTTTTTTTGCTGTAAACTTGTTATAAGTTTTATTTGGTTTTTACTAAGCATAAAATAATGTACTTTTGAATTAAATATTTTCGAACACTTGAAAAAGATTAGCACAAAAATAGCAGCATTTATTCTAATTGCAACTATAATCGCGGCATGTAATACCGTGAAACGAGTTCCAAACGGCAAATACCTCCTGACTAAAAATAAAATTTTGGTGAATGGTAAAGCTAGTAAAGATGAAAATGTTGTTAATCAACTCTATCAAAAACCAAATAGTAGCCTACTTGGCAATCATTTGCGGTTGAATTTATTTAACCTTGCCAATCCAAATCCAGACTCTACCTACCAAGCCAAGTTTGCTAAAAATCCAAGGAAATACACCCGAAAATCGAAATGGCTTTCGGCAAAACAAGTGGATCGGCTTGGGAAATCTTTTTGGTATCACGGCATTCATGATTTCCTGAAAAAAACTGGCGAACCACCGGTTATTATCGACACGGCGAAAACTAATAAATCAGTACTTCGACTGAAATACTATTATTTTAATGACGGCTTTTTTAATGTAAAAGCAACTTATAAATCAGATACTTTAAGCGCTAAAAAAGCTACAATAAAATATACTGTAACTACTGGAAAACCCTATTTTTTAGATTCTTTAAAAACAACGATTCAAACACCCGTTTTAGACTCGATGTTTCAGGCAACAAAATCAAACTGTCTTTTAAAATATGGGAAACAATACAATACGACCTATTTTGATACGGAAAAAAATAGGATTTCAGATTATTTTAGAAACAATGGTGTGTATCATTTTCAGCCTAATAATGTGACTTTTGATATCGATACCATTAGCCAAGAGAATAAGGCGAATGTGAATTTGATAATAAATGACTATTCCTATCAAAAAAACGATTCCACTAAAACCGAACCATTTAAAATATACAAAATTAGCGATGTGCATATTTACACCGATTACTCGCCCACTAATACTAATATAATAACTGATAGTACTTCCTATAACAATTCCCATTTATATAGCCACAACAAATTGAAGTACAAACCACGCGCTATAACCGACGCTGTTTTTATTACAAAAGGAGGTTTATTTGCCGATTACAAAACCGTTTTAACCTCGCGCTATTTAAATAACCTTAAAATTTTTAATTACCCAGCCATTCAATATGAGGCAGATAAAAGAGATACGACTGCACAATCTTTGATTGCAAAAATATATCTGACCCCTCGCAAAAAATTTAGTTTTGGAAGCTCTTTCGATTTCACCCATTCAAACATCCAAGACTTTGGTATTGGAGGATCTGTTTCGCTGTCTATCCGAAATATTTTTAATGGCGCCGAAACATTAGAAATAGCAACGCGAGGAACTATCGGTTCTTCAAAAGATTTGGCAAATCCAAAAAATAATTTTTTTAATGTTTCCGAATATGGAATTGATTTTAAATTAAATTTACCCAGAATTTTTATGCCTTTCCCTACCGAAAGAATCATTTCCAAAAGCATGATTCCTTCAACGCTGATCGCAGCGGGAATATCGACCCAAAAAAATGTTGGTTTGGATAAAGAAAACTTCACGGGTTCTTTATCTTATATTTGGACTCCTAAGAATAATAATACAGCTCATCTTGATCTTTTTAACGCTCAATTTGTTCAGAACCTGAATGCGGAAAATTATTTTAATGTTTATGGCACTTCCTACAATGCCTTGAACGAGATTGGAAAAGTCTACAATTTAAACCCCTCTTATTTTGACACAAATGGGAATTTGAAAATTGAAGAAGGAACTGCTGGATTTACCAATGATGTTTTATCTGGAAATACCATCCTAACACCGGGGGATAAAAACTTTCAAACCGTAAAAAGCAATGAAGAACGAAGACTCCGGCTTACGGAAAATGATTTTATTCTCGCCAGCAGTTATACCTTCACAAAAACTACCAAAACCAATCTTCAAGACAATGCTTTTTATCTTTTTAAGACAAAAATAGAATCAGCAGGCTCCCTGTTGTCGTTGATTGCAAACGCTTCGAATATGAAGAAAAAACAAGGTGGTAATTATGAAATTTTCAATTTAGAATATTCGGAATATATAAAAACGGAATTTGATTACATCAAACATTGGGATCTATCTAAAGAAAAGGTGTTTGCTGTTAGAACTTTTTTGGGGATTGCGATTCCTTTTGGAAATTCAAACAACATTCCTTTTTCAAGGAGTTATTTTTCTGGCGGTTCTAACGACAATAGAGCTTGGCAACCCTATAGTTTGGGTCCGGGAAGCAGTGGCGCCATCAATGATTTCAATGAAGCCAACATGAAAATTGCCTGTAGCGCTGAATTCAGATTTAAAATATTGGGGCCTCTAAAAGGGGCACTATTCGCAGATGCCGGCAACATATGGAATGTACTGGATAATGTGGTTGATGAAAAATCAACTTTTAAAAATCTGAGAGACATAAAAAAAATAGCATTAGGTTCAGGATTCGGATTGCGATATGATTTAAGCTTCTTTGTTATTCGATTTGATTTTGGATTTAAGACCTATAATCCAGCGAGTGAAATGGGTAATCGATGGTTTAAAGACTATAATTTTGCTAATACCGTTTTAAATTTCGGAATAAATTATCCTTTCTAATTCGCAATTAATTCCTATTTTTGCACAAAAAAACTAAAAAAATTATTATGGCTCATACTATCAAATCGGGAGTTGCAACAGGAGATCAAGTGCAAGAAATTTTCAAATATGCAAAAGAAAAAGGTTTTGCCCTTCCTGCTGTAAATGTAATCGGTTCAAGCACCATAAATGGTGTTCTTGAAACTGCAGCAAAATTAAACGCTCCTGTTATTATTCAATTTTCAAATGGAGGTGCACAGTTTAATGCTGGAAAAGGACTCTCTAATGTAGGTGAAAAAGCAGCAATCGCAGGCGGAATAGCAGGTGCTTTGCATGTCCACACCTTGGCTGAAGCCTATGGTGCAACTGTAATTTTACATACTGATCACTGCGCAAAAAAACTATTGCCTTGGATAGATGGCTTATTGGATGCTTCTGAAAAACATTTTGCAGCAACAGGAAAACCGTTATATAGCTCTCACATGATTGATTTATCAGAAGAGCCTATCGAAGAAAACATCGAAATTTGTAAAGGATATTTGGCGAGAATGAGCAAAATGGGAATGACATTAGAAATCGAGCTTGGCATCACAGGTGGCGAAGAAGATGGCGTTGACAATTCGGACGTAGATAGTTCCAAATTATATACTCAACCTTCCGAAGTGTCTTATGCTTATGAGGAATTATTAAAAGTAAGTCCTAGATTTACAATTGCGGCTTCTTTTGGAAATGTTCATGGGGTTTACAAACCAGGAAATGTAAAGCTGACTCCAAAAATATTAAAAAATTCACAAGATTACGTTCAACAAAAATTCAATACCGGACACAATCCTGTTGATTTCGTGTTTCACGGAGGCTCTGGTTCTACACTTGAAGAAATTAGAGAAGGGATTAGCTATGGTGTTGTAAAAATGAACATTGACACTGATTTACAATTTGCCTTTACAGAGGGCATTCGTGATTTTATGGTAGACAACATTGAATATCTAAAAACTCAAATTGGAAACCCAACTGGGGCCGATGCTCCAAACAAAAAATATTACGACCCAAGAAGATGGTTGCGTGAAGGCGAAAGCACTTTCAATGCCAGACTAGAACAAGCTTTTGCTGACTTGAATAACATAAACACATTATAATTAACAATTGATAATTGACGATTATTAATTGTCAATTATCCATTATCCATTAAAAACATGGCTTGGTTTAAAAGAACAGAAAAAGGAATTACAACGGCGACCGAAGATAAAATGGACGTTCCAAAAGGGCTTTGGTACAAATCCCCTACTGGAAAAATTATTGATGCCGATGAACTAGCCCGTAATCTCTGGGTTAGCCCGGAAGATGACTTTCATGTTAGAATTGGCAGTGCCGAATATTTTGAAATTTTGTTTGACAACAATGAATTTGTGGAATTAGATGCCAATATGACATCAAAGGATACCCTGCATTTTGTAGATACCAAAAAATATGCAGATCGATTGAAAGATACCATAGCTAAAACAAAATTGAAAGATGCGGTTCGTACTGGAGTTGGAAAATCAAAAGGGAAAGATTTGGTAATTTGCTGTATGGACTTTGCCTTTATTGGCGGTTCGATGGGTGCTGTAGTGGGTGAAAAAATAGCTCGCGGAATTAACCATTCTATCAAAAACAATATTCCGTTTATAATGATTTCAAAATCAGGCGGAGCTAGAATGATGGAAGCAGCCTATTCATTGATGCAATTGGCAAAAACATCGGTAAAACTGGCGCAATTGGCTGAAGCAAAAATACCTTATATTTCTTTGTGTACTGACCCAACAACCGGAGGAACAACAGCTTCTTATGCGATGCTTGGTGATGTGAATATTTCTGAGCCTGGTGCATTAATAGGTTTTGCAGGTCCTCGAGTGGTAAAAGACACCACCGGAAAAGATTTACCGGAAGGTTTTCAAACTGCCGAATTTTTACTGGAGCATGGTTTTCTGGATTTCATCACACCACGAAAAGAATTGAAAGACAAGATTAACTTGTACCTCGATTTGATACAAAATAATACTATTAGATAAATGAAAAATCCCGAGCAATCGGGATTTTTTATTTATAACTGAAATTTAAGATCTGTTTTTCATTTTCTACTAAGAGAATTTTATATCTCATTTTTTAAAAAAATTATCCAATTATTTTAATACTAAAAAATATTTTAATTAACTTTATGTAATTATAAATCAGTTTTTTATAAAAAACTATTTTTGTTTAATAATTGAAACTAATAAAGTCAGTTTTTGCCCTGTTTCAGCGATTGTAACTATTTTTAGATGGAGAAATTTGAAACTTTAGAAAATATCAATCGGGCAACAGCGAAACTGAAGACCGATCAACAGCGGAACTGATGAATAATTAAATGTAAGTTATTATGAGAATTCAAAGATTAATTTCAGAAAAAGTGGTTCCATTACTAACATTGTTTATAATGGCAATCTCGTTAAGTGCCAATGCACAAACCAAATCGACCTCTAATCAAAATGAAAAAATCAGTATCAATAAAAAGGGTGGAGTTTATGATTACGTGGGTAACAAATTAGGATTTATTACCAAAGAAAATATCGTGAAAGACAGCAAAGGTAAGACTGTTTACTTTATTGATGAAAATGGGAATGTTATTGATTCTAAAGGAAAAAAGTTGGGGATGGCTAAAAAAAATGGTTCGTACTACAACATAAAAGGTGAAAACGTAGTTAATATAGGAAAAACTGAAGGAGAAATGTGCGAAATACTAGATCCGAAAGGGCATAGTATGGGTACCGTACATAAAAATTACAAACTACATGCCTGTGCAGCTCATTGCTTACTGATGAAACAAAAGGGAAATAAGGTAAAATAATAAAATGATTTTTTTACAAAGGTTCGTAATTCACGAACCTTTGTTTTATAGCATATTTTCCAAAAGATCTAGGGAAAACAAATTCTTAAAATTCTATATGAACTTTTATAAATAAAAAATAATTTTCAAAAACTATCGTCAGTTTTTTTATTGTTTAATCAGTCCAAACTGTCGATAAGAAATGTTGTTCAACAACTCAACCGACACGTCATAATAACCAAAAATGTTTTCCTTCTATTACATTCCCGTTCGTATTGCTTCAACAGGGTCTAGTTTAGAGGCCGTAATTGCAGGGAGAATTCCCGATATCAATCCGATTGCCGCGGCTAATCCAGTTCCTAAAACAATATTTGTTATACTTAGAACAAACTCAAAATCCAACACTCTAGTCAAAATCATGGCAATAGCCCAAACCAACAATAAACCGATGATTCCACCTATTAGGGAAAGAATAATGGCTTCGAACAAAAACTGAAACAGTATAAATTTGTTTTTTGCCCCCAATGATTTTTGAATTCCGATGAGATTAGTCCGTTCTTTTACGGAAACGAACATGATATTAGCAATGCCAAAACCACCTACAAGAAGAGAAAATCCGCTAATTATCCAACCCACAAGATTCATTTGCGAAATGATTCCGTCTATTAAATTGGTAAAACCCGAGAAAACATTTATAAAAAAAGTATCGATTGCTCCCGATTTCAAGCCACGAAAATTTCTTAATTTTTGAGTGATTTCAGCTTTATAGGCTTCCATATCAACTCCTTTTTGAGGCTTTAAAATTACCACATTTATTAATGCTTTGTTATTATCACCATACAATTGTCTGACAAAATTAACAGGAATAAAAGCTGAAGTGTCGTTACTGTTTCCAAATAGCTTTACCCCCTGCTTCGTTAAAACTCCAATTATCGTAAATCGCTGTCCATACAACCGCACCTTTTTACCGATGGGGTTTGTCTCGCCAAATAATGATTTTGCGATTTCATCGCCTATCACAATGACTCTGGCTGCAGCGTTGGCCTCAGATTCGGTGTAAAATCTACCCTTTCCAAATTCAAGTCCTTGAATATCGATAAACTCATGTGAAACGGGGATAATAGTAACATCACTAGCAATTTTGGACTCAAATTTAATAGATTCACTTTTGGTAAATATTTGGTATCCCAATTGTGCCGTATGGGTCATGGCGCCTTTCAAATAAATATATTCATCATATTTTATATTGGGAAATTGCTCCCTTTTCCATTGTGGAATTGCTGAGGGCCCAAAGGACATCTTCATCAAGTAAATAGTGTTTTTATCTAAACTGCTCAAATCCTTAGTGATTTTTCTATTCAAGGAATCCACAGCTGCCAAAACGGCAATAATTGAAAATATGCCAATAGTTACGCCAAGCAACGACAAAAGCGTGCGCAATTTATTGTTTCGCAGAGCATTGATTGCAAAGCGAAAACTCTCATTCAACAATCGAAAATAAATTAACATAAAGCCATAATTTGCAGTATTGTAAAATTCAGTAATTATTTTTCAAGAACCTAATAAAAATACACTTGAAAATTTGCTCTCATTATTTAAATATTGTTGAACAATACCATTGCGTTTTTATCTAAAAAAACTACTTTTGCACCATAAAATTCTAACTACGAAATGAATACTACAAAAACGATCAAATCTGCTTTAATTTCAGTCTTTTCAAAAGAGGGTTTGGAACCAATCATAAAAAAATTACACGAGCAAAATGTTATTTTTTACTCCACTGGAGGCACCGAAGAATTTATCAAAAATCTAGGCATTCCTGTTGTTCCGGTTGAAGATGTCACCTCCTATCCATCGATTCTGGGGGGGAGGGTAAAAACATTGCACCCGAAAGTTTTTGGTGGTATTTTAAATCGTCAGGACAATGAAACCGACGTACAGCAAATGCAAGAATATGAGATTCCGCAAATCGATTTAGTTATTGTGGATTTGTATCCTTTTGAGAAAACGGTGGCTTCGGGAGCAAGTGAGGAAGACATCATCGAAAAAATAGATATTGGCGGCATTTCACTAATTCGCGCGGCGGCAAAAAACTTCAAAGACACTGTAATTGTTCCTTCTGTAGCCGAATATAGTTTGCTTTTGGATTTGATTACCAATCAAAACGGAGCGACAACATTAGAAAACAGAAAATTATTTGCCACAAAGGCATTTCACGTTTCATCCCATTACGACACAGCAATTTTCAATTATTTTAATACGGACGAAACCATATACAAAACAAGCATTGCAAATGGGCAAATTTTAAGATATGGTGAAAATCCTCATCAAAAAGGTTTTTTCTTTGGCGATTTTGATGCTATGTTCAAAAAACTGCACGGAAAAGAATTGTCTTATAACAATTTATTGGATGTGGATGCCGCAGTCAATTTAATATATGAATTCAAAAATGACGGACCAACATTTGCTATTTTAAAACACAATAATGCTTGCGGTTTAGCAACAAGAGAGACCATTAGCGAAGCTTATAAAGTAGCTTTGGCTTGTGATCCCACTTCTGCATTTGGCGGAGTATTGATTTCCAACACAAAAATAGATGTCGAAACTGCCACTGAAATCAATAAGTTATTCTGCGAAGTGGTTATTGCACCAAGTTATGACGAAGCAGCAATTGCCATTTTACAAGAAAAGAAAAACCGAATAATCTTGGTTCAAAACGAAGTAGCATTGCCACAAAAACAAGTGAGAACTTGTCTTAACGGAATTTTAGTTCAAGAAAGAAATACGATTACCGACGCAAAAGAGGATCTAAGAACCGTTACCGAAATGGCGCCTAGCGACCAAGAAATTAAAGATTTACTATTTGCTTCAAAAGTGTGTAAAAACACTAAATCTAATACGATTGTTTTTGCTAAAAATGGAACTTTAATTTCGTCTGGAACAGGCCAAACCTCTAGAGTTGATGCTTTGTTGCAAGCTATCGAAAAAGCAAAAAATTTTGGATTTAGCCTGAAAGGGGCTTCTATGGCGAGTGATGCTTTTTTCCCTTTTCCGGATTGTGTTCAAATCGCAAAAGAGGCCGGAATAAGTGCTGTAATACAACCTGGAGGATCTATAAAAGACGAATTGAGCATTAATTATTGTAATGAAAATAAAGTTGCCATGGTATTTACAGGAACACGTCATTTCAAACATTAATTTGTTTAGCTTTGTACGTTAAAAATTTATAACTTTTTAAACCCAAAAAACGTATGGGATTTTTTGATTTCATGACCGAGGATATTGCGATAGATCTTGGTACCGCAAATACTTTAATCATACACAATGATAAAGTCGTTATAGACAGTCCATCCATAGTTGCCCGTGATAGAGTTTCGGGAAAAATAATTGCTGTTGGTAAAGAAGCCAACATGATGCAAGGCAAAACCCACGAAAACATTAAGACCATAAGACCCTTGAAAGACGGTGTTATTGCTGATTTTGATGCTTCCGAAAAAATGATTAGTATGCTTATAAAAAGCATTCCTGCTCTAAAAAAAAGGATGTTTACTCCAGCATTACGAATGGTGGTTTGTATTCCCTCTGGCATAACGGAAGTAGAAATGAGAGCGGTGAAAGAATCTTGCGAAAGGGTAAATGGCAAGGAAGTATATTTGATACACGAACCAATGGCAGCGGCTATAGGTATTGGGATCGACATCATGCAGCCCAAAGGAAACATGATTGTTGACATAGGCGGTGGGACAACAGAAATCGCCGTAATCGCTTTGGGTGGAATTGTATGTGACAAATCGGTAAAAATTGCCGGTGACGTCTTTACTAATGACATCGTATATTACATGCGAACCCAACACAATCTTTTTGTTGGGGAAAGTACTGCCGAAAAAATAAAAATTCAAGTTGGAGCCGCTGTGGAAGATTTAGAAACACCTCCAGAGGAAATGTCCGTTCAAGGTAGAGATTTACTTACCGGAAAACCCAAACAAGTAGCTGTTTCCTACCGTGAAATAGCCAAAGCTTTAGACAAATCGATTCAACGTATTGAGGATGCCGTAATGGAAACCCTATCTCAAACTCCGCCAGAATTAGCCGCAGACATCTACAATACGGGTATTTACCTTGCAGGAGGCGGATCGATGTTGAGAGGTCTTGATAAAAGAATTTCACAAAAAACAGATTTGCCAGTTTACATTGCCGAAGACCCTTTAAGAGCAGTCGTTCGTGGGACAGGTATGGCACTTAAAAACCTTCAAAAATTTAAAAGCATCCTTATAAAATAACAAAGACTAAATTTCAAATTTAGTATGCTTTTTGATCTGTAAATTGGGGTTTTACATTTAAAAATTTTAATTTTATAAAATGCAGCAAATATTTAATTTTATTTTAAAAAACAGTAATAGATTACTGTTTTTGCTGCTTTTGGGTATTTCATTATTCCTCACTGCTCAGTCCCATTCCTATCACAGAAGCAAAATTATAAGTTCTGCCAATTTTTTGAGTGGCGGAGTTTATGAAAAAATTAGTAATATCAGTGAATATTTGGATTTAAGAACACAAAACGACGCGCTTGCTCAAGAAAACGCTAAATTAAGAAGTATTCTTTTTAACGCTAAAGACACCGCCTCAGCCCCAAAATTGGATAGTATAAAAAATTTGCATCCTACGGACATCATCGTCTCAAAAGTAATTCACAACTCCTATAATTCACATGAGAATTATTTAACCCTAAATTCTGGAAGCCTGCAAGGGGTAAAATCGGATATGGGTGTAATTAATAGTTTAGGGATTGTAGGGATTATAGACAATACCTCCCCAAGATATGCCACGGTACTAAGTTTATTGAATATAAAATCCCAAATAAACGCAAAAATCAAAAAATCAAACCATTTTGGTTCGTTGGTTTGGAACGGGAAAAGCACGGGCTTTGTGCAATTAATTGATATCCCTAGATTAGCGGCCATTCGAAAAGGAGACACTATCGTAACTGGTGGGCAATCGGTTATATTTCCCGAAAACCTCAATATCGGAACTGTTGACAAAATCTATATTGACAATCAAACTAATTATTACACTTTGGATATTAAACTTTTTAATGACATGACCAATCTAGGTCACGTGTATATCATAAAAAGCAAAGATCGCGAAGAAATTATTAACCTAGAAAAAGCAGCGCAAAATGAATAGTGCCTTGTTCGTCAATATTTTTCGTTTTATACTGTTGTTGACGGTACAGATCATTATTTTCAATAATATGAATTTTTTGGGCTATATCAGTCCGTTCCCTTATATTCTTTTTATCATATTATACCCCGTAAACGGTAATAAATACGGACTCCTTTTTGCTGGTTTTTTTCTCGGACTAATATTAGATATGTTCAGTAACTCAGGCGGAATTCATACAGCAGCCTGTGTGATTCTAGCATATTACAGGCCCTACGTATTCCGATTTTCTTTTGGTTTGAGTTATGAGTACCAAACCGTGAAATTAAATGATGATTTAACCCCAGAAAGATTTTCTTTTATACTGCTCTCGGTTGTCATTCATCATACTACTTTGTTTCTGTTGGAAGCATTTCGAATCAGTTTCTTCTGGGATGTCCTACTTCGAACCCTATTGAGCACTATTTTTACAATTCTCATCTGCATCATAATCATATATCTTACAAAGCCCAATAGAAGATGAGAAAAGTCTTGCTTCCTTCTTTAATTATTATTGTAACTGCATTACTTGTAATACGATTATTTTACTTGCAAGTCATTAATGATTCTTTTAAATTAAAGTCTGATAATAACGCTATTAAAATAAAATATGATTATCCTGAAAGGGGCTATATTTATGATAGAAAGGGGAAGTTGTTGGTTGCCAACCAGCCTTCTTATGACATCATGGTCATACCACGAGAAATGAAAAACTTAGACACTTTGGAATTTTGTGAATTATTAGACGTCACAAAAGAAGATTTCATTAAAAAAATCGACAAAGCTAAGGTGTACAGTCCTCGTCTGCCGTCGGTATTTTTAGCCCAGCTGAATAAAAAAGAGTTTGCTGCATTTCAGGAAAAGATTCGAAAATACGAAGGTTTTTATATTCAAAAACGTTCTCTTCGAGATTATCAAGTGAATTTTGGAGCTAATGTTTTTGGATTCATCACTCAAGTTAACGACAAATTGATTGCCAAAAATCCATATTATAACAGCGGGGATTTAATAGGCAGACAAGGTGTTGAAGAAAGTTACGAAGAGATTCTTCGTGGGATAAAAGGGGTGAAATATTACCAAAAAGATAAGTACAATCGAGAAATTGGTTCCTTTAAGGAGGGAAAATATGATACCGTTGCCGTTCAGGGTAAAGACATTAATCTTACCATAGACCTTGAACTTCAAAAATATGGCGAAGAATTAATGATTAATAAGAGGGGCGGAATTGTAGCTATTGAACCTAAGACTGGTGAGATATTGGCCTTGGTTACCGCGCCTTCTTATGATCCTTCCATATTGGTAGGGCGTCAACGATCTAAAAACTACACTTTACTATATCATGATTCAATAGCAAAACCGCTTTATGACCGGGGACTACTTGCAGAATATCCTCCAGGCTCCCCTTTTAAGATATTGACAGGACTTATTGGTTTGCAGGAAAAAGTAATAAATGAGCAAACTACTTTTATGTGTCATCATGGATTCAGTTACGCCAGAGGACGGTTTATGAAATGTCATGGTTCTGGCCCTCACCAATTACATAATGGTATTTATAATTCTTGCAACACCTATTTTGGTAATACTTACATGAGAACCATCAATAAATATGTGAGTGCTCCATATGCCGTTGATGTTTGGAGTAAACATGTGAAAAGTTTTGGACTTGGACAGTTTATGGGATATGATTTACCAACGGGTAGAAAAGGCAAGGTTCCTGATTCAAAAACCTATAAAAAAATGTATCCTGATTGGCAATGGGACAGTAAGACCATTGTATCCAATGCCATCGGACAAGGAGAAGTATTGATGACGCCTATTCAGCTCGCCAACATGATGTCGGCCGTGGCAAATGAAGGGTATTATTATACTCCACATATCATCAAGACTATTAAAGGCAAAAAAATAGAATCAAAATTTACAACAAAACATATAACCTCAATAGACAAAAAATATTTTAAGCCCATGATAAGTGGCTTATTCGATGTTTACAATCTTGGAACTGCACATGGTTTGAATGTGGAAGGCATTGATATTTGTGGTAAGACGGGTACTGCTGAAAATTTTGCGAAGATTGGTGGCATTAGAACAAAACTAGAAGACCACTCTATTTTTGTGGCTTTTGCACCGAAAGACAATCCCAAAATAGCCATAGCCATTTTAGTGGAAAACGGGGGGTATGGCGCAACAATTGCGGGACCAATTGCCAGTTTAATGATCGAAAAATACCTCAGACATAAAATAACAAGAACCGACTTGGAAAAAAGAATATTGGAAAGAAGCTTGCAAGATCGTTATGCCAAATTAGGCGGGCAATCTGCGGCAGTTAAACTTGAAATTAGGAAAAGGGATTCCATTCTAAAAAAGAATGTAACCACTCTAGTAAAAAATTCAAATTCTACTAAAGAAAATTAATAAGTGATTCATTTAAAATGAAAAATCAAAGCATAACGAACAATCTCGACTGGATTTGTATCATCATCTATGGCTTATTAGTACTCATGGGTTGGCTGAACATTTATTCCTCTTCGTTGTCCTCCCTGGAAGGCACTTATCAAAAACAACTTATATTTATCACATTAACCATTCCTCTGATTTTTATTGTTCTTTCAGTTGAAGGAAAATTCTATGAAAAATACGCTAGCATCATTTATGGGATTTCCTTACTATCCTTAGCAGGGTTGTTTGTTGCCGGTAAAACCATAGCGGGACAACGCTGCTGGTATGCCATCGGAAGCCTTACGCTGCAACCGTCAGAGTTTGCCAAAGCAGCAACAGCTTTGGCCTTAGCTAAATACTTAAGTGATTCCCAAATCAATTTAAAGGAGGTGAACAAGCAAATACAAGCATTACTCATTGTGTTTCTTCCCGTGATTTTAATATTGCCGCAACCCGATCCGGGAAGCGCCCTGATTTATAGCATTTTTATTATTATTTTGTATCGTGAAGGATTGCCTTCATGGTATGTTTGGACAGGATTTGTAGCTATTCTACTATTTGTATTAACACTTATAATGCAACCGCAATATGTAATTCTGCTAGTGTTAATCACCATTGCTTTTATTCATTTTAAGTCAAGGTTGTCAGAAAGAAATTTAGTTTTAAGCAGTATTCTTTTTGTCTTGATTTCTGGATTTGTACTATCGGTGAATTATGTTTTCACCCAGGTATTCAAACAGCATCATAGGGATCGATTTAATATATTGCTGGGTAAATCCGTAGACATGAAAGGCATTGGATACAATACCAATCAATCCGAAATAGCCATTGGATCTGGAGGTTGGTTCGGAAAAGGGTTTCTTGAAGGAACGCAAACCAAGGGTGGATTTGTGCCCGAACAACACACTGATTACATCTTTACAACAGTAGGCGAAGAATGGGGGTTTATAGGCTCGCTTTTTGTAATCGGCTTGTTTGTGGGATTATTTTTGAGGTTGATTTACCTGGCCGAAAGACAGAAAACTAAATTTAGCAGAGTCTATGGCTATTGCGTGGCTGGGATTTTATTCATTCATTTTTTTGTCAATATTGCCATGGTATTGGGGATATTCCCAACGATTGGTGTGCCGTTACCCTTCTTTTCCTATGGAGGCTCAGGGCTTTGGGGCTTTACCATTTTACTCTTTATTTTTATAAAAATGGATGCCAATAAAGTAAATGAATGGTGATATCACCCTGTTGTAAGGACTCATAAATAGTGTTGTGCTTGGGATCATTATAAACGATATTAAACCCCGAGTTGGGGTTTATTTCGACCCAATTATTGCAAGATAATTTACCTGGCTAACGTTTAATTATGATACCGGCCAATGATATTTATCTATTGAAGGGTTGTTTTAAAAAAATACTATTTCTATATTTGAATATTGCAAAAAAATTAAATATTATTCCTATTTATAAAATAAAGAAAAAACACTTAAACTAGAAAATTATGACTATTTATTCGACTATTGCTCAACTTGTTATCGCTTTGTCTGTAGGTTATGTTTGGATTTTTAGATTTGATAACATCGTAAAAGAATTTAAACAATATGGACTGTCAGACCTAACGAGAACTATTATTGGCGCTTCAAAAATTGTATTGGCCACATTATTAGTTACTGGAATATGGTTACCAACATTGGTATTTATACCAGCCCTTTTGATGGCTTTTTTAATGGTATGTGCTCAATTTTTTCATTTCAAAGTCAAAAACCCTTGGTCTAAACACCTACCCTCTTTATTGCTTTTAGTAGCATCCCTTTTTGTAGCGCTAATGGCTTCCAAATAATTATTACATGAATTTATTGAACATCCTTATTTTCTTTTCGGCAATCTCCTTTCTTGTTTATGGCACAGCTTATTTTGTTTCATCTAATATGAAAAATGAATTTAAACGTTTTGGACTTGAAAAATATGGATCACTAACAGCTGTTTTAGAATTGGTGGGAGCTTTAGGTTTATTTATAGGCTTACAAAATCACACTGTTTTAGTTCTTGCTTCGGGGGGGTTAACTTTGTTGATGCTTCTAGGTTCTGGAGTGAGAATAAAGATCAAAGATTCTTTCTTAGTTTCTTTACCTGCCTTTTTTTACTTTTTATTAAATGCCTTTATTTTATGTAAAGCTTTGGAGTAAATCAATCTGAAATATTTTTTATTTTTTAATACCAAACATAAATATAATATAGTCCAATTAGTATAGTTGGATTTTTTTTACTATATTTGGTCCATAATATAATAGTGATTATGACAAGTGTAAAAAAAATGATTATTAAGGAACCTGAAAAAGAAATCAAAAAGCTACTAAAGGCATCCAACCCATTTATTGGACAACGTTTGAGAGTTCTCTTGATTCTAAAACAGAATGAAAAAGAAGGGATTTCTAAACGGGAAGCTGCAAAATTAGCTGGAGTTAACCCTAACAGTGTTCAGAATTGGCGAACATTATATATCAAAGCTGGAATTGAAGGGTTAATGAAACATAAAAAAACAGGCTTCAAACCATCTGTTTTTAATGCTATTGACCACCAAAAGCTGGAAGCAAAACTTAATGACCCCCAAAATGGACTTCAAGGCTATGTTGAACTTAAAGATTGGATTGAAAAAGAATCGGGCAAGGTTTTTAATTACAACACCTTACTTTATTACTGCATCAGAAACTTTAAATCAAGTGTAAAAGTGGCACGAAAAATTCATGCCAAAAAAGATCAAAATCAAGTGGATACTTTTAAAAAAACTTCGGACGAATCTGCCAAGACATAGCACTAAATGCTGTTGGTAATTTTAGTTCTATAAATTTATATTTTCAAGACGAGTCTCGTTTTGGTTTGTTTACTCGAAACGGAAAGTCAGTTACCTCTATTAGCGTTAAGCCAATTTGTACTTTCCAACAGGTTTTTAAATCAACTTGGCTCTCGGGTGCTTTTTCCCCTATAACTGGAGACCATTTTCAGTTAATACTCCCTCATTGCAATGCCGATAATTTTCAAGTTTTTCTAAACGAATTTTTCAAAAGAAAACCCAAATGAACTCAAAATAATGGTGTTAGATAATGGGAGATTTCATAAAGCCAAAAAATTGATTATACCTGAAAATATTGTTTTAGTTTTCTTACCACCATATTCTCCCGAACTGAATCCTGCCGAAAAAATATGGGCAAAATACAAACGAGCATTTTCAAACAAGTTTTACCAATCCTTGGAAGATATAGAGGATTTTATTACAGAAGTCGTTAGTACTACTAGCAAAAAAGAGGTAATGAGTATCTGCGGATTTAGCTATATTTTTTTGGACAAAATTTGGACTATATAATAAATGTGTTTGGTATAATTTCCAACTATTCCTGGACGAATTATCCAAAAAAAATCCTCAGGAGTATAAAATAGTGATTTTGGATAATGGCGCATTCCACAAAGGGAAGAATCTAATAATACCTCAAAATATTCAACTGCTATTTTTACCACCATATTCCCCTGAGTTGAATCCAGCAGAATTAGTCTGGCTCAATATGAAAAGAAAAACAACAAATGTAATTTATAAATCTATGGATGAATTGAAAATAAAAATAGATGAAATTGTTAACGAGTTCATTACCCCAAAATTTATCAAAAGGCTATGTGGATTCAGCTATTTTTTTAATCAAAATCAGACTAATTTATATACATAAATGATATAACAATCATCCTAATAATGTAGTGTTTTAAATCAAACAAAATAATGTAACATATTGATTTTGTAATGCTATTGACAATATTGGATTTTGTGGCTTTACAACTTTAAACTTTCGACATACTTATTTCATATAGTTCTATTTTCATTGGACTATTTTGGAATAACAATCGGTATAAATGCTTCTAGAAGTCTGTTGATTATTGATTTATGAGTACTGCAATAGTTGTGTAGTACTATTTAAAAGCGGATATTCCGGTGATGTCCATTCCAGTAATCAATAAATGGATGTCGTGTGTCCCTTCATAGGTAATTACTGATTCTAGATTCATCATGTGGCGCATAATAGAATATTCGCCCGATATTCCCATTCCACCCAAGATTTGCCTAGCTTCACGGGCAATAGTTATAGCCATATTTACATTGTTTCTTTTGGCCATAGATATTTGTGCTGTTGTGGCTTTTCCTTCGTTTTTCAAAACCCCGAGTCGCCAAGTCAGCAATTGCGCTTTGGTAATTTCAGTAATCATTTCGGCCAATTTTTTTTGTTGCAGTTGCATTCCGGCAATAGGTTTGTCAAATTGGATTCTTTCCTTGGCATAGCGCAATGCAGTGTCATAACAATCCATTGCAGCCCCTATGGCGCCACAAGCAATTCCGTAACGGGCAGAATCTAAGCATCCTAGTGGCGCACTCAATCCGGATTTATTGGGTAATATGTTTTCTTTTGGTACTTTTACATTATCAAAAATCAACTCGCCAGTTGCCGAGGCGCGAAGCGACCATTTATGATGTGTTTCCGGGGTTGAAAATCCTGGCATGCCCCGTTCCACGATTAATCCATGAATTCTTCCTGCCTCATCTTTCGCCCAAACGATAGCAATGTCAGCAAAAGGGGCGTTTGAGATCCACATTTTCGAACCATTTAAAAGATAATGATCGCCCATATCCTTGAAATTGGAAATCATACTTCCGGGATCAGAACCGTAATTGGGCTCGGTCAAGCCAAAACAACCCATCAATTCTCCCGATGCGAGTTGGGGTAAATATTTTAGGCGTTGTTCCTCGGTTCCGTATTTCCAAATGGGATACATTACCAATGAGGATTGCACTGATGCCGTAGAACGAACTCCGGAATCTCCCCGCTCAATTTCCTGCATAATCAAGCCATACGAAATTTGGTCTAAACCTGCCCCGCCATATTTTTCAGGAATATAGGGGCCAAAAGCGCCAATATTAGCCAAGCCTTTGATGATTTGCGTTGGGAATTCGGCTCTTTGAGTGTAGTCTTCAATGATTGGAGAAACTTCACGTTTGACCCATTCGCGTGCGGCATCACGTACTAATTTATGTTCATCCGTCAATAATTCGTCTAGATTGTAATAATCTGGAGCTTGAAATAAGTCTGGTTTCATAATTTATTTCTTTGTGAGCACAACGCAGAGCAGCGAAGCAATCTGTTACTTATTGTGTTACAAATTTACATAAAGAAATATAACAAAACAAAGTCTTAAAGTTATATTTAATAAACTGATAGAATTGTGGTTTTTTGGCCCTTGAATCCGAGTCACATCTTTAAG
>JBIILD010000077.1:0-8274 GCA_044232845.1 Flavobacterium sp.
ATTGACGTAGCCAAAGATCGAATTGTTGAAATTGCAATTTTCAAAGTCTTTCCTAACGGCAATAAAGAAAGTAAAACTTGGTTAGTCAATCCAACTATCCCAATTCCACCTCAATCTACTGCTATTCATGGAATCAGTGATGAAAAAGTAGCCAACGAACCTACTTTTAATCAATTGGCTTCTCAAGTATATACAATGATTAAGGATTCAGATTTGGCAGGCTATAATTCAGATCGTTTTGATATTCCATTATTGGCAGAAGAATTGCTTCGTGCGGGAGTTGATTTTGATATGAAAAATCGAGTTTCGGTTGACGTGCAAACCATTTTTCACAAAATGGAAGAACGAACATTGAGTGCAGCATTAAAATTTTATTGTGGTCAAAGTCTTGAAAATGCCCATTCTGCCGAAGCGGACACGATGGCGACCTATGAAATTATGAAAGCACAATTAGATCGTTATCCGGAATTGGAAAATGATATAAAATTACTATCGGAATTCACAACCCGGAAAAAAATTGCGGATTTTGCAGGAATGATTGCATTTGATAAGGACGATGATGAGATTTTTACCTTTGGAAAACACAAAGGAGTAAAAGTAGATAAGGTTTTAGAAGCAGAGCCAGGGTACTTCAGTTGGATTCAAAATGCGGATTTCCCTTTATATACAAAAAAAGTGTTGACGGCAATTAAGCTGAGAAAACTGAATACAAAATAGGTTTTAGGTAATTGATAATCCCAATACCCAACACCCAATACCTAAATTATGAAAATCATCTGCATCGGGAGGAATTACGCCAGTCATATTCAAGAGTTGCAAAACGAAAGGCCTACAGAACCTGTTGTTTTTATGAAACCTGATTCAGCGGTTTTACTAAAACAGCATCCTTTTGTAATTCCGGAATTTTCACAGGAGATTCAACACGAAATAGAATTAATTGTTAAGGTAAGTAAAGTCGGAAAACATATTGAAGCTAAGTTTGCTCATAAATATTATGATGAAATTAGTGTGGGAATCGATTTTACGGCACGTGATGTTCAAGATCAATTAAAAGGGAAAGGATTGCCTTGGGAAAAAGCAAAGTCGTTTGATGGTTCAGCTGTAATTGGAGAATTTTTACCCAAAAAACAATTTAATTCACTAGAAAATATTACTTTTGAATTGACTAACAATAATAAAACAGTCCAAAAAGGCAATGCGAGTCTTATGTTGTGGAAGATTGATGAACTCATTTCATATGTTTCTCAATATTTCACTTTAAAAATAGGTGATATTGTTTTTACCGGAACTCCGGAAGGTGTTGCGGTTGTGAAACCAGAAGATGTTTTGGAAGGATTTTTGGAAGGAAATAAACTATTTAGTATAAAAATAAAATAATGGCACTACATTACAATTTAGCAAAAGTGTACGCACTTTCAGACAACGATCCGGAATTTGTAAACCAAATCCTTACATTATTTGTTACGGAAATCCCTGAAGATTTGATAGAAATCAAAGAAGGAATCAAGAAGAAAGACCATAAACATGCTTATGCTTATGCGCACAAAGTTAAACCGAGCCTTGATTTGCTTGGGTTAAATATAGCTTTCGAAGAAATTCTTCAGATTGAGGCTTGGACTAAGACTGAAGGGGAGAAGAAAGAGATAAAAGAGACTTTTAAGAGTGTTAAGAACCAGGTGGAAGAGGCTATCAAGGAATTGAGAAAAGACTTTGGTTTGTAAAAAAAAATTTAATTAAAAGCACTTGCTTTTAAATAAGGGATAAGTTCTCGCTTTTCAAAATTTATTCTGGAGTAATTCCTAAATCAAAAAACCTAAATCAAAAATGAAAGCAGCCATAATTACTATAGGTGATGAAATTCTCATAGGGCAAATTGTCGATACGAATTCTGCTTTTATAGCCAAATCATTAGACAGAATAGGTGTTGAAATTTATGAAATGATTTCTATTAGTGATAGCAAACGGCATATTTTGGACACCTTTGAAAAATTTCAAAACAAGGTCGATTTGGTCTTGATTACCGGAGGACTTGGCCCTACAAAAGATGATGTTACCAAAAAAACTTTTTGCGATTATTTTGGGGACGAATTAATAATAAATAAAGAAGTGGAAGAGCACGTAATTGAGTTGATTGAGCGTGTTATGAACAGAAAAGCTTCTCAAATTAATAAAGACCAAGCTTTAGTTCCTTCAAGGTGTACTGTGCTTCATAACAAAGTGGGTACCGCACCGGGAATGTGGATGAAAAAAGAAAATACAGTATTTATTTCGCTGCCGGGTGTTCCCTATGAAATGAAATATTTGGTCGAAAACGAAATCATCCCTAAAGTGGTTCGGGAATACAAACGACCTTACATCCTTCACAAAACAATACTTACATACGGTCAAGGAGAGAGTTTGGTGGCTGAGCGCATCGAAAATTGGGAAAATAGTTTGCCCGATTTTATAAAATTAGCTTATCTGCCTAGTACTGGAAGGGTGCGATTGCGACTTTCGGCTAAAGGAATCGATAAACAATCTTTGGAAAAATCTATTGCCGAAAATGTAATTTCACTATCGAAAATAATTGGGGATATCATCGTGGGATATGAGGATGATGAAACTATAGAAACAATTGTCGGGCATCTTTTGAGACAACAAAACAAAACCATATCTACCGCCGAAAGTTGCACAGGAGGTAAAATCGCACAAGTTTTAACTTCGGTTTCCGGTGCTTCTGAATACTTTAAGGGCAGCGTGGTATCGTATGCAACAGAAACTAAAATTGAAGTTTTGGGGCTTTCAGAAGAATTGATTAAAGAACATTCAGTAGTTAGTGCGGCAGTAGTAAAACAAATGGCAATCAACGTTAAAATAATGATGAAAACGGATTATGCCATCGCTACAACAGGGAATGCCGGACCAACAAAAGGGGATTCAGATGTCGAGGTTGGAACAGTTTTCATAGCATTGGCAACGCCAACAGAAGTGATAGTCGAAGAATTTAATTTTGGCCAACCTCGTGAAAAAGTGATAGATAGGACTGTTGTTAAGAGTATGGAAATGTTGCGGAAAGAAATTTTAAAAAATCTGTAATAATTTTTTGCTTCATCCGTTTATTTTTCTTTTCTTTGCACCCTGATTTTGAATAACGATAAAAGATAAGAATAATGTCAAGAGTTTGTGACCTTACAGGTAAAAGAGCGATGGTAGGAAATAACGTTTCCCACGCGATGAACAAAACTAAGAGAAAATTTTCTGTAAACTTAGTTAAAAAGCGTTTTTATCTTCCTGAAGAAGATAGATGGATTACTCTAAGAGTAGCGGCATCTACGATAAAAACAATTAACAAAAATGGAATTGCTGCAGTTTTGAAAAAAGCGCAGTCAGAAGGATTTATTAAATAATCTATTCCAAAATAAAAAAATAGCAAGATGGCAAAGAAAGGGAATAGGATCCAGGTAATTTTAGAATGTACTGAACACAAAACAACAGGGGTTGCAGGAACTTCAAGATATATAACAACTAAGAACAAAAAAAATACTCCAGACAGATTAGAGATTAAAAAATTTAATCCAATCTTGAAACGCGTAACTGTTCACAAAGAAATTAAATAATAATTAGCGATTTTAAAATCTGGAATGGTCACATTTAAGATTTCAATATATAAATAAAATTTGAATCATGGCAAAGAAAACCGTAGCATCCTTACAAACAGCTTCTAAGAGATTATCAAAAGCCATCAAAATGGTTAAATCTCCAAAAACTGGTGCATATACATTCGTAGAATCTATTATGGCTCCTGAAGCAGTTGATGAATTCTTGAAAAAGAAATAATCTAAATAGCATTATATAGAAAAGCTACTTTCATTCGGAAGTGGCTTTTTTATTTTCTATATTTACCACTTCTAATTAGAACTTTGTGTAAATGATTTTATAGTTTACGGTTTCTAACTTCTGACCTCTAACTTTTAACTTCTTTAAAATATGAGTTTTTTTAAAAAAATCTTTTCATCCGAAAAAAAGGAATCAGTCTTAAACGAACAGGAGAAGCAGACTTTAGATAAAGGTTTAGAAAAATCAAAAATATCCTTCTTTTCTAAGTTAACCAAAGCTGTTGCTGGTAAATCAAAGGTTGATGATGATGTTCTGGATAATCTGGAAGAAATTCTTGTTTCCTCAGACGTAGGTGTGAATACCACCCTAAAAATAATTACCCGAATTGAAAAACGTGTAGCTGAAGATAAATTTCTTGGAACCGCTGAACTCAATCAAATTCTTCGAGATGAAATAGCAGGTTTGCTTTCTGAAACCAATTCAGGTGAAGCTACCGAATTTGATATTCCAATAGCTGCAAAACCTTATGTTTTGATGGTTGTGGGTGTCAACGGTGTTGGCAAAACCACCACCATCGGAAAATTAGCATATCAATTTAAAAAAGCAGGCTACAAAGTAGTTTTGGGCGCAGCCGATACTTTTCGTGCGGCAGCAATTGATCAATTACAAATTTGGGCAGATAGGGTAGGCGTTCCCATCGTAAGACAAAATATGGGGAGCGATCCGGCCTCGGTGGCTTTTGATACTTTACAATCTGCAGTTGCTCAAGATGCCGACATCGTCATCATTGATACTGCTGGGCGTTTGCATAATAAAGTAAATTTGATGAACGAATTGACAAAAGTAAAACGAGTGATGCAAAAAGTAGTTGGCGATGCACCACATGATGTTTTATTGGTGATTGACGGATCAACAGGACAAAATGCTTTCGAACAAGCCAAACAATTTACAGCAGCCACCGAAGTGACTTCGCTTGCGGTTACAAAACTCGATGGAACTGCCAAAGGCGGTGTTGTAATCGGGATTTCTGACCAATTCCAAATTCCGGTTAAATACATTGGAGTAGGTGAAGGAATCGAAGATTTGCAGGTTTTCAATAAATATGAGTTTGTAGATAGTTTTTTCAAATAAAGTAGCTTTAATAATAGCACGATGAATTTTCCCTCTTTCAAAAATAGTAGTCCCCTTTTTCTCTATTTATTAAGTGTTGTTTCGTTTGTTTTGGCTAATGTCATTAGGGATAAAAAAAACTTCTTGTATACTGTTTTACTGGTTTTAGGTGCTGGCTTTTTTATTTTTGGTTTAATGAAAAGAATGAAAAGCAAGTAGGATAATGATAACAATTGAATAGTTTGGTTTAATATGAAAAATACATTCGGCATTCTGTTTTTAGTATTTCTTTTTATCTCTTGTCAGCAAAAGATAGAACCCGATGATGTTTCCAAAATTAATGGGTATTGGGAAATAGACAAAGTAGTTTTTGACCAAGGTGACGACAAAGAATATAGAATTAACGAAAGCTATGATTATTTCCAGATTGATAAGAATAATGAGGGTTTCAGGAAGAAAGTAATGCCACAATTGGATGGTAGTTTTTTGGTGAATGATGCCTATGAAAACCTAAAAATACGTTTTGATGATGATAAAGTTTTTCTGGATTATGCAACTCCTTATGCAAAATGGAGTGAGGAATTAATTGCTGTTTCAGACAAAGAATTAGTGCTAATAAATACCGAAAAAAAGGAATATCATTACAAAAAAGCAACTCCAATAAATATTCGAGGTAATGGCAAAAAGACTAAATAATCAAAGCACTGTTGGGGATGTTTTGAAACAAATTATCCGGGTCAATAAGTTGCAACCCGGAATGGATCAAATCGATGTGAAAGAGGCATGGAAAAACCTAATGGGTAACGGCGTAAACCATTATACGAAGAATGTGATTTTGAAAGGAACGACATTGTATGTTGAGCTTAGTTCTGCTGTTTTGAGAGAAGAATTAAGTCACGGAAAATCTAAAATTGTCGCTATGATAAACGAAGAATTAAGGCGTGATGTTGTGAAAGATGTAGTTCTAAGATAAAGATTTTAGATTTAAAGTTAGAGTAGTCAGAACATCTTTTGTAAAGGATTGTGGTCCTTCTGAACTATCCCAACCACCCATCTCGATCCAAACTTCGATACTGAATCGCTTCGGCAATATGGGAAGAAATTACTTTTGGAGCCGCTTCTAAATCGGCGATGGTTCGCGCTACTTTCAGGATTCTGTCATAGGCTCGTGCCGAAAGATTCAAGCGTTCCATGGCTGTTTTCAATAATTGTTTCGAAACTTCGTCAAGAACGCAATATTCTCGGATATGTTTGGTATTCATTTGGGCATTGTAATGAATGTTTTCCATTTGCACAAAACGTTCCGTTTGGATTTCGCGAGCAGCCGTAACTCGTTTCCGGATTTCGACGCTGCTTTCTGCTTTTTGGTCTTCTGATAATTTTTCGAAAGGCACCGGTGTCACTTCAATGTGAATGTCGATTCTGTCCAATAAAGGTCCCGAAATCTTGCTCAAATAGCGTTGCATTTCGTGTGGCGAAGACGTTTGTGGCGAATCAGGATCGTTAAAAAAACCGCTCGGACTGGGGTTCATACTCGCCACCAACATAAATGACGACGGATAGGTCACGGTAAACTTGGCTCTAGAAATGGTCACTTCCCTATCTTCTAGAGGTTGACGCATCACTTCCAAAACATCTCTCTTAAATTCCGGCAATTCATCTAGAAACAAAACACCATTGTGCGCCATCGAAATTTCACCCGGTTGCGGATAACTTCCGCCTCCCACCAAAGCCACATTTGAAATCGTGTGATGCGGACTTCGAAATGGTCTTTGATTCATCAAGCCCACTTCTTTTAGTTTTCCTGCCACACTATGAATTTTGGTCGTTTCGAGTGCTTCCCGCAACGTCATAGGGGGCAAAATACTGGGCAAACGTTTGGCAAGCATTGTTTTTCCTGCTCCCGGCGGACCAATCAAAATTATATTATGACCACCGGCAGCGGCAATTTCCATACAACGCTTGATAGACTCCTGACCTTTGACATCAGAAAAATCAAACTCCGGAAAGTCCAAGGTTTTATAAAATTCGGCTCTAGTGTCAATTGTCGTGGGTTCTAAAATTCCTTTGCCTTCGAAGAAATCGATAACTTCTTGTAAATTTTCCACCCCGTAAACATCCAATCCTGTTACGATTGCCGCTTCTTTGACATTCTGCTTTGGAAGAAAAAAACCTTTGAATCCTTCCTCTTTGGCTTTTATGGCAATGGGCAATGCCCCACGAATGGGTTGTAAACCGCCATCGAGCGAAAGCTCGCCCATTATAACATATTTATCAATTTCATCGGCCTTAATTTGGGAAGAAGCTACAAGAATGCCAATAGCAAGGGTCAAATCATAAGCCGAACCTTCTTTTCTCAAATCGGCAGGAGCCATATTGATGGTAATTTTTTTGCCAGGCATATTGTAGCCGTTATTTTTGAGTGCCGCCGCAATCCGGTAACTACTTTCCTTGATGGCATTATCGGGCAGACCTACCAAATGATACCCGATTCCCTTATCTATATTTACTTCGACTGTAATTGTGGTGGCTTCCACCCCAAAAACGGCGCTTCCAAAAACTTTTACTAGCATATTCATTGTATTTAAACCTAAATATAATCTAAAAAACCTTTCAAAATGAAATTTACTCCTCCTTTTAGTATGTAATCTAACAATTAATAATTTTCTTTGATAAACAAAAGCATACTGCTCGAATGGTATTATGTTAAATTTGACCAACTATAAATCCAGCCTATGAAAGAAATACTCCGCACCTTTAATCTCCAATTAAAACATACTTTCACTATTTCAAGACTTTCTTATACTATGCAACCCTCTTTAATTGTCGAATTGCAAAGTGACGGCTATTCAGGATTTGGCGAGGCTACGTCAAACGCCTACTATAATACTACCGTAGATTCGATGAAAAATAATCTGGAAGCAATAATTCCATTTATCGAAAGTGTTACAAATGATACACCCGAAGAATTTTGGTATAAAGTGCAGCCACTATTAAAAGATGACTTGTTCGCTCTTTGTGCGCTGGACATAGCTTACAATGATTTATATGCTCGAAAAAAACAAAAGAAACTCTATGAGTTATGGGGGTATTCCATTGATAACAATCCCAAAACTGATTACACTATTGGTATTGACAGTATTGAAAAAATGGTTTCCAAAATGAAAGAATTGCCTTGGCCTATCTATAAAATCAAGTTGGGCACTAAAGAAGATCTTGCCATTGTCACAGAATTGAGAAAACATACGAATGCTGTTTTTAGAATCGATGCCAATTGTGGCTGGACGGTTCCCGAAACTATTAATAATGCCATTGAATTAAAAAAACTGGGCGTTGAATTCTTGGAAC
>JBIILD010000078.1:0-8164 GCA_044232845.1 Flavobacterium sp.
TATGGTTATGAAGATGATATCGAGCGGTTTGTGTCTTTTCAAATCGCTGCATTGGATTGGATCATTAGCAGAACGGAAGTTCCAGATGTCATCAATTGCCACGACCATCACACGGGATTAATTCCGTTTATGATGTTACATGCGCCTAAATATTTGAAGTTGCAGCATACGCTATCGGTGATTACGATTCACAATTCGATCTATCAAGGGCAATTCGGTTTTGATAAATTGTATTATTTGCCAGAATTCGATTTGTCGAAAGTGACTCTTTTACAATGGAATAACTGTATCAATTCATTGGCGACGGCCATCAAATGCGCTTCGGCGGTGACAACGGTTTCACCGAATTATCTGAATGAAATTAATTATTCAGCCTATGGATTAGAGTCGTTGTTTAACCTTGTGCGACACAAGTCTAAAGGCATTTTGAACGGGATTGACGTTGAGGTTTGGAATCCAGCCACAGATACGATGTTGGAGTGTAATTTTTCTGGTAAAAATTTCAAAAAAGGAAAGCAGGAAAATAAAGAAAAGTTGTGCGTGGAGTTTAATTTAGACCCTACAAAACCGCTTTTTAGTTTCATTGGAAGATTATTGGAGGAAAAGGGGGCAAATTTATTACCCCATGCTGCTGCATTTGCTTTGTCTGAAAATTACAAAGAAATCAATATTTTAGTATTAGGCACGGGAAGCCCAGAAATAGAAAATCAATTGGGTCATTTGTTGATTGGTTTTAAAGGGAACTGTAATGTTTATATTGGGTATAATGAAACGTTAGCGCACCAGATTTATGCGGGTTCTGATTTTTTATTGATGCCTTCAAGGATAGAGCCTTGTGGTTTGAACCAAATGTATGCTTTGCGCTATGGAACGATTCCCGTTGTGAGACGAACGGGTGGTTTGAAAGACACAGTAATCGATTTTGGCGACGACGGAAACGGCATCTGCCATGATCAAGCCACTGTGAGCGATGTTTGTTATTCGATTCAAAGGGCGGTGAATTTATATAAAGACAAGAAAAAATTAAATGAGATTCGTAAATCAGCGATGGCTATTAACCATTCCTGGGAAAATGTTTGTCAGCAATATATAGAATTGTATAATTTAATACTAAACAGAAATGAAAGCTAAAAGGAAAAATGTTATCGCAATTATTCTCGGTGGTGGTCAGGGCTCTAGATTATTTCCATTGACAGAGTCACGTTCAAAACCCGCTGTTCCGATTGGGGGAAAGTATCGATTGGTCGATATTCCAATCTCAAACTGCATGAATTCAGATATTTACCGGATATTTGTTTTGACCCAATTCAACTCGGCTTCCTTGAATGCACACATCAAGAACACCTATCATTTTAGTATTTTTAGTCATGCTTTTGTCGATATTTTGGCCGCGGAACAAACACCGGATAATCCCACTTGGTTTCAGGGAACTGCTGACGCCGTAAGGCAATGCATGCCACATTTTTTAAACCATAAATTTGACTATGCCCTCATTCTTTCTGGGGATCAATTGTATCAAATGGATTTGGATGAGATGATTGTGGCTCATATAAAAAATGAAGCCGACATCTCCATAGCTACTTTACCAGTAAATGATAAAGATGCTCCTGAATTTGGCATTCTAAAAACCAATTCTGAAAGTTTTATTGAATCGTTTATTGAAAAGCCTGCCAAAGAATTGTTGCCCGATTGGAAATCGGATGTGAGCGATCAAATGCGAAATGAAGGAAAACAGTATTTGGCCTCGATGGGAATTTATATTTTCAATAAAAAATTATTGGTGGATATCATGTCAAATCCCAATACCAAAGATTTTGGAAAAGAAATTATTCCTCAGGCAGTTGTTGGGGGTAAAAAAGTATTTAGTTTTCAATATGAAGGCTATTGGACTGATATTGGTAATATCGACTCTTTTTTCGAAGCGAATATTGGTTTGACTGCGGATTTGCCTCAATTTAATTTATTTGACAATGAGAATAAAATATACACACGTCCCCGATTGTTGCCTCCTACAAAATTCAAAAAAACCAACATAGACAGATCCTTAATATCTGAAGGCTGTATTGTGAATGCCAAAGAAATTAGTCATTCCGTAATCGGAATCCGGTCCCGAATTGGGGAGGATACAGTTATTCAAAATAGCTATGTCATGGGTAACGATTTTTATCAGAATATTGATGAAATGAATGCAGATATTCAAAATAATAAACAATTAATTGGCATTGGCGAAAGATGTTATATAAATACCGCCATTATAGATAAAAACTGTAGAATTGGCAACGATGTACATATCAACGGTGGTCAACATTTGGCGGATCATTCCAATGAGCTCTACGCCGTTAAAGATGGTATTGTAGTTGTTAAAAAAGGGGCTATTTTACCGGATAATTATTCCATAAAATAGCTTAGACGCGATCTTTATAAGTACTGAAATAATGATATTTAATATTTCATTATTATAGTATAATTTTGCGCGATATTAACTTGAATTTTTTAAAAATACAAAATGCAGAATCAAACCCGAATCGTAATTGAAAATGTTTTGCCCCAATTGGATTGCGGGACCAATCCAATTAAAAGAATTGTTAATCAAAAAGTAAATGTAACCGCGGCTGTCTTTTCTGATGGACATGACATTATGGAGTGTTGTGTGAAATTCAAGCATGAAAACGACAAAAAATGGCAGGAAGTTCGGATGATTCCAAAAGACAATGACGAATGGAGTGCGGCTTTCACGGTTGAAAAACAGGGGTTTTACTCCTATTTTGTGGAAGGTTGGGTCGACTACGCCTTGAATTGGCAACACGGAACTGAACGTAAAATTCTAGACAACCAGCACGTTAAATCGGAATTATTGGAAGGTGCCGAATATGTAAAATCGGTTATGAAACTGGCTACTGATTTAGAGAAAGACTACCTCGAAAAAGCCGCCACTTATTTTACCAATGAACCTGATTATGACCAGGCAATTCAAGTGGCGACGTCTGGTGAATTGCATCAAATTTTCAAGAAATACCCTATTCGGTTTATAGAAAACAAATCTTCACAATTGAAGGTGTATGTTGATAGAAAAAAAGCACTTTTTAGTACCTGGTATGAATTTTTTCCCCGTTCCGCCTCGCAGGAAGAACGGAAACACGGCACTTTCAAGGATTGTGAAAGATTGTTGCCAAGAGTGGCCACGATGGGATTTGACACCTTGTATTTTCCGCCGATTCACCCTATTGGGGAAGTAAACCGTAAGGGAAAGAATAATGCCACCAATGCAAAACCAGGTGATGTCGGATCTCCCTGGGGAATTGGTTCCCGTCATGGCGGACACAAATCGACCCACCGGGAATTGGGGACTATTGAGGATTTTAAATCCTTAGTAAAAAAGGCAAAGGAGTTAGGAATAGAAGTGGCCATGGATTATGCATTGCAAGCGGCGCCTGACCATCCTTATGTGAAAGATTTCCCGCAATGGTTTAAGTGGAGACCCGATGGCACGGTGCAATACGCCGAAAATCCTCCAAAGAAATACCAAGATATTCAGCCCATCTATTTCGAAAGTTCCGATTGGAAAAACCTCTGGAAAGAGCTATTGGACGTCGCTTTGTTTTGGATCGAAGAATGCGACATCAGGATTTTTAGGGTGGACAATCCCCACACAAAACCGTTCTTTTTTTGGGGTTGGTTGATTTCAGAAATCAAGAAAAAACACCCTGACGTTTTGTTTTTGGCGGAAGCCTTCACGCGTCCAAAAATCATGAACGAGTTGGCGAAGCAAGGATTTAGTCAGTCGTACACTTATTTCACTTGGAGAAATTCTAAAAGTGAATTGACTGAATATGTTACCGAATTAACCCAGTCCGAACAAAAAGAATTTTACCGTCCTAATTTTTGGCCCAATACACCGGATATCAATCCCTTTGCATTGCAAAATGGGAATGAATCCATTCATCTTCAAAAATATTTTCTAGCCGCTACCTTGAGTTCCAGCGTAGGTATTTATGGACCGATTTTCGAATATCGAATTTCAACACCCTTAGCACCAGGGAAAGAAGAATATTTGGATTCTGAAAAGTATGAATATTTTAAGTGGGATTGGGACAAGCAAAATAAAATCACCACCCTTATCACTCATATCAATTCGATTAGAAAGGAACAAAGTTCCCTGCAACAAACCAATAACATTATTTTTTGTGACACTAATCATGAGCAGGTTTTAGCCTATTACAAATTTGACGACGACAAACAAAACCAGACTTTAATGATAGTCAATCTGGATGCCCATAATACGAGCCAAGCATCAGTAAAGCTACCAAAGGATTTGCTAGATAGATCACCCATAAAGATTACCGATTTGATTACAGGAAATCAATACATTTGGGATCATGAATGGAATTTCGTGGAGTTATCTCCGGATCTTCCTTTTCATTTATTTACAATAGAGGCCTAAAATAAAGAGCAAATCATTATGGTCTGCACCAATTGATTACTGTTTCAATAATTACAAAATAACAATACCATAAAAATGAGCAAAGTACTTCCTTATTCCCTTTTTACTGATTTCGATATTGATTTATTCAAAGCCGGAAAACATTTCAGATTATACGAAAAACTAGGCGCACATCTTATAGAAGTTGACGGAGTAAAAGGCGTTTATTTTGCCGTTTGGGCGCCATCAGCGCGTTCCGTTTCTGTGGTTGGGGATTTTAATTATTGGATTCAAGGCGATCATATGTTACAGGTACGATGGGATTCCTCCGGAATTTGGGAAGGCTTTATTCCGGGCCTTGAAAAAGGAACCCCCTACAAATACAAAATACAATCCAATAACAATGGAATCATTACTGAAAAAGCGGATCCGTTTGCCCTATATTGTGAACATCCACCACACACGGCTTCGGTAATTTGGAATTTAGATTATAATTGGAAGGACAAAGAATGGATGAAAACACGTAAAGGCCATAATGATTTGGACAAGCCTTATTCAGTTTACGAAGTGCATTTGGGTTCCTGGAAACGCAATGCAGAAGGGAAATTCCTGACTTATTTAGAATTAGCGGAAGACTTGGTCAATTATGTAAAGGAAACAGGTTTTACCCATGTGGAGTTCATGCCAATAATGGAATATCCATACGATCCATCCTGGGGATACCAACTAGTTGGGTATTTTGCACCTACTTCCCGTTTTGGAAAACCGCAGGATTTTATGGTGTTGGTCGATAAATTGCATCAAGCGGGAATTGGGGTGATTCTGGATTGGGTTCCTTCCCATTTTCCTGATGATGCCCACGGAATGGGGTTTTTTGATGGATCCAATCTTTTTGAACATCCAGACCTTAGAAAAGGATATCATCCGGATTGGAAAAGCTTGGTTTTTAATTATGGACGAAATGAAGTGCGTTCCTTTTTGATCAGCAATGCCATCTTCTGGTTGCAGCATTACCATGTTGATGGACTTCGAGTGGATGCCGTAGCCTCCATGTTATATTTGGATTATTCCAGAGAGGAAGGCGAATGGGAACCTAACATGTATGGAGGAAGAGAAAATCTCGATACGATAAGTTTTCTTAAAGAATTCAATGAAGCCATATATTCAAACTTCGAAGGAGTTCAGACCATTGCAGAGGAGAGCACTTCATTTCCGATGGTTTCAAGGCCTACCTCCATGGGTGGGTTAGGGTTTGGGATGAAATGGATGATGGGTTGGATGCACGATACCTTGGAATATTTTAAAAAAGATACGGTGTACAGAAAATACCATCAAAACGAATTGACTTTTTCGATGACATACGCTTTTTCTGAAAATTTCATGTTGCCACTTTCACACGATGAAGTAGTCCATGGGAAAAATTCAATAGCGGGAAGAATGCCGGGTGACGAATGGCAAAAGTTTGCCAATTTAAGGCTACTTTATGGCTACATGTTTTCGCATCCTGGAACAAAGTTACTATTTATGGGTAGTGAATTTGGACAAAGTGCCGAATGGAATTTTGAAGCAAGTTTGGATTGGCATTTGTTGCAATATGACTATCACGATGGCATCAAAAAAACCATAACGGATTTGAATGCTTTGTATAAATCCCAGCCAGCACTACACGAAAAACAATTTAGTCCTGATGGTTTCGAATGGATTAATTACTCGGATCATCAAAATGCAGTTATGTCATTTATCCGAAAAGGGAACAAGCCAAAAGATGACGTAATTGTAGTTTGTAACTTTACCCAAGTAGTTCGTCACAATTACCGCATCGGTTTGCCTAAAAAAGGAAAACTAGTGCCGGTTTTTAATAGTGATGCCAGAATTTATGGAGGTAGTGGAGTCGAGAATCCAGACAAGCTATCCATCGAAGCATCTCCTTATGACGGTAGAGAATATTCTGTAGAATTGCTTTTGCCTCCTTTGAGTATGATCCTTTTTAAATTTGCATAAATTTCAATTGTCAAAACAATTATTTATTTTGTTTTAATTGCATTATTTTTAAAAAAAGAGTTGGTTTATAGGGTTTCTTTATTTGACACTGACATACAACGTTTTCGTGATTAAATCTGTTTCTAAACGGTAAGTAAAAGAGGAATTTTGTATTTTTGGAAAATAAAATAAGTCCTTCTAAAAGCCAAAAAATGATTACAAATACAGAGTTAGAATACAAAGGGGATTTATATCCATCAGCAATAGTTTTATTTGAAAAAGAGGTCGATTCAGTTTATTTTCACACTGATAATAGTGTAATTTTAAAAATATCCGTTCTTAGAGATAGTTTAATACGTTTTAGATATACCACTAAAGGGTATTTTAGTAACGATTTTTCGTATGCGATCGACAAAAGCCATTCCCATGGCTATAATTTTCTTGAAGTTACCGAGGAAAACGAATATTACCAAATTAAAACGAGTAAAGTTCAATGTCGAATTCAAAAAACAGATATGAGAGTCTCTATTTTTGATTTGAATGAAAATATTTTACTCGAAGATGAATTGGGTTTTCATTGGGAAGAAAATTTTGAATTTGGTGGCAATATTGTAAAAATGAGCAAAGCCTCAAAAGATGGGGAATGCTTTTACGGACTTGGTGATAAAGCAACCCAGCTAAATTTGAAGGGTAAAAGATTGGAGAATTTTGCCACTGATCAATATGCTTTTAATAAAGATCAAGAACCATTATACAAAGTGGTACCTTTTTATATTGGACTACAAAAAAACCAATCCTACGGCATTTTCTTTGACAATACCTTTAGGACTTATTTTGATTTTTGTCACGAAAGAAGGAATGTAGCTAGTTTTTGGGCAGAAGGAGGGGAAATGAACTATTATTTCATTTATGGTCCCCAAATGCAAGATGTCGTTACCACCTATACCGATTTGACAGGAAAACCAGAATTACCGCCACTTTGGGCACTTGGTTACCATCAGTGTAAGTGGAGCTATTTTCCCGAGAGTAATGTTAAGGAAATTACATCAAAATTCAGGGAGCTGAAAATCCCGTGCGATGCGATTTATTTGGATATTGACTATATGGATGGATTTCGTTGTTTTACTTGGAACAAAGAATATTTTCCAGATCCAAAACGAATGGTCGCAGAATTAGCCGAAGATGGCTTCAAAACAATTGTGATTATTGACCCAGGAATCAAAATAGATAAAGAGTACTCTATTTATAATGAGGCTTTGGAAAAAGATTATTTCTGCAAAAGAGCCGACGGGCCTTATATGAAAGGAAAAGTTTGGCCTGGTGAATGTAACTTCCCCGACTATACAAATCCTGAAGTAAGAGAATGGTGGGCTGGTTTATTCAAGGAATTGGTTTCAGATATTGGCGTAAAAGGAGTTTGGAATGATATGAATGAACCTGCTGTTATGGAAGTTCCTAACAAAACATTCCCCATGGATGTTCGTCACGATTACGATGGGAATCCATGTAGCCATAGAAAAGCACATAATATATATGGAACCCAAATGGCAAGAGCTACTTACCATGGCGTGAAACGATTTGCCTACCCTAAAAGGCCATTTGTCATAACGAGATCTGCTTACTCAGGTTCACAGCGATACACCTCTTCTTGGACAGGTGATAATGTGGCTACCTGGGAACATTTGTGGATTGCTAATATTCAAGTGCAAAGAATGTGTATTTCCGGAATGGGCTTCACAGGTTCAGATATTGGGGGATTTGCGG
>JBIILD010000079.1:0-8112 GCA_044232845.1 Flavobacterium sp.
ATACCGACTTTCAAAATATGGAGACCTAATGGCCGATATGTTGGGTTGGGGAAAAATGTTTATGGGAATTATACTGATGGCATCTGTAACTTCTTTGCCGGAATTAATGTCGGGAATCAGTGCTGTCACAATTCTAGATGCACCCGACCTTGCCGTTGGTGATATTGTGGGAAGTTGTGCTTTTAATGTCTTGATAATTTCCATAATGGATATGTTTTACAATCACAAAAAACCATTGACAACAGATGCGCAAACAGGTCATGTAATTGCCGCATCTTTTGGAATTATGATGTTAAGTATGGTTGCTTTTGCCATATTAATGCCAGATGTTTTTGGGAATATTGGCTGGGTTGGAGGATTTAGCTTATTGTTTCTTGTTTTATATCTTATTGCTATTCGGGTTGTTTTTCTTTATGATAAAAAAGAAAATAATCATCCGCCGGAAAACAAGCCTTCTTATTCCCTAACGTTGAAACAAGTAGTCCTTAGATATACCATAAATGCCGTCATTTTAATGGGAGCCGCCATGCTACTTCCATTTTTTGGGAAAAATCTTGCAGAAGCCAGCGGCCTAGGACAAAGTTTATTTGGCACCTTGTTCCTCGCCATCTCCACTTCTCTACCTGAAGTCGTGGTTTCTATAGCTGCCATTCGGATAGGAACGATTGACCTTGCCATTGGCAACATTTTTGGGAGTAATATTTTCAACATTGCGATACTGTCACTCGACGATATTTTATATACAAAAGGACCTATTTTTCGCTACACAAATCCCAATCATATTATACCGGTGCTCGGTACAATTATCATTACTGCAATAGGGATTATCGGCATCATTTATAAAGCCGAAAAAAAGTGGAAACTCGCCATCGATACTTCATTAATATTGGTGGTCTATGTGTTAATAATGTGGGTATTATATTTAAAAAAATAAAAACTGAAACAATGAACTGGCATTTACTAACTATCCCCGAAATTGAAAAGTTGCTGAATACAACTCCAACTGGCATTGACAATACAATTGCCGCAGAGCGCTTGTCCAAATTCGGAAAAAACGAAATTGAGGATAAAAGGAAGAAAACCATTTTGCAAATGGTCCTCCATCAGTTGACCGATTTTATGATTCTTGTACTTATTGTGGTAGCCATTGTCTCAGGAATTTTGGGAGACTTGACAGATACCTTGATTATTCTTGCTATAATTATCCTCAATGCGACCGTGGGTTTCATCCAAGAATACCGTTCCGAAAAAGCGATGGAGGCCTTAAAAAATATGGTTCCAAGCAATACCAGGGTTATGCGGAAAGGTGAAATAATAGAAATTGCAACTGCCAATTTAGTTCCTGGAGACATTGTGTTACTTGAAGCTGGAAACATCATTCCTGCCGATATTCGGTTTTTTGAAACGCACCAAATTAAAGTCGACGAATCAGCGCTGACTGGGGAGTCACACAATGTCGAGAAAAACAGCGACACACTTCCTGATGGCGATTATTCACTAGGTGACCGAATCAATATGGGATTCAAGGGAACCCACATTACAAACGGTCGTGGTATGGCTTATGTCATGGCAACAGGAATGAACACGGAATTGGGGCTTATCGCCAAAATGATTCAAACCCAAGAAAGATCCACTCCATTACAAAGAAGATTAACCGCTTTTGGCAAACGGCTTTCTTTTTATGTACTCCTAATTTGCACCGTGATTTTTGTCTTTGGTTGGTGGCGGGGCGAAAATGTGTTAACCATACTGCTCACTTCCATTTCACTTGCCGTTGCCGCCATACCCGAAGCTTTACCGGCTTTGGTGACTATTGCGCTTGCTTTTGGCGCCAAGCGATTAGCCAAAAGCAACGCACTCATTCGCAAACTTCCCGCCGTCGAAACACTGGGTTCGGTTACCTATATCTGCTCTGACAAAACAGGAACGCTCACCTTGAATAAAATGACGGTGCAGGAAATTTATGAAATCCCAAACCTGAATTCCGATTCCATTTTTCTGCAAAATGGCGGTTTGCTTCATGCGATGGCTTTGAATAACGATGTTTCGAAAGATAAAAACGGAAAATGGTTGGGCGATTCCACCGAGGTGGCTTTGGTTCAATTCGCTTTCGATAAAAATTTGGAAAGAACCGATTTAGAGAAAACGTTCCCTAGAATTGCCGAGTTGCCTTTTGATTCGACCCGAAAGTGCATGACGACTTTCCATAAAACTGAAAACCGGCCTGCCGGACAGGCAGAAGGAATTATAGCCATTACAAAAGGAGCAATGGAAATATTATTGGAAAAACTGCCTGAAAATCAAAAATTACTTATTCCAGAATTAGAGTCAAAAGCCAATGAAATGGCGGAAAAAGGCTATCGCGTAATTGGGTTCGCAATAAAAGAAATGAAGACTTTGCCAGAACTCAATAATGCTGACATCATAGAATCGGAAATGACTTTGATAGGCTTTGCAGGAATTATTGACCCGCCAAGAGAAGAAGCCAAACAAGCCGTTGCCGAATGCAAACAAGCCGGAACTATTCCTGTAATGATTACTGGTGACCATAAACTCACCGCGATAGCCATTGCCAAACAACTTGGAATACTGACTTCCGAAGAAGATTTGGTTTTGAATGGTCCAGAACTGGCTGCATTGACACAACAGGAATTTGACAATATTGTCGAAAGAGTTCGCGTATATGCCCGCGTAAATCCGGAACAAAAATTAAAAATCGTCAACGCCTTGCACGACAAAGGTCAAATTGTAGCAATGACTGGTGATGGTGTGAATGATGCGCCGGCACTCAAAAATGCTGATATCGGAATTGCTATGGGAATCAATGGCACCGAAGTTTCAAAGGAAGCTTCCCATATGATTTTGCTGGATGATAATTTTGCTACCATAGTTATTGCGATCAAACACGGACGAAAGATTTTTGACAACATTTTGAAATTCATCAAATATACCATGACTTCAAATTCCGGAGAAATTTGGGCTATTTTTCTGGCTCCGTTTTTTTTGTTGCCAACTCCCCTTTTGGCCATCCACATACTTTGGATCAATCTTGTTACCGATGGATTGCCTGGACTCGCACTTGCCTCAGAACCCGCTGAGGCTAACATTATGAATAGACCGGCAAGACATCCTAAGGAAAATATTTTTTCAAACGGAATGGGAAAGCACATTTTATGGGTAGGATTTTTAATGGGAATTACAACTTTGGGAATCCAGTATTGGGCGATTTACAGTGAAATTGCACATTGGCAAACAATGGCTTTTACGGCTTTGTGTTTCAGCCAAATGGGACATGTAATGGCCATTCGTTCTGAGCGAGAATCACTTTTTACAATCGGAGTATTCTCCAACAAGCCGCTTTTGGGAGCATTATTTTTCACTGTCATTCTACAATTGATAATTATATATGTCCCATTTTTCAATACTATTTTTAAAACGCAACCGCTATCTATCGCTGAATTGGCGATAACCATTGTTGTTTCAAGCGTTGTCTTTTGGGCAGTTGAAATCGAGAAATGGATTCTGCGATTAACAACTAAAGAAAATGAGTAGATAAATCAATACTTATAATTGGTACAAACGGAAGACTTTGTACAATCTGCTTTTGGCACACAAAAAAAGCCCTTCACAATTTGTGAAGGGCTTATTACAAACCATTGCTTTGATCTATTATCTTTTGATTACCCGCAGGGTTTTCACCTCGGTGCCTTGAGAAACAATTACATTGTAAACCCCGGATGGATAGCGATCCCCAATTTGAAGCCCAGCCACTTTACTTGGACTAACTTCCATTTTGTTGATTAGTTTACCGATCATATCATATACTTTCACTTCTACATTTTTTGCACTCGAGGTGGTGATGTTTAAGTTGAAGTTGGGTGTAATTAATAAATGGCGTCAAGTAATTAACTTTCAGAGTTAAAATTAAACCCAATTAGAAATTAAATCTCAGTCTGTCCCGAAACTTCGGGAGTAGAAGACAAAAAAGAGACACTTCGTACTCCCGAAGCTTCGGGACAGTGTGACAAATTGCAATAAATTAAGCATGAAATATAATTAACCCAAACGGGTTAAATAGCACAAAACTAAATCGGTTAAAAACCGAAAGTCCCTACCGCTAACTTCAACATTCGTTGTTCATTAATCGTCTGTTCCTCATTTTCTTTATTCTTAAATTTTTAATAACGAACATAGAATAAGGAGTTTTGAATAAAAAAAGCGACCCCACTCCGCAAAGTCTGCGACTTTGAGGATGTGTGTGTCAGTCTTTGACTGAAAAAATTAAATAGTACCCGTTGGCTATAATTAATAAATGGTGTCAAGAAATTAACTTTCAGAGTTAAAATTAAACCCAATTAGAAATTAAATGTCAGTCTGTCCCGAAACTTCGGGACAGTGTGACAAATTGCAATAAATTAAGCATGAAATATAATTAACCCCAATAGGTTAAATAGCATAAAACTAAATGGGTTAAAAACCGAAAGACCCTACCTTAAAGTTGGAGACTTTGCGGAGCGAAGCCACAACTTCGGCTAGGCGGAAGCTTGTCGGCAATTGAAGAGCGAAACTAAAAATCGTTATAAATAATTAGGAAGTTACATATAAAGTAATAACTTTGTAATCACTAAAAATATATTTAATGGACATTTCAGTAATCTCAATTGGAAACTCAAAAGGAATTCGTTTATCGAAAACGGTACTTGAAAAATATAATATAACGGACAAAGTTGAGCTCATTCTTGAGAAAGGTTATATTATTCTTAAACCCAAATCAGAAACAAGAAAGGATTGGGAAAAAGCATTCAAAAAAATGCACGAAAATGGAGAGGATAAATTGTTGATTAACGATGTCTTTGAAGAAGAAAATCTTGAAGAATGGATTTAAAACAATATCAAATCGTTTTAGTGAATCTTGATCCAACTGTTGGTAGTGAAATAAAGAAAACGCGACCGTGTGTTGTTATTTCTCCAAACGAAATGAATAAATATTTACAAACAATTGTCGTTGCACCAATGACAAGCAGTTCAAAAACGTATCCCACAAGAGTTGCAATAAATCATGATACCAAAAAAGGCTGGATTGTGTTAGACCAAATCAGAACTGTTGATAGACAAAGAATAATCAAAGTTTTAGGAAATTTGAGTGAAAAAGAAACTGCAAAAGTAAAAGAAGTTTTACGCGAAACGTATGTGGATTAATTAATACCAGCTTCCGCTCCGCAAAGTCTGTGACTTTGAGTATGTGTTTGTTAGTCTTTCCCGAAACTTCGGGAGTAGAAGACAAAAAAAGAGACGCTTCGTACTCCCGAAGCTTCGGGACAGTGTGACAAATTGCAATAAATTAAGCATGAAATATAATTAACCCCAACAGGTTAAATAGTACAAAACTAAATCGGTTAAAAACCGAAAGACCCTACCTCAAAGTCGGAGACTTTGCGGAGCGAGTTCAGGGTATGGGATTATTTATGTTTTTTTCCTCACCCAAGCCCTCCCCGAAGGAGAGGGAGATGAAGCTGGATTTTGTTATTGCTTTTTATTTTTTTAATCTGAATACTCCAAACTGCAAACTAAAATACTGCAAACTGATTTTACCCACCCACGCGTTTTACCTTAAATCCTTTTTCTTTTATGAGTTGGATAATTTTATCGAGGTAATCCCCTTGATTTTGTACGCTAAGTTAACTAAGCTACCGCGGTAAATTTGTTGCTTGGTTAGGACGCATGAGAATCTTTGTCTTGAGGAGCAAAAAACAAGCTCTTGAACAGCAGTATATTTCATTTTAGACATTTTTTACCAGCATTTATTTTTTCTTGAAGGAAAGAGTTTCGAAACGAAAGTAAAAAACACGGTAAATGCCTCTGATATTTACTATTTTATTCTTAACTTTATAGAGAAGATTCGTTGGTAATTTCCCGTTTTTTAGGTACGTTTATAGTTAACCCCAATAAACTACCTCGGGGCAGAGCCCCAGAGGTATTAAAAAAACACAGATTTCACAAATTAACACAGATTTTTCTGTGCAAATTTGTGAAATCTGTGTCAAAAAGTCGAAGCAGAGCTTCGAGGAATTAAACCTAAAGATATTAAAAATAAAACCAAATGAAAGGAGCCATAAAACTCGGAAAAATTGCGGGAATCGATCTATTTATCCATTGGACTTTTTCGTTGCTCATTCTGTTCATTGTTTACATCAATCACAAGGCGGGTCAAAATGCGACACAAATTTTATGGTCGGTCTTGTTTATTTTATGCCTTTTTACAACCGTTTTAATGCACGAACTAGGACACGCCTTGACCGCAAAAAAATACAATATTAAAACCATAGACATTACCCTCTTGCCTATTGGCGGCATGGCTCGATTAGAAAGGCTTCCTGAAAAACCTTTGGAAGAATTAGTGGTTGCCTTGGCCGGCCCCTTGGTAAATATTACCTTGGCTCTTATAACTAGTTTGTTTATCAGCCTACCCAATACTTCTGAGCAAATGGTTACCCAATTATCAAATGGGGTCAACTCGAATAATTTCTTGCTGAATTTCTTTTTGGTAAACATCGTTTTGGCTATTTTTAATTTAATTCCGGCATTCCCCATGGATGGCGGAAGGGTGTTACGAGCTCTTTTATCCTATAAATTAGAAAGACATATTGCTACAAAAATCGCCGCAAGAATTGGCCAAATACTAGCAATAGGGTTTGTTTTTCTGGGTTTCTTTTCCAATCCATTCTTGATATTTATTGGACTATTCGTTTTTATGGGTGCCCAAATTGAGTCGGAATATACCGAGTCAAAACACCTGCTTAAGGGCTTTAAAGTTCGAGATGTATTGATGAAAAAATATCAAACTATCGATGCTAATGAAACACTTAAAACAGCTGTAGCCATGTTACTTGACGGCTCGTATAAGAATTTTTTAGTAGCTCAAAAAAACTTACCCGTAGGGACACTTAACCGCGATCAAATTATAGAAGCGCTTTCTAAAAAAAAGGAAGAAACAAAGCTGTCGTCCATTATGGACAGCAACTTAATTCTACTTCAAGCCGACTCCTTTTTGGAAGATATTTTTGAGTTAGTCTACAAAAACAAATCCACTTTAATGCTCGTCATGGAAAACGATCAACTCATCGGCACCTTAGATACCGAAAATCTTTTGGAGTTTATTTTAATAAAAGAGGTTAAAGCAAAAAGAGCGCATGTTTAATACCGAAACTACACTTTCCGCAACAAAATTTGCAGCCTTGGTTCATAGCGGCGAAGATTATTTTTCTCGGTTGGAACGGATTATTTTAGAATCTAAATCTGAAATCCATATTCAAACCTATATTTTTGAATATGATGCCATTGGAAAAAGAATCATTGCTGCACTGAAAAGAGCAGCTTTGCGCCATGTCAAAATATACATTTTGTTAGACGGTTTTGGCTCGTTTTCGTTCCCAAAACAAGTGTTGAACGATCTCAAACAAAACGGAATCAATATTCGGTTTTTCTCTCCTTTTTTCTCCGCAAATTCTTTTTATCTTGGTAGAAGATTGCATCATAAAGTGATAGTTTCTGATTGCAAAATAGCGTTAATTGGAGGAATCAATATTGCCGACAAATATCATGGAGCCGAAAATTCAAAGCCATGGTTAGACTATGCTGTTCAATTGAATGATGAAAAAATTGGAGGAGCACTCTCTAAGCTGTGTTGGAACATTTATTACAGGGAAAGAGTCGGGAACAGAAAAAAAATAGCCTCTGTTGTTTATAATAATGAAACGGTTGCCGTTCATATTCTTCAGAATGATTGGTTGAAAAGGAAAAAAGAAATCTTAGATGCCTACATAAAATCCATTGGTAATGCCAAAAAAGAAATCGTAATTGTAGGAAGTTATTTCCTTCCCGGTAGAAAATTGATTGCCACTTTGAAGAATGCATCGAGAAACAAGGTAAAAATTAAATTAATTCTTTCTGGAATATCGGATCTTCCCATGGCAAGGCGCGCCAGTTGCTATTTAGGGTCTGCTGAAAAACCCTGTTTTCTTTGTCTTTATGGCAAAAGAGTTATATTTGAAAAACCAAGTGCAAGGAAAAATGGCAAATACCCGAAAAAAGCGTGCATCAACACCAAATTTT
>JBIILD010000080.1:0-8083 GCA_044232845.1 Flavobacterium sp.
CATTCCGATATCGGCACCCACAGAAAAATTTGCTCCTTGGTTTCCAATAACCAATCCCTGATATTCTTTTTCGGATAAATCAATTGCTTTGTTGATGGCTTGTAAAACATCGCCACCAATGGTATTCATTTTCGATTGGAATTCTAAATTTAAAATTCCATCGCCTAAATCTTGAATAATCGCACCGCTATTACTCCATACTTTTTTGTTTTGCTTCGACAGTTCGCCATTTAGGCTCGTGCCGCGAATGTTTTTCAGAATGATAAAAGCATCTTGTCCTGGAACTTTCGTCTGTGTTTTATTTGGAATATTATAGAAATAAGTTGCTCCTTCTTTTATGGTATAAAAACTTGAATTTCCTGAAGCTAACATTTCAGTAACCCAGTCATTTGGATCTAAACCTTCAGCTTTCATGATTTCGATTCCTTTTGCAACGCCAATGGCATCCCAAATTTCGAAAGGACCATTCTCCCAACCGAAACCGGCTTTCATAGCGTCATCAATTTTGTATAATTCATCTGTTATTTCAGGAATTCTGTTGGAAACATAAGCAAACATTGCGGCAAGACTCTTTCTGTAGAATTCGCCTGCTTTATCTTTTCCTTTTACCAAAACTTTGAAACGATCAATCGGTTTGTCTATGGTTTTTGTTAATTCCAATGTTTCAAACGACACTTTTTTTGCAGCACGATATTCCAATGTATTTAAATCTAAAGACAGAATATCAAATTTTACTCCCTCTTCTTTGGGGAGGGCTGGGGAGGGGCTTTTTTTGTAAAAACCTTGTCCTGTTTTGCTTCCAAGCCAATTTTTTTCGATCATTTTTGTGATGAAATCAGGCAATTTGAATAATTCGTGTTGTTCGTCGTTTGGGCAATTTTCATAAATTCCATTGGCAACGTGAACCAAAGTATCCAAACCAATTACATCAACAGTTCTGAAAGTGGCTGATTTTGGTCTGCCAATAATAGGACCTGTTAATTTATCGACTTCTTCAATGGTTAATCCTAATTCTTTAACCAAATGAAACAAGCTTTGGATGCCGAAGATACCGATTCTATTTCCAATAAAAGCAGGAGTATCCTTGGCAACGACTGAGGTTTTACCTAAGAATTTTTCTCCATAAATAGTCAAAAAATCAAGTACTTCGCTTGAACTTTGTGGTCCTGGAATAATCTCGAATAATTTTAAATAACGCACCGGGTTAAAAAAGTGGGTTCCGCAGAAATGTTTCTGAAAATCTTCGCTTCTTCCTTCACTCATAAAGTGAATCGGAATTCCAGAGGTGTTTGTAGTTACCAGAGTGCCGGGTTTTCTAAATTTTTCGATTTGTTCAAATACTAATTTCTTAATGTCCAGCCGCTCTACAACGACTTCAATAATCCAATCAACATCGGCAATTTTAGCCATATCATCGGTAGTATTCCCTGTGGTAATTCTACGAGCAAATTTTTGATGATAAATCGGAGAAGGTTTTGATTTCAATAAATTGGTTAAATTCACATTTACTAGGCGGTTGCGAACGATTTTACTTTCCAATGTCAATCCTTTTTTTGCTTCTGCATCGGTAAGTTCTTTGGGAGTGATATCCAAAAGCAAAACTTCAACTCCAATGTTGGCAAAATGACAAGCAATTCCCGAACCCATGATTCCGGATCCAATTACTGCAACTTTTTTAATGGTGCGTTTCATTATTTATTATTTTTTTGGAGAATCAAATTTTCCTTGCGATTAAAAATATTTTTTTCTTGGATTAACTCATTTATAGTTTCTGCGACTTCAATAAAATGTTGGAATTTTTCTTCAGATATATGTTGTTTCACCATTTCATTAAATTTCAAAACGGTGTTTTTCGACAAATCTCGTTTTTCTCTTCCAAAATCGGTTAAGTAAATCAATACGCCACGACCATCTTCAGGATTCTTTTTTCTAATAATCAATCCTTTATCCTCCATGGATTTTAGAGTTCGGGTTAAACTCGTGGCTTCCATACCCATTTTTGGGCCTAATGATGTGGAAGGTGTTCCTTTATCTTTGTCCATGCTTAATAATGCAAAACCGGTTGCCATTGTTGCACCATATTTAGAGGCCTCTACATTATACATTCTAGCTACGGCTTGCCAAGTAGTACGTAGGAGGTTATCTATCATTTTATCGTTCATGAAATTCACTATTAATCTCAAAGATAACAAAAAAAACTATGCGTGCATAACAAAAGACTGTTATTTTTTTAGGGTACTGAGTTGAGGTAAGATAAAAGCACTTTTGAGTAATTAAGAAAAAAAACATTAATTTATCAAACAATATTTACTATCAAAAGGTAGAAGGAAGATGTTTTAAATAATTATTTTCAAGTGCTAAGTTCTTAATATCGCAACCATTTAACAGTTAAATTAAAATCAATTAGCCTACAATCTTTCCGTTTTTTAAATTAGGTTCTCAAAATAGTAAAAAAATGCTAGTGGATAGTAGTCAAATGACAATTGATATTTCATAACTTTGGGCAATGAAAAAAGTATATCTCGATAATGCCTCTACCACGCAACTTCGTCCTGAAGTCGTTCAGGAGATGACAAAAGTGTTATCGGAAGATTATGGTAATCCCTCGTCAACACATAGTTTTGGGCGAAATGCCAAAAGTGTTTTGGAGCTTTCTAGAAAGGCAATCGCTAAGCAATTGAATGCTTCAGCCCAAGAAATTATCTTTACTTCTTGTGGGACTGAGGCCAACAATTGGATTCTTCGTTCTGCAGTCAAGGATTTGAGGGTAAAAAGAATTATAACCAGCAAAATTGAACATCACGCCGTTTTATTTACAATACAGGCTTTGCAAAAAGAATTTGATATTCAAATCGATTATGTGGCAGTCAAGCCTAATGGCGAAATTGACATTACTGATTTGGTGGGCTTACTGTCGCAGGACGCAAAAACCTTGGTAAGCTTAATGCACGTCAATAACGAAATAGGAACGGTGTTAGATTTGGATAAAGTAGGACGTATTTGTCAACAATACAATGCACTTTTCCATTCAGACATGGTGCAATCCGTCGGGAAAAACGAAATTGATTTGCAAACATTAGCCGTTGATTTTATGGTGGCAAGTGCTCATAAATTCCACGGACCAAAAGGGGTGGGTTTTGCCTATGTAAGAAAAAATTCTGGATTGCAGCCGCTGTTTTATGGTGGGGAACAAGAAAAAGGGATGCGACCCGGAACCGAAGCGGTGCATCAAATTGCAGGTATGGCAAAGGCTTTAGTGCTTTCTTGTGCCAATTTAGATAAGGAAAGAAGTTATATTATGGATTTAAAAAATTATTTGATCCGTCAACTCGAAATTGAATTTCCGGCTTTTGAAATTAATGGTAATCAAGAGGGATTTTATACTATTTTGAATATTTTATTGCCTTTTTCGGAAGATAAAACCACTATGATTTTGTTTCATTTGGATATGAAAGGTATTGCAGTTTCCCGCGGTAGTGCTTGCCAGTCAGGTAGTAATACACCTTCTCATGTTTTGGCAGAGATACTTTCAATTGCCGATTTACAAAAACCAAGTTTGCGAATTTCCTTTAGTCATTTCAATACTAAAGAAGACTTGAATTTGTTTGTAGAAAGCCTGAAAAGTATTTAATCTGCTTATATCCCAATAGTAAGTTCAAGAATTAATCTTTATTTTGTATCTTTTGAATTAAATAGCTGATGCTTTTGTGAATTTTAGTAGAAAGCAAGTACAGATATTTTATCGAGGCAGTCAAGGAGAAAAAAAAATTATTTTTTTCTCTCTTTCTGAAAAAACAATCAATCCACTTGTAACTCGTCTTTCAAAAGTTGTATTTATTAGTTGAATTCAGGTTCGAAAAACTGATTTATATTCCAAATGGGCTACTTTTTGGTTTTGCCCAACTGGATAGTCTTTGCGTTCTCTTTTTCTAATTTTCTAAAATAGCCCCGAAACAAAAAATTATGTTTTAAGGCCTCTAGATTATCATTCAAACGCAAACTAGCTTGGTTAATATTGGTCATTGTCGAATCAATTTTTCTGACTAGTTTAGGGTCATTAGAAAGATAATTAATGGCGCCTTTTCCGTCTTTGATATTTTGGATGGTTGCATTAAGATTCGTAATTGTTTTGTCAATCCCAACACTTGACTGATCTAAATTAGTCACCATATTTTTTAATTTGTGGGCTACAGCCGAATCTTTTATGACCCCAATAACATTGTCCTTGTTGTCTAAAGATTCGATAAGTTGGTTTAATTTGAGCACTGTTTCAGAGGATTTTTTCCCCGTTAGTTTTAAATAATGCATGGTTTCTTTAATGTCTCTTGACATAATCGTATCATTTAATAAAGAACCCATAGTTCCCTCTCCATCAATCATTTTATTCGTAATTTTAAGTAAATTTTCGGAGAGTGTGGCAGCATTTTTATTAGTCTTGTTAAGGGTGTTAAAAATATCGTCGGTACTCACGCGATTACGGGAACGAATCTCGTCACCGGGCTGAACAGAAACATCTTCACCTATTCCTGGGATAATATTAATAATCATGTTTCCTACTAAGCCATCAGAACCAATTGTAGCAATGGCATTTTTTTTAATGTGAGTAAAAATCGTTTTATCTATGATCATATCGACACGAATGGTCGTGTCATTAATCATCTCAATCCCACGAACTGTTCCCACGCTTATTCCGGAATAGCGAACATTATTGCCCAATTGCAGTCCATTTACATTGTTGAAAACGGCTTCTAAATGTTTTGTTTTCCCAAACATTTTCTGCTTGTCGCCAATAAAATAAATGGCAAGGATAAAAATCATTAATCCTATGATTACAAAAAGACCAAGTCGAATTTTTTGTGAGGTTGTTTTTTCCATTATATTGCTTATTTAAAGAATGCCTGTATTTTGAGATCGTCTGACGAAATTAATTCTTCAAAAGTACCTTCGGCATAATTGATGCCATCAACTAGTAAAATCATTCGATTCGAAATCGCTCTTGCACAATCCACATCATGGGTAATAATAATAGATGAGGTATTGTATTTTTTTTGGATAGAAATCATCAACAACAATATTTCTTTTGCTGTTATGGGGTCTAATCCGGTGGTGGGTTCATCATAGAGAATAATACTGGGTTGGAGTATCAAGGTTCTAGCTAATGCGATCCTACGTTTCATTCCGCCCGAAAGTTCTTCAGGCATCAAGTTTATGGTGTGTGCCAAACCCACATTTTCAAGGGCCTCCATAACCAATGGTGTGGTGTCTTTTATTACCCCAAATTTCTTGGTATGTCGTCTTAACGGAAATTCTAGATTTTCCCTAACCGTCATTGAATCATAAAGGGCACTCCCTTGAAAAAGAAATCCAACTTCAGTTCGAAGTTCATCTAATTCCTCGTGTTCGAGTGTGTTAATGTCCTTGCCCATTACCATGATAGTTCCACGATCATATTCTTCGAGTCCAATCAAACATTTTATCATCACAGATTTTCCAGACCCCGATTTTCCCATAATAACCAAATTCTCCCCTTCAACCAAACACATGTTGAAACCATTCAAAACATGATTCTCTCCATAACTTTTTCGTAAGTCTTTTATTTCTATGACTATTTTTTGTTTGTTCATCGAGAGGTTTTATAAATCATAAAAAATATCAGTAATAAATACAGCAACAAAGTCAATTATAAAAAGGAGCATTGAGGTGAAAACCACGGCAGAATTAGCGGCAAGTCCTACACCCGCTGTCCCTTTTTTACAATTATATCCTTTGAAACAACCCACCAAACCAATAGCAAAGCCAAAAAAGAAAGTCTTAATGGTTGCCGGGATCAAGTCGCCAAATTCCAAGGCGGTAAAAACCTTGTTGTAATACAATAAAAAGGACACATTCCCTTTAATGTTTTCAACTAAATAAGAACCGTATATAGCTATAAAGTCACCAAAAAAAACTAAAATAGGAAGCATAAAGGTGGTAGCCATAATTCGGGTAACTACTAAATATTTAAAAGGATTTGTTCCTGAAACTTCCATCGCGTCAATTTGTTCTGTCACTCTCATGGAGCCCAACTCAGCACCAATTCCGGAGCCAATTCGTCCTGCGCAAATCAAAGCGGTAATAATGGGCCCAATTTCTCGAATGATGGAGATACTCACCATATTGGGCATCCAAGAAACAGCGCCAAATTCTTGTAATGTAGGTCTTGATTGCAGATCAAAAACCAATCCGATTATGAATCCTGTAACGCCTACCAAGAGTAAGGAACGGTTTCCCATATAAAAACATTGCCGAATAAATTCTTTAAATTCCGAGGGACGTTTAAAAACTTCTCTGAAAAAACGACCGGCAAAATGGGAGAGTTCACCAATATCGAGCAAGAAAGCTTTTAATAATTCGATTATTTTAAAAATAGTATCCATCAGCAGAGGAGTTAATTTTTTAATAAAAAAGGACTACCTCAACAAGTCATAATAATTATTGTGACTTGCAGTCACGAGTAAATATACGAATAGTCTTCTGATTTTCAGTTATTAAGTTGGATATTTTTTTAAAATTCAGACAGTTTTTATCTTGGCGAGTTCCTCAAACAATTCTTTTTCTTTTTCACTAAGATTTGTAGGTATTACGATTTGATAAGCTATATACAAATCGCCAAACACTCCCTCTTTTTTATAGAGAGGAAAGCCTTTTCCTTTTAGTTTTACTTTGGTGCCGTTTTGGGTTCCCGGCAGTACTTTCAGTTTTACTTTTCCATCAAAAGTATCGACGGTGATTTCGCCACCCAAAATGGCGCTGTACAAGTCCAATTCCACAGTGGAATAAAGATTGTGTTTCTCCAACTTGAATTTGGTGCGGTTTTCAATGGTGAAGGTGATGTACAAATCTCCTTTTGGACCATCATTTATACCTTCAGCACCCATCCCGCTGATTTTTATAACCTGACCATTTTCAACTCCTGAGGGAATGGTAAGCCGAATATTCTTGCCGTTAATGGTCAAGGTACGTTTGTGGGTGGTGTAAACATCTTTTAGGTCAAGATGTAATTCGGCATTGTAATCGCCTCCTTTCGACTGTGAAGTCCGACTTCTTCCTCTTGCAGAGCGCCCTCCAAATAAGGATTCAAAAAAATCAGAATAATCCCCACCACCAGAGAATCCTTCAAAACCTCCGAAACCTCCTTGTTGTCCGCTCCGGCTGCGAGATTGCTGTTGCTGTCTTTGTTTCTCAAATTCTTCAGAATGTTTCCAGTCTTCGCCATATTGATCGTATTTTTTTCGATTTTCAGGATGACTTAATACTTCATTTGCTTCATTGACTTCCTTGAATTTTAACTCTGCTTCTTTGTCGTTGGGATTTAAATCGGGATGGTATTTTCGGGCAAGTTTTCGGTACGCTTTTTTCACCTCGGCTTCGGTTGCGTTTTTGTCGATTCCCAATATTTTGTAGTAGTCTATAAATGCCATTTTCATCTTTTTTCTAAATACTTAGCCTAGATTCGTGTAATAATAATGTTGAATCATTATTATAAATTTAGTGAATTTTTCTTTACTAAAACAGAAGAATGGGTTTTATTAGAGACGGTTATTTTCCTTATTGTAGATTTCAATACAGTCCTCTGAATCGTTTATGGGGCAAGTAGGTGACGAGGATCTCGATTGTTCTTGTAATCCAATACGAAACCCAGTTGATGAATCTAGTAGGTACTCCATCACTTAATTCTAGAGATTCAGAGGTTATTCTTTCGCATTGCGCCATGATTTGGTTCAGGTGTAAAAGATAATGATTAGAAAATTCGGCAGAGTGGATTCCTACATTCATTTCGATACTTGCAAACGAACTCAAATTATTCAGGTTAAAAGAACCAATGGTCGTCCAAGTATGGTCCACAATGGCTGCTTTTCCGTGTAAAATAGATGATTTCCATTCGTATAGTTCAATATTATACCGCAACAATTTTGAGTATAAATAGGGTCTGCTGATAAACTCAGAGATATGTTTATTTTTAATTTTCATAAAAGACATTGTTCATAGGTGTGATTTTCATTTAAATCGCACCTATTTTCGTTTGTTGCTGTTTTTTGGATAA
>JBIILD010000082.1:0-7982 GCA_044232845.1 Flavobacterium sp.
AAAAAGGAGTTGTTATAAAAAACAAGACCTTCAAAATTGACAGTCTTGTTTTAAACAATAATTTTAAAAAAAGCATATTTATAGCTGATTCTTGTGTGGTGTTTGCAAATGGAAATATTTAGAACCACAATTAAAAAGAATAACCAATGCCGGAATATAATCCAAATAAATAGGGCTTGAAATTAGCTCCACGAGAACTAAAAGTATTAAATTGGTATTTAATAACGGGTTCAACTCTAAATTCAAGATGTTTCAAAATGCCGTATTTTAAACCCATACCAACATTGCCGCTAAAATGAACATCATTCAAATTATTGGCCTTGCCCACGTTAATTTTATCATTTAACAATCGCAAGGAAATGTCATTCTGATTTAAAAACAAAGTACTCATTCCTCCAATAAATTCAATACCAAATCTTTTGTTTAAAACTACGTACGACAGTTCTAGCGGCAACTCAACATACCCCATTTTTTGATTTAAGATCCCACTGTCATTTACATTAGACGTATTTGTAGATAAACTTGAAACTCCCAATTCAATTGAAGAACCTTGCAAAAGAAGTGTCGTTACACCACCTAACGTTGAATTTAGTGGAACGTCAGTAGTATTATAATTCATTGAAACGGAATTTATACCCGATCTTAATATTAATTTTTTACTCAAAGTATAATTCACCCCCAAACCAATACTTAGGCTTGTGTTATATTCTTTTTTATTGGATTCTAAATACTGGTCTAGGGATGATCCATTAGCCAAAGAATTTAAATATACGGGGGCAATATTGGTGTTGATTTGCCATCGACTTAGCTTTTGTTTCTTGATGGTTTTCTTTTCTTTTTCTTTCAACAATTCTTCAAACTCATTAGACTCAACTTTAGTGGTTTTTGTTGATTCCGTTTTATTATTTTCTTCTAAAACCAATTTCGACTGTTTGGAATTATCTAGCAAATCTATTTTCATTTGATTTTTAGAAACCTCTTTTTCAGCATTTAATTTAACAATCTTATTTTCAACAACGACCAAATTGTTAGAATCAGTTTGATTTAAAAATTTGTCATTTTCCATGGGTTTTTCTTTATTTAATGGCGCATTTCCTTTTCTTGAATAATTTTCATTACTTGCTAAAACGGATTTGGTAAAACTTTGCACTTCGTTTTGATTTTGGTTAATTGCTGCTATTTTGATGTTTTTGGTCGATTTTTTATTTTTTAAATCACTCTTGCTTTTTTTGTTTTCATTCAATAAAACAATGACGTTAGTATCCTTTTTATTAGCTGTTTTCGATATGTTTGGTTGGTTTAATAAATTATCTTCCGTATTTATGGATTCTGAAGTTGCAATAGCATCAAGGTTCTTGATTGGTTTTTCAAAAGGGATGTTTTTGAGGTTTGATTTCCCTATAGATTTGGTTTTTTCCTGAATAACAACTCCATTATTAGTATTCTTATAAAACAAGGTGTTTGAAATCCAAAAACCTAATACCAAGGAAGCAGTAATACCCGAAAGTTTCCACCATAAAGGGATAGCACGTCTTTTTTTCTTTTCTTCCAAGTTGATTTTAATGTTTTCCCAAACCAAATCGGGAGGAATTTTCTCAAAATCTTTAAGCTTATCTTGAAAGAGTTGGTCTATTTTTTTTCTTTCACTCATTTTATACTAGACTTAATTATGTTCGAATCGCTTTCTATTTTTCCTTTCAAACTCATTCTTGCCCTGAACAAATTTGACTTTGATGTGCCGATATTTATATTTAACATTTCTGCAATTTCTTGATGAGAATATCCATCTATAACATACAAATTGAACACTAATCGATACCTATCAGGAAGTTCCTGAATGATTTTTATCAAATATTCCATCGAAATATCATCCGTTTTATCGAGATCAACATCGTCCTCGAAATCTTCAATTCTATTTTCATCATCTAAACCCAAAAAGGTTTCTTTTCTATATTGTTGAATGATATGATTAATAAACACTCTTTTTATCCAACCATCAAAAGAACCTTTAAATGCAAATTGATGAATCTTTTCAAAAACCAGCAAAAACCCATCTTGCAAATTATCCTGAGCTTCGATAGGATTTCGAGAATACTTTAGGCAAACAGAGAACAACATAGAACTGTATTCTCTATATAATTGTTCCTGAGCCTTCCTGTCATTCTTCTTACATCCGTTTATGAGTTGTTCTATACTCAAAAGCTATGGGTTTTATTTTAAGGTAAATTAATTATGCTTTTCATTCTATGAAGAAAATTGAATTATACTGATTTTTAAAGTTTAGCATACAAACTATCTAATTCAAAGCTAGTTTGCTTCCTAACTTTAAAGTCTTTATTACAAATAATCAATACTAATAAAAGGGGTTTTAAGAAGTGTCTTTTAATTAATTTATAATTGTACAAACCCCATTGACACATCCCACTTTGTTTGGTGGCAATACAGCCATGCAATTCGAGATAACATTGTTTTGAACATTGTATAAGTTTTCTAAATCATTGTAAACCGTTACCATTCCCTTTAAATGGGATAAATCAACATTGTTTGAAAAAACTAAATACTCATTTGGACCACCACAAGCTTTGGAACCAAAGCCAATAAAACTACAACCCAAACTTTCTGAACAAGTAAACGAGTTAATATAAGCAATGATTTCTTGCTTTTTAGCCTCCAACTCTGCTACCGTAACTTTTGCAGACTCTTTAATTAGTTCATAACTAATGGCATCCGCACCAATACCTGAAATAGTAAGGGTAGTTCCGTCAGAACTTAAGGAACAATTAATTGTTATGGAATCCCCTCCAGATTGGTCATCTGTAACTAAAATAAAATTAGTTCCATTTTCTTGAATAGAAAAGTCAAAGGTTCCTATACCAATTGGAGAATAAGTATCATTAATTGATGTTGCTTTTTTTACAGTCAAAGTTTTACTTGTTTTATTAAAATCAAATAAGATATGACCGGAATTGTATTTGTCATGAATCCCTGCAATGCCGCCAGAAGCTGTTTTCAAACTCCAAACTCCTTCAAGTGAGCTAGCGCCGACAACCGAAGCTTCTGTATTACAGCTAATTGAAATAAAAAAAACAGAGAAACTAAGGTAAAAAAATAATTTTTTCATAATAAATTAAAGTTAAAAAGTTAATATATTAATTAGGATACAAAAATTTGAAATGGTTGCGTATAAAAACTGATAAATTAAAAATATATTTTGAACCTACTAATTAGCGAATGTAAAGAAAATGGATTTGTTTAAAATAAAAATAGCCATCAAAATGACGGCTGAATCTATTTTATGCTTTTTTTAAGGAAACAAAAGTGCATCCTTTTTTTTGTTGAAATCATGTTTTCGCACCACATAAGTATCCGAAAATAAATCGTGCAATCCCCTGACGTTAGTTCCTAAAAAAGTAAGGCATTCCAAAGGAATAAAACGGGCAAGTGTTCGAATGCTTATTGCTCTTTTACTTGGTCTTGAACCGTTTTTGGTGACTACAATTGTTTTGGTGAAATACTTGGCAAAAGTTCTGGAAAAATAGGCTTCGGTCAAAAAATAATAGGAAAAAAGAATCGCAAACCAAAAAAACAATCTTTGGAAAGTTGTTGTCGATTCAATCCAGCCGGATATGATGTAATTATTTGTAATATCCGCAATGATAACAATCGTTGTGGCAATGCTAACCAATATAGTGTGGACAATCAATACATCGACAATGCAATTAAGAAAACGTTGCCCTCGTGTTGCCAATACATCATCTGTAACAGTGAATTCGTTATTTTTCATTTTGATGATTTTTAATGTCTATGAAAAATGGTTTTTGCGGTGATAACTCCCTCAAATATAGTGAATTTAAGTCAGTTTATCCGGGTTTTTACCGATGTTTTTTGTTTCTGAATTTACCCTTCTCTCCAGCTTTTTGATATCTTCTTCAGGTGGAAGATTTTCAGGCACAATTTTTCTGTCTAGCAACAATTTTCGTACACCTTTATTATTTTTAATATGCTCAGAAGAAATACTTCTTTCAGATGACAATCCTTTATCTTTTGTATTAAAAACAGTGATTTCTGTTGCAAAATCTTTGGCTTTTATGACAATTGTTGGAAGAAAATCAGCAAGTGGTCTGCTTTCAGGAACACCAAGTCTCTTTTTCATTTGCGAAGTGTTCTTTCCTCCAAATAACGCTTGATCTCCTTTACTCCTGATTATACCAAAATTTTTATCATTCCCTGTTTTTTCAAAAATAAGTTCTGATAATTCCTTTTCAGACAAAGTCAGTTTTTGTCTCGCATTTAATCGTTCCCAATCATCAATTCTTTTGGCAACTAATTCAAATTTTCTTGTTTGAATCGCAAAATAATTTTGGGCAAAAGCAATTTGTTCTTTTCTTGGGTCACCGTTTTGAGCTATTAAATAACAAGCATAACGCGTAAGCATTATATCATCAATTTCTCTTTCCGTTCCTGAACCAATTGTAACCATTTTGTTGACGTCAACAAAATGGTCCAATATTAGGTTTTCAGAGACTTCACAGGAAGTTTTTGCTTTAGAAATTACTTTGTTAAAATTTCGCCATTCTGAATATCCCAACAAATGTTGAATATCTCTCGCAAACCAAAATTCAATTCCATTTTCGGTGGTTTGAGAATGATCTTCAAAATCATTTGTCAAACTTTTTATTAACTCATTCTTCATAAGCTATAAATTTTACAATTCAAATCTTCTTGGATTATATTCATATTCAGAGCATTCCCAAATCCATTGTACGCATTGTCTATTTAAGTTCAGTTTATTGATTGGGTCTGAAATCATAGCTATTTCAAAGAAATTATCTGTTTGACGAACGACAGCAACATAAAATTTTTCAGGACTTTCTTGTGCAACTCCAATTTATCTGTGTTATTTATTTCAATTTTCTTTGAGGTTTTGTTAATAATGATAATAGATTTAAGATAAAAATATAGCGAATTATTTTTGAAAATATCAGGTTTTATCTTTCATATTGTTTTCTGGTTTTAGTTTGTAATACCAATTATAATTATTGATTAGTCAATTTGTTTTAGCATAATGCAGAAGTAATTTTCATTTAGTCCAATTTTATTGGACTAATTTTAAAAAAACAATCAGTATAAATTTTTTTTACACAAGAAACTTCGTGCTTTCGTGGCAAATGGCTTAAGTATTAGAATTCTGCATTTTGTGGCGTTCTAGGAAATGGAATTACATCACGAATGTTGGTCATCCCGGTTACAAACAGCACCAATCTTTCGAATCCAAGGCCAAAACCTGAGTGAACGGCACTGCCGAATCTTCGGGTATCTAAATACCACCATAATTCCTCTTCATCGATTCCCAAAGCTTTCATTTTTTCGACCAAAACGTCAAGGCGTTCTTCTCTTTGTGAACCTCCAACGATTTCTCCAATTCCTGGGAAAAGAATATCCATGGCACGAACCGTCTTTCCGTCTTCGTTCAAACGCATATAAAACGCCTTTATATTGGCTGGGTAATCAAACAAAATTACCGGACATTTAAAATGTTTTTCCACCAAATAACGTTCGTGTTCCGATTGTAAATCAGCTCCCCAGTCGTTGATGAGGTAATTGAATTTCTTCTTTTTGTTTGGCGTACAATCTCTTAAAATGTCAATCGCTTCAGTGTAAGAAACTCGTTTGAAATTGTTTTCCAATACAAAATTCAGTTTTTCCAGCAACCCCATTTCGCTTCTTTCGGCAATTGGTTTTGTTTTTTCTTCTTCTAATAAACGTCCTTCCAAGAATTTCAAATCCTCGGGGCATTTGTCAATAGCATATTTAATTATATACTGAATAAAATCTTCGGCCAAGTCCATATTGTCATTCAAATCATTAAAAGCCACTTCGGGTTCAATCATCCAAAACTCAGCTAAATGGCGCGATGTGTTCGAGTTTTCGGCTCTAAATGTGGGTCCAAAAGTATAAATTTGGCCTAAAGCCATGGCAAAAGTTTCGCCTTCTAATTGCCCCGAAACAGTTAAGTTGGTTTCTTTTCCGAAGAAATCTTCTTTGTAATTTACTTTCCCGTCTTCGGTTCTTGGCGTATTGTCGAAAGGCAAAGCAGTAACCTTGAACATTTCACCGGCGCCTTCGGCATCAGAACCAGAAATTATAGGCGTATTTACATATACAAAGCCTTTTTGTTGAAAATAGTTGTGAATGGCGAAAGACAATACCGAACGCACCCGCATTATAGCTCCAAACGCATTGGTACGAACTCTTAAATGTGCGTTTTCACGCAAGAATTCCAAAGAATGCTTTTTGGGTTGCATTGGGAATTTCTCTGCATCCGAGTCTCCAAGAATTTCCATATTAAGAACCTGAATTTCGTATTTCTGCCCTGCACCTTTGCTTTCTACCACGTTTCCAATAACCGAAATGGCGGCTCCCGTGGTGATTCTTTTCAAGGTTTCTTCGGGCGTGTTTTCAAAATCAACTACACATTGTATATTGTTGATAGTTGAACCATCATTCAATGCAATAAATTGATTGTTTCTAAAAGTTCTCACCCAACCTTTTGCATTCACTCCTTGAAGTGTTGTTGCACTGCTTAGTATGTCTTTAATTCTTGTATGTTTCATTTAAGAATACGTGTTTTAGGTTTTAGAATTTCAAAATGAATCTAAATACAAATATAACTGATTTGTACAGAAATTCATTGCGGGAGATAAAGCAATATGCCAGTCTCCTTTTTGGGGACAGCTTTGAGATATATGTTGCGAATCTCATCCCAAGGAATTAGATTTGCTAAAACCACCCAGCGGTTTTCTGGATTCAATCTCTTATCAAAAGGAGACTCAAACCCCTCCAAAACTAACTGATTTCGACTAACAAAATTTGGTGTTGGTGCACACTTTTTTAGGTATTTGCCATTTTTCCTACTCTTTTGACCTAAAGATAAAGAAAATAGGGTTTATCAGCAGACCCTATTTATATATCCGCGCGATTTGAGTTTTTGGTCGTCCAAATTTGGGGGCCAATGGGGTATATTGGTATTCGTAATAAAAAGTTTATCTGGGCTTGCATAACGGCGATTTAAGCCTTGTAGGGTAGTATTACTCAATACCTGAGCTGTAATGGCACCTGCCTGTGTGGTAGTGATACCGTTGGATGCATGCAAAGCATACGGCACACTCAATAATTGCATGGTTCCCATAGCTACAAAACCAGCTCTGATGTTGAGCTTAATGACTAAATAATAGGTGCCGATTGCCCAATTGATGGTTGCGAATGTTCCCATAATAGCTGTTCTGGTTTCTACTGCTAAACTTATCTGGCCTAAGTCGTCGGGGGTTACATATTGGGTTTCACTATAAACAGTGGTTCCTGAAGCAGAGGTTGGTTTAACCGAAAACTTAAATCCTACGATTTATTTGGTAATCAGCACTCCTGCACTGTTACGAACGATGGCTTGGTAGTTAAACCCTTGTGGGGCTTGGGTAAAAGTTACCATGATTGCAATACATGTTAATAGAGTAAATAGTTTTTTCTATTGTGGTGCTTTTATTTCTTGATGATTTTATAGCTGTTCTTTTTATGAGTTTCAGTGCTGGCAATGGTAACCAAGTACATGCCTTGAGGATATTGGCCTATATCAATCGGGGTTGAGATGTTGATAGTTCCGGAGTGAAATTGCCTGCCATTTAAATCGGCAATCTCTATCGAAAAAGTGGTTTGCCAGGGGTGCGAGACATACAGCAGTTGATCGGTAGGATTCGGATAGACTTTGAGTTGAAAATCTAGGGAATAATCCTCAATACCAAGTTCCACGTGGCCCTTGAAAGAAACCAAACCTTTGTCTGTGGCAATAAAAACTTCGCCAGTGGTGCTGTTAATATCAATATCGTTTATGGCATTACTGGGTAATGGAGAATTATCTTTCGTGAAATGGTATTTAGTTTCCTGGCCGTCTGATGAAACTAAAAAAACACCCGAATCGGCTGTGCCAA
>JBIILD010000011.1:0-25196 GCA_044232845.1 Flavobacterium sp.
ACATTTGGCAAATGTTATCAATTATATTCAACATCAAGAAGAACATCATCAAACAAAAACATTTAAAGAAGAATATATCGGATTTTTAAAAGCATTTGAAATAGATTACAAAGACGAATATGTTTTTGAAGAATTAAAATAAATATGTCACCCCTACGGGGTTCAAAATAAATCGAATATTAGTTGCTATAAATATTATGCTCCTATGGAGCTAAAAAAACCTAAATATATGTTCCCATTACAAAGAGGCAGAAGATTACGTTTGAACGAAAGCATTCGTTCCTTGGTTCGCGAAACAACATTAAGTCCATCCGATTTTATGTTTCCAATGTTCATCGCTGAAGGTGAAAATTACAAAGTAGAAATCCCCTCCATGCCAGGGATTTTTCGTCGTTCGATCGATTTAACCGTGGAAGAAGTCAAAGAATTGTTCGCTATAGGAATTCGCGCCGTAAATATTTACGTAAAAGTGGACGAATCCCTAAAAGATAATACTGGAAAAGAAGCTTGGAATCCTAACGGATTAATGCAACGCGCCATCAAGGCGATTAAAGCGGCTTGTCCAGAAATGATTGTCATGCCCGATGTGGCGCTTGATCCGTATTCTATTTATGGTCACGACGGGATCATTGAAAACCTGCCTGCCGGCAGGCATGGTGGCGATATTGCCAACGATACCACCAACGAAGCCTTAGTAAAAATGGCGGTTTCACATGCACAAGCGGGCGCCGATTTTGTAGCGCCAAGCGATATGATGGATGGTCGTGTCTTGCGTTTGCGCCAAGGATTAGACGCTGCTGGATTTCAAAATGTAGGCATTATGAGCTATTCTGCCAAATATGCTTCGGCATTTTACGGTCCTTTCCGTGATGCTTTAGACAGTGCGCCAAAAGATATTATGCCTTATACTGAGCCTGTCGAAGTGCCAAAGGACAAGAAAACCTACCAAATGGATTATGCCAACCGCATCGAAGCCATCAAAGAAGCTTTAATGGATGTTGAAGAAGGGGCCGATATGGTGATGGTAAAGCCAGGAATTGCGTATTTAGACATTGTTCGCGAAGTTAAAAATGCCGTAAATGTTCCAGTAACGGTTTTTCATGTTTCTGGCGAATATGCTATGATAAAAGCGGCAGCCGAAAGAGGTTGGCTGGATCACGATAAAATTATGATGGAGCAATTAATGTGTATCAAAAGAGCGGGTGCTAGTTTGATTTCGACTTATTTTGCCAAAGAAGCAGCCATTCTTTTGAACAAATAAAAAACGTTAAAGAGCCACGTGATTTTTAAGGTAGAATTGATTTATTTACACCCGCAATCCTCACCACAATTTTTGTCCGATTTTTTTCTTTTAAAAAAGAATTTTCTAAATAGAAAAACTACGGCAATTCCTAAAGTAACGTAAGCTAAAATTTCTTGAAACATAAACTGCTTTATTTTAAGATTTGATAGGCGAAAAAGGCTACGATATAAGCAAAACCGCTCATGAAAATGAGCTGTCCTAAAGGCCATTTCCAAGAATTGGTTTCTCTTTTTGTAACGGCTAGTGTACTGGCACATTGCATCGCAAAGGCATAAAATAATAACAAAGAAATCCCGGAAGCAAAGTTAAAAATGGTATTTCCCGTTTCAAGATTCACCTCGGCTTTCATCTTATTTTTTATGGTGTCTTCATTATCACTTCCGCCAACACTATATATGGTAGCCAATGTCCCCACAAAAACCTCTCTTGCAGCAAACGAGCTTATTATAGCAATACCTATTTTCCAATCATAACCCAAAGGCGAAATAGCGGGCTCTATAGTTTTTCCCATCACGCCAATAAAAGAATTCTCTAATTTATAAGCAGCGATTTTGTTTTCTAGTTCCGACGAGGACAAACGGGTATTTTGTACTTTTGAAAGCAAAATTTCTTCCGCATTATTGAATTTTTTCCCGGGACCATAGGAAGCTAAAAACCATAAAACCACTGATATGGCCAAAATTATTTTCCCTGCACCAAAAACGAAAGCCTTCGTTTTTTCGATGACATTTATCGCCACGTTTTTAAACATCGGTAATTTGTAATTGGGCATTTCAACCACAAAGAATGTTTTGCATTTTAGCTTGAGTACTTTGTTTAAGACGAATGCCGAAAATATCGCCATGCCAAAACCCAAAAGATACAAAAACATCAATGTCAATCCCTGCATATTTATAACACCAAACACACGCTTGTCCGGAATTACCAGTCCAATTATAATGGCATACACGGGCAATCTTGCAGAGCAAGTAGTAAACGGAGTTACCAAAATCGTAATTAATCGTTCTTTCCAGTTCTCGATATTTCGTGTCGCCATAATGGCTGGAATGGCACAAGCAGTCCCTGAAATCAATGGCACAACACTTTTGCCGGAAAGTCCAAATTTGCGCATAATTTTGTCCATCAAAAAAACCACTCGGCTCATATAGCCACTTTCTTCGAGGATCGAAATAAACAAAAATAAAAAAGCTATTTGGGGAATAAATATCAAGATGCCGCCAATTCCTGGAATAATTCCCTGTGAAATTAAATTGGTGAAGCTGCCAGCGGGTAATTTTTCAATCGCCATGGAACTCAAACGGGCAAAAGTAGTGTCTATAAATTCCATTGGGATTTTAGACCATTCAAAAATAGATTGGAAAATCCCGAATAAGATGAAAAAGAAAATCAGGTAACCAAAAATTTTATGCGTCAGTATTCTGTCTAATTTACTCCTCAAATCTTTGGCGGACAAAACATCTATCTTCTGCCCAATTTTTAGGATATCATTGATGAATTGATAGCGTTTTATAGTCTCTTTTTGTTGCAATCTTTTTAACTCTGAATCCGTTTTTGTAAAGGAATCATTTTTAAGCACCTTTCTATTTAAATCCACAAAATTGACGTCCTGGGTTATTACTAACCAAAGTTTATATAAGGACTGGTTCGGGAACGTTTTCCGGAGATTATTGAAATACACTTCGTCAATTGTCGAAGCATTCAAGCAGGGCTCGGTAGAAATACTTTTGTGGGTGGTAATCAATTTTTTCAATTCCTCAATGCCGGTACCTTTTCGGGAACTTACTAGCGCTATTTTGGTTTTCAATTGATCTTCGAGAAACGGGATGTCCAATGAAATTCCTTTATATTGCATTCGGTCGGTCATATTGATGACCAAAATAGTTGGGATTTCCAAGTCTTTTATTTGGGTGAAAAGCAACAAATTGCGCTTCAAATTTTCCACTTCACAGACCAACAAAATAACATCAGGATATAGTTTATGTTTTTTATTGAGCAATAATTCAATAACTACATTTTCATCGATTGAGCTTGCATTCAGGCTGTAAGTCCCAGGCAAATCCAGCACATTTGCCACAATGGAATTGGACAACTTGCAAAATCCCAGTTTTTTTTCCACTGTAATGCCAGGATAATTTCCAACTTGTTGGTTCAATCCGGTCAGTTGGTTAAAAACCGAGGTTTTACCTGTGTTTGGATTGCCTATTAAAGCGACATTGATGTTTTCCTTGCTCATTTCAACTTATTTTTGCTTCGCCAGATCGTTTTTTGTCCTCGGGATACTAATTTCAACTTCTATTTCACGAGCAGTTTCGATGCGGATAGCAAGGTGAGAGCCATTTATATTCAAATATAAAGGATCGCCAAAAGGTGCGATTTGAAGTAATTCGACCCTATTTCCAGGCAAACAACCCATTTCAAGTAATTTTAAGGGAATAGCTTCTACATCAAAATTTTTGATGAGGGCTACATCTCCTTTTTTTAAATTGGCTATTGTAGTTTGCAAATCTTATTTAGATTGAATTTAGATTACAAAAGTACAGATAAAAAAGATATATAAAGGGACTATTGTCAGGTTTAGGATTATTTTTTGTTTTCGTAAAGCCAAGTAATATCTTCTATCAAGCGCTGAATTTCTTCCTTTTTTGTTCCGTCATAAAAACCTCGAATGCGCTTTTTGGAATCAACAAGAACAAAATTTTCGGTATGAACCATATCGTATAGTTCCTCTGGCATTCCTTGTTTTACGGCTAAATAGGATTTTCTGGCCATGGCATAAATGGTTTTTTTGTCGCCGGTAACCAAGTTCCATTTAGAATCAATCACTCCATTTATTTGGGCATATTCTTTCAAAACCGAAACGCTGTCTATGTCAGGCATAACAGAGAATGACAATAATTTTACCTTTGGATTATCAAGAAACGCTTTTTGTACCTCGACTAAATTAGTCGTCATTTTTGGGCAAATGGATTTACAACTTGTAAAGAAAAAATCGGCAACATAAATTTTGCCTTCATAGTCTTTTTGGGTGATGAATTCTCCATTTTGGTTGGTGAACGAAAAGTTGGCAATCGTGTGGTATTTGCTAATATATTGCACCGTAGTATCGACTAATTCTGGGTTTACATCGGATGGATTGTATATGGGCAGTGACTTTGCCGGTTTCAAAGCCGAATAAAAAAGGTAAATTGTAAGGGCGGAAAAGACCAATAAAACACCAAAGAATTTTCGATATTTTAAAAAAAAAGATTGCATAAAAATTATTTTGCCAAAAATACGAAAATGACTTTTGTTTTAAATTAAATTAACACAATCTTATTTCAAAGGCGTTCATCTTTATTTTAAAAAGATGATATCTTTGTGAGTAAACCTAAATATTCGAAAAAATGAAAAAAATTTTCATGAAAAGGCTAGTTTTTGTGATTTCTGCAATTGCTGGACTTTCATCCGTTCAGGCACAAATTGCTCCCGCGAAAAAAGATCTTGGGATTAACGTGTCGTTTATGGATACAAAAGTTAAACCTGGAGATGATTTTTTCCGATTTGTAAACGGTTCTTGGCTTGACAAAACCGAAATCCCAAGTGACAAAACATCATGGGGAAGCTTCAACGAATTACGTAAAAAGACGGATATTGATGCCTTGAATATTTTGAAAGAAGCCTCAACAAATCCAATATACAAATCCAATACAGATCAAGGGAAGGCGGTAAATCTTTTCAAAACCATTATGGATACTGTTACTAGAAGTAAAAATGGGTTGTCACCGCTAAAACCCTATTTGACTAAAATTAACGCCATAAAAAAAATCAAAGATTTACAAACTTTATTAATAGAAATGGAACCTATGGGCGGTATCGGATTTTTTGGTGTTGGCGTAGATGCTGACGCAAAAAACAGTAATAGAAATGTAATAACTCTTGGGCCAGGAAGTCTTGGCTTGCCAGACAGAGATTACTATGTTTCGGAGGACAAAGATTCAAAAGAAAAAAGAGAAAAATATGTGTTGCATGTGGCAAGAATGTTACAGTTTTTAGGCGAAAACCCACGGAAAGCTAAAAAAGACGCCGCTAGAATTTTGGCTTTAGAAACAGCTATGTCTAAGCCAAGATTTGACAGAGTAGAAAGACGTGACCAAAGAAAATCTTATAATCCCATGAAAATTTCCGATTTGCAGAAATTAACACCTTCCATTGATTGGAATGAGTATTTGACCAATGTAGGTCTTAAAAATGTAGACTCCTTAATTGTTTCACAACCCAAATATATGGTCGCTCTAGAATCTATTTTTACGGAGAAAAAAGTAGCTGATTGGAAAGCTTATTTGCGATGGACATTAGTAAACAGAGCAGCCGACAAATTATCAATAGCAGTAGAAAATGCAAACTGGGAATTTTATGGCAAAACATTAACGGGAGCCCTCAAACAAAGGGCACGCGACGAAAGAGCTTTGCAAGTTATTAATCGAAATGTTGGCGAAGCACTTGGAAAACTGTACGTAGAAAAAATGTTTCCAGCTGAAGCCAAAGTAAAAGCTGAAAAAATGATTAAAAACATCTTTATAGCATTTGAAAACCGGATCACTAATGTACCTTGGATGTCGCTAAAAACAAAATTAAGTGCTATAGAAAAATTACGAAAATCAACCATAAAAATTGGTTATCCTGATCAATGGAAAGACTATTCGGCCTTGACTTTGAAAAGTCCTGAAGAAGGAGGGACGTATTTTGAGAATTCGAAATACCTTGCGAAATGGAGCTTTCAAGAAGATTTAGACAAACGTTTTAAACCAGTTGATAAAACCGAATGGGGAATGTCGCCACAAACCGTAAATGCATATTACAATCCTTCGTATAACGAAATTGTATTTCCAGCAGCAATTTTGCAACCGCCTTTTTATAATTATCAAGCTGATGAAGCTGTAAATTATGGAGGAATCGGAGCCGTTATTGGTCACGAAATTTCTCATGGTTTTGATGATTCAGGGGCGCGATACAATGCCGATGGAAACTTGAAAGATTGGTGGACAGCCGACGATTTGAAACAATTTACCGCCTTATCAGGGGCACTTGCCATTCAATACAGCACGTTGCAACCTTTGCCAGGAATTTTTGTTGACGGCAAATTTACATTGGGTGAAAACATCGGAGATTTAGGGGGTGTAAATGCCGCTTACGATGGTTTGCAACTCTATTTGAAAGCCAACGGAAACCCTGGATTAATAGATGGGTTTACGCCAGAACAACGTTTCTTTATTTCTTGGGCAACAGTTTGGCGCACTAAAACGCGTGAGGAAACGATAAAAAGCAGTGTTAAAACTGATCCACATTCGCCTGGAATGTACCGCGCCTATGTGCCGTTGCAAAATGTAGATTCCTTTTATGAAGCATTTAATCTCAAACCGGGAGACGGAATGTATCTTTCGCCTGAAAAAAGAGTAAAAATCTGGTAGAAAAAACAATTTATATTCGTTATTCCAGGAGGTGATTTTTGTAAGGCATAGATGAAGACAATAGAGATTAGGTCGAAACCAACTGACCCATCACAAGTCGATACCCGATAATTCAATGGTGTTTGTTGATTTTGGATAAAAAGGCATTGCGGATTCTAGCTCTCACTTTATAAATTCGGTTTTGAAAAAGTATATCCTAAAACATTTTCGACTTTTGTGCTCAAAATTGTTTTCCCAAAAGTAGGGCTTTCATCATTAAATTCGGGTAAATCTAAGCCCAAATCGATTCCTTTTTGGGTATAATATGCTTCTCGAGTTGGGTGAAATGGGGCTACAGCATTAAAGGTTTCATTCCACTCCCATTTGTCATGCTGAGCTTGTCGAAGAATAGTCATGATGATACCAATGCAATCGGTTTGATGAATCAAATTGATAGGTGCTTTTGGGTTTTCAAGGTTTTTCCTTCCAGCCAAAAAACGGATTGGATGCCGGTCTTCGCCAATCAATCCGCCAAATCGCAGAATGGTCGTTTTAAAATGAGTATTAGTTTGTAATAGTTGTTCGACTGCTACCAATTGTCTGCCGCTTTCTGTTTCCGGACAGGTTTTGGTTTCTTCTGTCACACTGAGCGTGTCATCTTGAGCGCTGGCGAATGACGAAGTGTCGCCATAAACAGAAGTAGAACTAACAAAAAGCACGTTCTCGATTTCGGATTTTTCGATAAAAGGAATGAAAGTGGCTATTTTCCCAACGAAATCCTCTTTTGGATTTCCCCTTAATTTCGGTGGAATGTCAATAATCAAGGTTTTGCTTCCTTGCAAAAAAGTTTCTATGTCTCCCGAAACATTGTTGCTCTCAAGGACAATCCAAAAAGGCTGAATCCCCAGATTTTCTATAACCGAAAGTTTCTCGCTTGATGTTGTCGAACCCTTTACTAAAAATCCTTTTTCCATCAAGGCTTCCGCCAAAGGCAAACCCAACCAGCCGCAACCCAGAATGCTAATTTGTTTCATTATAAAAAAATAGAGTCCTCAAAAGTAGTTTAAATAATGGAGTAAACAGCGAAGCTATTTAGGTTTTGGTGTGTAGTTAATTTCCTGTATAGTTCTAAAAAATGAATTTTTACAACATTTTCGGCAGAACTATTTATTTGGTAGATTCAACAACTAAATGCAAGTTTTAATACCGCTTGTTATTTCAAAATAGTCCACTAAAAATTGACTTAAATGAAATATACCGATGCAGTATACCTGAACGATTGGATTACTCCATAATCATCTCTTGTGTCGAACACCGCCAAAAAAGGATGCCACTAGCATCGGAGCTAAAGACAAACACTCTTTTTTAAAACAATATTATAAACCTCCGAGCCTTTAAGAATCCAAGGTTTTAAAAAATTAAAAAAATAAGTTTACTTTTGCTTGATGCTACAATGGTTAAACATCCTGTTTTCAAAAACAAAAACAGAAGACAATACAAATTGTATGAAACCGGGGGTTCATGAACACCAAAAAAACAATATAAAAAGCGTGGGTACTAAATATTTAATTGTCGGACTGGGAAATATTGGCGCCGAATACGCAAATACACGGCACAATATCGGGTTTAAAATAGTCGATTTTTTATCCCAAAAAGAAGGAATCCACTTCGAGACCGCGAAACTAGGTTCCCTTGCCGAATACAAATTTAAAGGCCGCACTTTTTTGCTTTTGAAACCCAATACCTTCATGAATTTGAGTGGCAAAGCCGTAAAATATTGGATGGAAAAGGAAAATATTCCACTCGAAAATATTTTGATTATTACCGATGACTTGAATCTCTCTTTCGGAAAAATCCGAGTCAAACCTAAAGGAAGTGACGGGGGACATAACGGACTTAAAAGTATCAACTTAATGTTGAATACAACAAATTACAGCCGTTTCCGTTTTGGAATCAGTGACGAATTTAAAAAAGGAAAGCAAGTCGATTATGTTTTGGGAGAATGGGAGGAAGAAGAAAAAGTAAAACTTCCAGAACGATTAGAACTGGCCTCCGAAATCATAAAATCGTTTGGCACTGCTGGACTAGAAAACACCATGACTCTTTACAATGGAAAATAGAAATGTTAAAATTATTGATAATGGCTTGCAATCAGGGCCTTATATACCTACCTTTGAAAAGGTTGACTTTAAATAATGAGAAAAATTACCCCTATTACTGTTGCTAAAATACTTATTTCATTTTGTCTTTTTATAGCGCATTCAAGCTATGCTCAGAAATCTTTATTGGGTAACCCAAAAGCAAATCCTAAAACCCAATTCATACGATGTGGCACGACAGAGTATGAAAAAATGCTACAAGCTAAAAATCCGAAAAGAATTACAAGTGTTCAATTCGAGGATTGGTTGGCACCAATTATTGCCAAACAAAAAATAAAGAATTTAACTAGTAGGACGGTTATGCCTACTTATACCATACCGGTGGTTATTCATGTTATTCATGATGGGGACGCCATAAATACAAGTAGTCCTGATAAGAGCGAAAATATTTCTGATGCTCAAGCCATTTCTCAAATAACGGTTTTAAATCAAGACTTTAGAAAAATGACAGGAACTCCAGGTTATGGTACAACAGGATACCAATTAGGGGTAGATTGCCAAATTAATTTTGTGTTAGCAAAACAAGATCCTTACGGTGTTCTTACCAACGGTATCGACCATGTCAATCTGGGTAAAGCAGAATGGTCGGAAGAAGAAATTGAAGCTATTGTAAAGCCTCAAACGCAGTGGGATCCCACAAAGTACCTTAATATATGGAGTATTAAACTTTCAAATACTAAGCTGCTAGGATATGCTCAATTCCCTTCAAATTCTAATTTAGATGGTTTAAATACCATAGGAGGAGAATCCTTCACCGATGGTGTAGTCATCAATTGTGGTGCATTGGGGACTGAAGTGGAAAATGATGATTCTTTTCAACTTTACACTAATTATAGCAAGGGTCGTACCACCACTCATGAGGTGGGACACTGGCTGGGACTAAGGCATATTTGGGGAGATGGAAATGGGGATGAAGAAAAAGATAGCCCAGATTGCTCTGCATCTGATTATTGCTCAGACACGCCTAAAGCAGGATGGGAACATTATGAATGTGGTGTTTTCGATACCTGTCCATTAGATTTAGGAAACGACATGACTGAAAATTATATGGATTATACAAACGATGAGTGCATGAATACTTTTACTGCCGATCAAAAAGCCCGAATGGGTGCTGTAATGACTACTTCTCCTAGGCGAAAAGAATTGACAAGCTCACCCGGGGCAACACCGGGTTTTACCAAAACTTTAGATGCGGCTTTGAAAAATATTTTAATAACAGTTTCTAGCTGCGGTAGTTCATTTACTCCTTCCATAAATTTTGAAAATAAAGGCACGACAACGCTGCAAACCGCTACAATTACCTACACTGTTGACAATTTGAATCCAAAAACTTTTGATTGGAATGGTAATCTTCCTCAAAACACTTCTGGTTTAATCAGCTTGCCTGCGATTTTCTCGACAAACGGAACCCATCAATTTAGGGCTACAATTACATCAATCAACAGTAGTAGTACAGACCTTACTAGCCTATATAACAATGCTTCAAAAAGTTTTACTATTCAGCCATTGAATCAATTATCTGCCGATACACCTAAAGTGACTTTGATCTTGCAATGTGACCGAGATGGAAGTGAAACCACTTGGGAATTAAAAAATAGTAGTGGCACAACTCTTTACAACGGCGGTCCATATCCAGACACCCTTGACGAAACTCAATTAAATGATCCAATAATCCAAACTTTTGATCTTTCAAATGGCGATTGTTATACCTTTACTATCAATGATTCGTTTGGTGATGGAATTAACACCAATGGTGGCCTAGGTAATTATTCCTTGAAAGACAGTAATAATGTTACATTTGCATCGGGAGGAACTTTTATATTTAATGAATCAAAATCATTCACCACCAACTCCCTTGGGAATTCTGCATTTGAAACTTCTAATGCCATTTTTCTGTATCCAAACCCTGTTAAAGGAAAATTAACTATAAAAATTCCAGCCCATTTTGGATTGCCAAACAAATATGCTATATGTACTAGTTTAGGTCAAATGATCAGCGAAAAAATCATTTCAAAAGAGGAGGATTTGTCTGTAAACACCTCATCATTGAGTAACGGGATATATTTTATAGTGGTTACAAAAGGGACTGAGAAAAAAACAATGCAATTTATCAAAGAATAGCTTTTTAAAAACACTACCCCAATAAAATGGGTAAAATAAACTAGACACCCCCTCATTTAATGATTTCTAGACATAAAAATAAAACTCCAAAACTAATTCAATCAAATGTTTTTCCTTTTGCATTTAATTTTTTGCAAAGTTTGTAACTTTGAGCATTATCTACCTTAAAATAATGAAACTAATTTTTTATACCTCTCGTTTTAAACCGCTGATGCTAATTTTGTTTTTAGTCATAGGCACCGCCTATAGCCAAAGTAATAAGCAATCAGAAACTATTTTGTTTGGCAAAAAAATAACGCCCGAAACTATAAATCCTGAAAATGGGATTATTCGATGTGGCACGACAGAGTATGAAAAAATGCTACAAGAGAAAAACCCCAAGAGAATAACCCAAGGCCAGTTTGAATCCTGGTTAGCACCCTTGGTTCAAAAAAATGCTGCCCTACGAACAGCCCAAACCAATGCAGTGATAACCATTCCTGTTGTGGTTCATGTTATATATAATGGACAAGAAGTTGGTATTGCCCCAAATATTTCCGATGCCCAAGTGCAATCTCAAATTACGGTACTGAACCAAGATTTTAGAAAAATGGTGGGAACTCCCGGTTATGGTTCAACAGGATACAAATTAGGCGTAGATACCCAAATTCAATTTGTCTTGGCGCAACAAGACCCAAACGGCAGGCCAACCAACGGGATTGATCGCGTTAGTTTTGTTAAGGAATCATGGTCAACCACTGAAATTGAAAACACTTTAAAACCAGCCACTATTTGGGATCCTACCCAATACCTGAATTTGTGGACTGTTCTATTTACAGATAGTACGTTTTTGGGTTATGCGCAATTTCCTGAGGCTTCCAGTTTATCTGGTATTAGCGGCACTGGAAATGCAAATACGGATGGCGTTGTGATTAAATACAATGCCTTTGGCAGCGGATCGGGTAGTTCTTTTTTGCTAAAGGCTCCTTACAATAAAGGAAGGACCACCACTCATGAAATAGGGCACTGGCTCGGATTAATTCACATTTGGGGAGATGATTCAAATTGTAATACTAATACTGATTATTGCAACGACACCCCAGTATCGAAAGACCCCAACTATGGATGTCCGACAGGAGCTGATAGTTGTACTACAAAAACTGGTGTAGATATGATTGAAAATTATATGGATTACACGGACGATTCATGTATGAATACTTTCACTGCTGGACAAAAAGCCCGAATGGACGCTGTTATGACTAATTCACCCCGAAGAAAAAATCTAAAAACCTCTGATAAAGGCAACACTGTACTTTTGTTTGCTAATGATGCCGAAGTAAAATTTGAATCAAGTTCAGCGCCAATTAGTTGTGGTACACTAGTAAATCGAACTACACAAAAAATCATAATTTATAATCGAGGCACTACAAATTTAACTTCAGTTTCAGGGAATTACACCATTAATGGAGGTAGTCCTATTTCTTTTTTGTGGACAGGGAGTTTAGCCCCCAATAAATTTGCTGCTTTTCCCATAACGATTATTTCTGCTGTAAATGGAACCATAGTTGTCAGTATAGACAAAGCCAATGGGTTTACAGATGAAAGAGTAACTAATAATTCGGTATCGGGATCTTTTACACTCCCGTCTGCCCCAATTGACTATGCTTTTACCAATTATATCTTTAGATTACAACAAGATTATTACGGAAGCGAAACTACTTGGAATATCAAAAATACATCCGGAACGATTTTATATAGTGGTGGTCCCTATACTGACACCTATGTAAATAGCTCAACTGTTTCCCCTATTCCAGCTTTAATAACTCAAAAATGGATCTTGGATAATAACCAATGCTATACTTTTACCATAAACGACTCTGGTAAGGATGGAATTTGTTGTGGCAAAAACCTTGGTGGTTCCGGAACGGGTTACTATGACATTAAAACTGCGGATGGATTAACTGAAATAGCTCGGGGAGCTTCTTTTACAACAAGCGAAAGCAAATCTTTTGCAACAGATTCATTTCTTAAAACTTTCTATGATAAAGTTGAAAATGTTGATGCCGAATGTAAATTTGTAATTCCCGACTATAAATCTAATAGTTGTGATGATGCTCATAATTGCGAAAACCTTACTATAACACAACAACCCCCTCCAGGAGATATCATAATTGGAATCGATGCAATATTGCATATTACAATAGAAGCTCATGACAGTAAAAGTGGTAAATCAGAATCTAAAACTTTTGATATTACCCTCAAAGAAAAGGACACCTTTCTTTTTCCTAACCCTGCAAAAGAAACTATAAATATTTCAACAAGTTTATGTGACCCAACAAACAGCTATACCATTGCGAACAGCCTGGGTCAAATTGTTCTCCAAAAAGAAGTTTCGGCAGCAAGCGATTTAAATATAGATACATCGACCTTAAGTACAGGAATCTATTTTATTACCGTTACCCAAGCCAACGAGAAAAAAACGCTACGATTTATCAAGAATTAGTTTTTAGGGCTTTGTACTATTATTTCAGTATTTGTTGAAAACCAATTTTGATAGTTTTGTTATCATCTGAAAAAAGCTGTACATAATAAAATTAAGCCGTTTTTATAATTATTAATTAATCCACTTTTTCTAGTATACTTCTCTAGTGCACTCCATTTAGTTCAATTTTTATTGGACTCTTTTGAAATAATAAGCGACATTGTAACCATTCGGGTAAAAAAATTTACAAATTTGTGGTGAATGCATTTAGAACCTGAAAAGGAAATGGATTAAAGCGCATATCCGCCAGCAGGAAGGAAGGGTTATTAATGCATTTGAAACCACTAAAGCAGCTCGAGCAGGTTTACCACTAGAATAATTGGAATCACCATAGTAGTTCCGAGAGCGCTCTTTGTCAATCTTCTAATTTTTTTGGTTTGCGTCCTGCCATCTTATATATTTGGTTAATTTTGCCCCCCGATACCTTTTAGTTACAATTGTGCAAAATTAAAAATTTTATAAAAACGTGGGAAGTAAAAACAAGTTAAAACGATTCAAGGAAAACGAAACATTCGACAATGTTTTCCAACCGACAAGGGAAGAAGTGGTGGGAAATTTATTCCCGCTCAGAGGCAAATGGAACACCGATTTCTTTAAAAACGACCATCCTTTACTACTTGAATTGGGCTGTGGCAAAGGGGAATACTCCGTTGGCTTAGCCGAAAAGTACCCCGACAAGAATTTCATTGGAATCGACATCAAAGGGGCTCGATTTTGGCGTGGTGCCAAAACGGCCGTAGAAACCGGTTTGCATAATGTGGCGTTTATCCGCACCCAAATCGAATTAATCAACCATATTTTTGCCGAAAATGAAGTGGACGAAATTTGGATTACCTTCCCGGATCCGCAAATAAAATACAAACGCACCAAGCACAGAATGACCAACTCGGAATTTCTGCAATTGTATAAAAAAATTCTCAAAAAAGACGGCGTCGTCAACCTAAAAACCGACAGTGAATTCATGCACGGCTACACCCTAGGATTGCTGCATGGCGAAGGGCACGAAGTGTTGTATGCCAATCATAATGTGTATGTAAATGAAGGAAGCCCGGAGGAAGTTACTGCCTTTCAGACGTTTTACGAAAAACAATATTTGGAAATTAACAAAGCAATTACGTATATTCGATTTAAAATAGCTCGCTAACCACCGCAAGGGGGATAAATAATTTGGAAATATATGTTAAAACTATTCCAGTCTGCTTTAGAAATTTCCCCGACAGGAGTTAAGGGACTTATCACCTCATTATTTTTAGGTTTCACTACCGCTTTTATAGGAATTATTCCTCCGGGATTAATTAATATGACTGCCGCCAAGGTGAATCTAAAAGAAGGCAAACGAAATGCATTGTGGTTTGTTTTGGGAGCGATACTAGTCATATTTTTTCAATCCTTTTTCGCCATAATGTTCGCCAAGATTATTCATCGGCGTCCGGATTTGGTTACTTTATTGCGCGAAGTCGGTTTAGGCATTTTTGCTACTTTAACCATCTATTTTTTGGTATTAGCCAAAAAGCCTAAGGACAAAACTAGAAAGTTCAAAAAAAACAGCAAAACCAATCGGTTTTTTCTGGGTATGTTACTTTCAGGACTCAACTTTTTTCCGATTCCCTATTATGTTTTTGTAAGCGTAACATTAGCCTCTTTCAAGCTGTTTTCATTCGACACACCCTCCATTTTTATCTTTGTAAACGGTGTAATTCTAGGGTCTTTTTTGGTTTTTTATGGGTACCTCTCCTTCTTTAATAAAATAGAAACCAAAACTGATTATGTTACCAAAAACATGAATACCATCATAGGCAGTATAACAGGATTGATTTCGGTGATTACCTTATGGAATGTGATCAAATACTATTGGTAACAAAATGCCAAATTCAACCGACAATTTTTTCGAAAAAGTCTATGCCATTGCCAGACAAATTCCTTACGGCAAGGTCACTTCGTATGGCGCTATTGCCAAAGCACTGGGAACGGAGCGCTCCGCCAGAATGGTCGGCTGGGCGATGAATGCCTGTCATCATTTAGAAGATGTTCCGGCACACCGAGTAGTCAACAGAAAAGGATTGCTTACGGGAAAACATCATTTTGATGGAACAAATCTGATGCAGCAATTGCTCGAAAGCGAAGGGATTGAAGTGGTTGATAACCAGATTATGGATTTTGACACCTATTTTTGGCAACCGGAAATAACGGAATGATCGGTTTTTCATAAATCGGCTTCGGGGTATATCCCAATTCGAATACATTAAAAAATTTGCGCTACAATACTCCAATTGACATCGTCAATTCGAACATCAATAAATCCAATTCAAAACCATAATAATAAGAACTTTTCATACTATCTTTGCCTGGAATTCTAAAATAGAATCAATTTAAATAAGTACATGCTTCCGGCGGATGACCATCCATTGAAAAATGATAAAATGAATATGAAATTAGACAGAAAAGAAATCCTTAAAGCACTGGAAACAGTTTCTGTAGCTGGCGAAGGTAAAAATATGGTAGAGAGTGGCGCCATTGTAAACGTGGTGACTTTTGGAGCCGAAGTGGTGGTGGATTTGGTGCTACACGCTCCGGCAATGCACATCAGAAAACGCGCAGAGGACGACATTAAAAAAACCATCCTAGAACTCGTTTCGCCAGAAGCTAAAATTAAAATAAACGTCAAGGTTGAAGCTCCGGAGAGTCCTGAAATTAAAGGAAAATCGATTCCTGGAATAAAAAATATTATTGCCGTTGCTTCCGGAAAAGGAGGCGTGGGAAAATCTACCGTTACCGCAAACTTAGCGGTGACGCTAGCTAAAATGGGGTTTTCAGTAGGGGTTTTAGATGCCGATATTTACGGTCCTTCCATGCCTATTATGTTCGATGTGGAATCCGAAAAACCAATATCGGTAAACGTAGACGGAAAATCAAAAATGAAACCTATTGAAAGCTATGAAGTGAAAATTTTATCCATAGGATTTTTTACCTCTCCAAGTCAAGCCGTTATATGGCGGGGCCCAATGGCTTCGAAAGCATTAAACCAAATGATTTTTGATGCCGATTGGGGAGAACTAGACTTCTTGCTTCTTGATTTACCGCCGGGTACTGGTGACATTCACCTTTCAATAGTTCAAGCCCTGCCCATAACAGGCGTAGTAGTTGTCAGCACGCCACAAGCTGTGGCACTTGCCGATGCCAAAAAAGGGGTTTCCATGTTTATGTCTGAAGCGATAAATGTATCCGTTCTAGGAATTATCGAAAACATGGCTTATTTCACCCCTGAGGAGTTGCCAGAAAATAAATATTATATCTTTGGAAAAGAAGGGGCAAAAAACCTTGCGGAAGATTTAGCGGTTCCATTTTTGGGTGAAGTACCCATAGTGCAATCTATTCGTGAAGCTGGAGATTATGGTCGTCCGGCAGCCCTACAATCGGGTTCGGTAATTGAAACTGTTTTCGAAGAAATTACCAGAAAAGTGGTGGAGCAAGTGGTGACCAGAAATAAAAATTTACCCGCTACCGAAGCAGTCAAAATTACAACGATGGCAGGTTGCGCTGCCGTAAAAAAATAGATTTTTAAAGACTAGGATTTGGGCTTTTGCAAAAAGCCTGACCATCTAATACTCTAAATTATGACAACAGAAGAATTAACGGCAAACATTGAAAAAGCGCTCGAAGAGATTCGGCCTTTTTTAAATTCTGATGGAGGAGATATTTCTCTTGTTTCCATAGCAGAGGGTAAGCATGTTACGGTGCGTCTCGAAGGTGCCTGCACCAGTTGTAGTGTGAATCAAATGACCTTGAAAGCAGGAGTTGAAACGACCATCAAAAAATTTGCACCACAAATAGAAACCGTTGTCAATATTGCATAAATTAGTATTTGGAATGATGAAACTTTATTCCCTTTTCCAAATGAAATTACTGTAAATTATCCAAATCCCAATAGTATAAAATGGATGTATTAATAAAAATTAAAGACCGAGAAGGAGTTGTTCATGAATTACAGGCTCCGACTGATATGGCCATGAACGTCATGGAATTATGCAAAGCCTATGAACTTCCTGTAGAGGGGACGTGTGGCGGGATGGCCATGTGTGCCTCTTGTCAATGTTATGTTCTTAACCAGGTGGCTTTACCGGAAATGGGCGTTGAGGAAGAAGCGATGCTTTCGGAAGCTTTCTTTGTGAAATCAAACAGTCGATTGGGATGTCAAATTCCCATCACCATGGACTTGGAGGGCTTAGAGTTAGAATTGGCTCCAGAAAATTAACAAGAAACGAGCTGTTGCATTGGATGCGTATTAATTTTTATTGGGGTACTACTACCGCTTATTATTTCGAAATAGTCCAATAAAACTAGCCCTGGGTGAAATATACTGCTGCAGTATAGCAGCACGATTAGGCTGATCAATAATTATCATTGAGAATAAGAAATTTTGGTATTGATCACAAAAAACCCTTAAATCAAAAAAGCCATCCCTAAAAAGGGAAAGCTTTCCATTGGTCTAACTACTAAACCTGCCCATTTCTGGGCAAAACAACACAACAATCTTAAATGCTTTTAGGGCAAAAAAGGCTTTCATTGCTGAAAACCTTTATCCCTCCCGAAGCTTCGGGATTAGCGGTCTGGACGGGACTCGAACCCGCGACCCCATGCGTGACAGGCATGTATTCTAACCAACTGAACTACCAAACCATCGCTTTAATGCGGTTGCAAATATACTATACAATTTTGTATCTACAAGTGTTTCTGCGAAAAACATTTAATTAAATTTTTACGGCTTACCCAAACTTTTGTTTTTCAACTAAATATGCCGTTAATACCTTGTCAAAACTGTCAGAAACCCCAACAGGAACATACTTAATTTTGTTCTGAGAGCAAGTCATTGCTAGGTTTTTGAAATAAGTATTCACCCCTTTTTCATATGCTGACTTTATAGTATCAGCAAAAACGGTCACTTCATCTCCGCTTTCTAGGTCAATAAATTTTCTCGGGGCATTATCAAAGTCGAAATTCAATTCGGTTTTGTTATCAATAACATGAAACAAAACCACTTTATGCTTGTTGTGTTTGAGATGTTGCAGGGCATTAAAGAGTGCCTCCTCGTCGCCAGATTGAAACATGTCCGTAAAGAGAATTATCATCGAACGGCGGTGCATTTTTTCGGCTATTTGGTGCAGCAAGGTTATCGTATTCGTGGTTTTTTGAATTTTCGGTTGCGCCAGGAGATTTTCTAGCGCATTCAACACCATTCTGTGGTGGCGATCGCTCCCTTTTTCAGGGGCATAATATTCATACGTATCAGAAAACACACTTAATCCAACGGCATCTCGCTGTTTCTTGAGAAGATTCATCAAAACGGCCGAAGCCAAAACAGAAAATCCAATCTTGTTTTGGTAAAAATCCTCAGTGTCTTTGAGTTTTGGATAGTGCATCGACGACGAATTGTCAATGATGATGTGGCAGCGCAAATTAGTTTCTTCTTCGAACCGTTTGGTGAATAACCGATCGGTTTTGGCAAACAATTTCCAGTCAATGTGTTTGGTGCTTTCGCCCACATTGTAGACTTTGTGTTCGGCAAATTCAGCAGAAAAACCGTGAAAGGGACTTTTGTGCATTCCTGAAATAAAGCCTTCCACAATTTGGTTGGCCAACAATTCAAGATGCTGAAAACTGGATATTTTCTCTATTTGGGATTCGATCTTCATTCTTCAAATGTATTAAAAGATTGCACAAAATCCAATATGCATATACTAAAGACCCGATAGGTTTTTTAAAACCTATCGGGTCTAAGAAAAGGCTTGACTTTCACCAAACCTTTTTATATAATATTGTGAGATGGCGTCCCACCCTCGCAATGACTTTGATTACAACAAAGCGTCTAAACTATCAGCATAAGTTTGTTTAGGAGCTACTCCCACTTGTTTCCCTACTACTTCTCCGTTATGAAAAATCAATACTGTTGGAATATTTCTCACTCCGTATTTAGCCGCAAATTCTTGGTTTGCGTCAACATCTACTTTTCCAACGACTACTTTTCCTGCGTATTCTTCGCTGATTTCGTCAATAATTGGTCCCACCATCCTACATGGCCCACACCATGCTGCCCAAAAATCTACCATCACTGGTTTGTCTGATTTTAAAACTACTTCTTCAAAAGTAGCGTCTGTTATTGCTAATGCCATACTCTTTTTTGTTTAAGGTTAAAGTTTTGAACGGTTTAATGTTCCAAATTTGAATACAAAGATAAAGAAACGTTTGGGTTAAGAGTGTAACTTGTATTACATTTAGCTATTTTTAAATTGTTATAACTTATTAATTCAGTTTAAAGTTAATCTGCATCCTCTCTAATTCGACTAACAATTCACTAGAAATCTTGATTTTTAATTTTCGACTAGGCATTTCTATTCGGGTGATAATTTTTGTTTCTTCAACTTCTAACATTGTTTCTACTAGTACTGGCTCCTCATCTTCTAAAATTTCTTCATTAAAAATGGCTGCTTCTTCAGAGATTTCGTCGTCAAACAAGACCGAGTCTGTTTTTTCTTCCACAGGAAGAATTTCAGGAAGAATTGCTCGCGAAACTTCTATATTTTTTTTTATTTTTTCTAATTCCATAATTTCAAAAGCGACGGTATTGTTCCCTTTATGAGTTTGAAAAACCACATTTAATTTTGATATAAAATCGGCATTCAAATCTTTTATGTTCAACAAAATATTTAGTTTTTTGGCAAAATTTTCAAACACATCCTGCAACATTTTAAATTCTGAAAATTGCAATCTTGGATCTCCTTTTTTCCCTGTATCCCGATCTATCCAGCCTTCTTTTACCACTATTTTTATATACGTAAAGCTGTTTGGTATCAGATAATGCCGGTTTTTCATATATTCTTCACCGAAAATTTTAAACTCGTAGCTTTCCTCATAGCCTTCCAGATTAAAGGAAGCCCAGCCTTTTCCGTTTTTGGCGGTTTTGTGTTGCACGCTGTTAATTATTCCCCCGAAAGTTAAATTTTTATTCACAAATTGATTCAAATCTCTCAGTGATTCCAGTTTAGAATTACAGAAATATTTCATTTCAAATTTAAAATCGTCTAGCGGATGTCCCGAAATATAAATCCCCACCACTTCTTTCTCTTTGGCCAATTTTTCCATCGTGCTCCAGTCCTCGCAAGGTGGTACAACAGGTTCGGCAATTTGGACATCGCTGGTTTCGCCAAACAAACTCACCTGAGCTGAATTTTCATTTTCTTGAAATTTTGCACCGTATCGAATCGCTTTTTCATAGAACGTAATTCCGTCGCCATCATCGTGAAAATATTGCGCGCGAGTTACGCCCGTAAACGAATCAAAACCTCCCGCCAAGGCTAGATTTTCCAATGCTTTTTTATTGGCGGCACGCAAATCGATGCGCTTAGTCAAATCAAAAATAGACCTGTATTTCGCTGTTTTTCTGTTTTCGACAATGGTTTCAACTGCTGCCATTCCGACTCCTTTTACCGCGCCAATCCCGAAACGAACGGCATAATCATCATTTACCGTAAATTTGTAAAAGGACTCATTCACGTCAGGACCCAAAACCTTCAATCCCATTCGTTTGCATTCTTCCATAAAAAAGGAAATTTGCTTGATATCACTCATATTATTTGATAAAACTGCCGCCATATATTCGGCGGGATAATTTGCTTTGAGATAAGCGGTTTGATAGGCAATCCAAGCATAACAAGTGGAATGCGATTTATTGAAAGCGTATTCTGCAAAGGCTTCCCAGTCTTTCCAAATTTTCTCTAATTTATCTTCGGGATGACCTTTGGCAGCAGCTTGACTAATGAATTTTGGTTTCATTTTATCTAAAACATCCTTTTGCTTTTTTCCCATCGCTTTACGCAAAACATCTGCATCCCCTTTAGAGAAATCCGCTAGTTTTTGGGACAAAAGCATTACTTGCTCTTGGTAAACCGTGATCCCATAGGTGTCTTTCAATAATTCTTCACAAGCTTCAAGATCATAAACGATTTCCTCCTCGCCATTTTTTCGTTTAACAAAACTCGGAATATAAGCAATGGGCCCAGGACGGTACAAGGCATTCATCGCAATTAAATCTGGAAAAACAGTAGGCTTTAGTTCTTTGAGATATTTCTGCATTCCGGGCGATTCATACTGAAAAATACCTACGGTTTCGCCACGTTGAAAAAGAGCATAGGTCTTCACGTCATCGATAGGAAATTCGTCTGGGTTGAGGTCGATATTACTTCTATATTTCACTAATTTAACGGTGTCTTTTATTAAAGTCAGGGTCTTTAAACCCAAGAAATCCATCTTTAATAAGCCGGCACTTTCCACCACCGAGTTATCAAACTGTGTCACATACAAATCTGAATCTTTGGCGGTTGCCACGGGAACAAAATCGGTAATATCGCTTGGTGTAATAATCACACCGCAAGCGTGAATACCTGTATTTCTGAGGTTTCCTTCTAGAATTTTTGCCTGTTGAATGGTTTCGCCACTCAAATCATCATCTTTAGAAATTCCTATTAACTCCTTCATTTTTTCAAAATCTTCAGGACGCAGAATTTTCTTTATATCGCCTTCGGCATCTTTCAAAAAACGGGATAAACTCCATTTTGACGGAATCAAATTTGGAATCAACTTGGCTATTTTATCCGCTTCAAAAAGGGGTAAATCCAATACGCGAGCGGTATCACGAATAGCCGATTTTGCGGCCATCGTGCCATAAGTAATGATTTGGGCTACTTGTTTTGAACCGTATTTATTGATCACATAATCCATTACTTTGCTTCGCCCTTCATCATCAAAATCAATGTCGATGTCAGGTAGTGACACCCGATCCGGATTCAAAAATCTTTCGAAAAGCAAATTATATAAAAGCGGATCAATATTCGTAATCCCAAGGCAGTATGCTACCACAGAACCTGCTGCAGAACCTCGGCCTGGACCTACAGAAACGCCCATTTTTCGCGCAGCGGCAATGAAATCCTGCACAATCAAGAAATACCCTGGATACCCTGAATTTTCTATTGTTAGTAATTCAAAATCAAGTCGTTCTTGAATTTCCGGAGTGATTTCCTTATACCGTTTGTTGGCTCCAATAAAGGTAAGGTTTTTCAAATAGGCATTTTCGCCACGAACTCCGCCATCAATAGCATCTTCAGAAACATTAAATTCTGCAGGGATTTCAAATTTTGGAAGCAAGACTTCTCGAGCCAAATTGTATATTTCAATTTTGTCAACAATCTCGGAAATATTCGAAATCGCTTCCGGCAAGTCTTTGAAGTTTTTCTTCATTTCCTCACCCGACTTGAAATAATATTCCTGATTAGGCAAGCCATAACGATACCCTCGCCCCCGCCCTATTGGCGTAGATTGCTTTTCACCCTCTTTTACACACAATAAAATATCGTGCGCATTAGCATTGTCTTTCTCAATGTAAAAAGTGTTATTGGTCGCCACTATCTTAACATCGTGCTTTCTAGCCAATGAAATCAAACCCTCGTTGACGCGATTTTCATCTTCTTGATTGTGGCGCATCACCTCGATATAGAAATCTTCACCAAATTCTTGTTTCCACCAAACCAAGGCTTCTTCGGCTTGGTTTTCACCCAAATTTAAAATCTTACTTGGGATTTCCCCATAAAGATTTCCCGACAAAACAATGATGTCTTCCTTGTATTGTTGAATAACTTTTCGATCTATTCTAGGGACATAATAAAAACCTTCAGTATACCCAATCGAGGACATTTTGGCCAAATTATGATAGCCTTTTTTGGTCTTCGCCAAAAGAACGACTTGATACCCATTGTCTTTGTGGGACTTGTTTTTATGGTCTTCGCAAACAAAAAATTCGCAACCAACAATGGGTTTTATAGAAACTTCGGTAGGTAATTCGCCTTTTTCATCCGCTTCCTTATTTTTGATTTCAGCCGTTTTATTATGGTACAAAATATCGCGCACAAAATGAAAAGCACCCATTAAATTGGCGTGATCAGTAATTGCCACGGCCGGCATCTTTTGCTGTGAAGCCGCCTTAACCAGTGCCGCAACGCTAATCGTGGATTGCAAAACCGAAAACTGCGTATGATTGTGCAAATGCACAAAATCAGAATCGATTAAGATTTGTTTGATATCAGAAAGCGCCTGTTTTGAAATGGGTGCTACTTGTTGTCCACCCAACTGCTGCCGAATTTTATCGGACGCTTCTTTTAAATTAATGTGTTGCAAGCCAATAAGCTGAATTTCTCGCGGATTTTTGAGTTGGAAATCCTCGAAATACTCTTGCTCCACTTCAAGTTCCTTTTGGGTAAAAACTCCCGTACGAATCAATTCGAAAAAGCAACGCGTTGTTGCCTCCACATCGGCGGTGGCGTTGTGCGCTTCAGAGAAGGGTTTGTTGAAAAGATAAGAGTGCAATTCGGTTAGTGTCGGCAGTTTAAATTTTCCGCCACGGCCTCCAGGCAAACGCAATAAAGAAGCCGTAACTTCGGTACAGGTATCGAGAATTGGCATCGCACTCATCGGACTTTGAATACCCAATCTATAAAATTCGCAACCCATAATATTGATGTCAAAACCTAGATTTTGACCCACAATAAATTTGGTCTTCGATAAAGCACTATTGAATTTTTCTAAAACTTCAGGCAAAGAAATTCCTTCGGCTTCGGCCAATTCAGTGGAAATACCGTGAATTCTCTCGGCATCATACGGAATATTAAACCCTTGGGGTTTTACCAAATAATTTTGATGTTCGATAACTCTTCCCATAGCATCGTGTAACTGCCAGGCGATTTGAATACATCTTGGCCAGTTGTCCGTGTCGGAAATAGGTGCGCCCCAACGCTTTGGTAATCCTGTAGTTTCGGTATCGAATATTAAATACATTTTCTAAGCGTTAGATTTAGGGTAAAAAGCAAAAAAGAGCTTTTTTGATGAAAACAAAAATACATTTATTGAGGGTGTATTTCAACATTAGTTATCAACAAAAACCCGTTTAAAAAAATTATTAAATTAGCAACGCTTCTTTTTGGATGTCGTAATATTTAATCCAAATAAAACATTAAAAATTTAGTTTAAAAAATAACTTTTCCAAAAAAAGTTAAGATGAAAAACAAATTTATACCCTATTTAAACAAAACAAACATTGTTAATTATTATTTAAAATAAATATTTTTATTGATTTATATCCTATAAACAAGCACTTTAGTCTTTAAAAAATAAGGATGTAGTAAAAATAGCATGGACTCCCACTATAAACTAAGTTCGTTGTGAAAGAAAAAAATACACAAACTAGAAGCGTACAGAAAATCATAAACAAATAAACAGAAGTGGTTAAGCACCATAAAATCCTTTTGGGCATCGTATATAAGTAAATAATAAAATTGACCACTTTATTTTTTTTTATAAATTTGCTCCCATTGTTTCCGTTTTAGTCAACGGACTAGGATTGCAAAAAGAAATACACTTAAAAAATAGTTAAAAATGAGTACTACATTATTCGACAAAGTATGGGATTCGCACGTAGTGCGTAAAATTGAAGATGGACCAGACGTGTTTTTTATAGACCGTCATTTCATTCACGAGGTTACAAGTCCCGTTGCTTTTTTGGGATTAAAAGAAAGAGGTATTAGAGTTTTGTATCCAGAACGCACTTTTGCCACTGCCGATCACAA
>JBIILD010000083.1:0-7664 GCA_044232845.1 Flavobacterium sp.
TTCCATTCCTTCAAACCATACGGGAGTTGTTTTGGTTATTTTTCGGACTTTCAATTCTTCAAAATCAAATGGTCCGCTGCTTTCCGTGCCGTTGTGTAGAAAGTATTTTTTCATAAAAAAGGTGTCATTCAAGCTATAAAGTGAGTTGAAAGTTTAAAAGTTATATATTCAAAAAATCTAATAATATCATAGTATAAAATCAAGCTGTTGGATCATTTTGTTAGATTTAAAAAAAATAGTAAAAGATGATTGTTAATCATAATGTTTTTATAATTGTTATCGTTGGTATTGTAATAAAATTCCGCTGTAACTAAAATAAGGTTGTGTATTTCGTTTTAAGTCTTTTAAATCAACAATATCAAAACTATACCAATTATAACTATTGATTAGTCCAATAGCTCTGGTGTATCTTATCAGTATATTTAAGTTAACAGGATTCAACTCTTCAGAATACAGAATGTTTTTAGTTTTTGCCATGTACTTAAACTTATTTTATAATTGCTGAACAGGCAATTCTGGCTCCTGCATTGCCAGAAGGTTGAGATATATAATCATCAGCACCTTGATGAACAATCAATCCTTTTTCAATAATGTCTTTTGCGGTATCCCCACAACCCATACACCATTCGTTAGTTGAAAAAGTAATAGTTCCATTTCCATTTTCGTCAGCGTTAAAATTTCCAATATCACCTTTATGCGATTCTCCTTGACCCAATTTCCCGTGTTTTTTGAAGGTGGGATTCCAATGCCCTCCTGCTGAACTTCCGTCTATAGCCGAACAATCCGCTTTTTCGTGAATATGAATAGCATGGATGCCAGGTTTTAAACCGGCTAATTTTGCAATAAAAGTCACTTTGTCATTTTTTTCTGAAAAGGAGGCTGTTCCAGTGACAGTACTGTTACTTTTTGATACAAAAATGATGTTTAATTTATTTGTTGTTTCGTTTGAAGAACTAGTTTTACAACCAGCAATTATTGCAATAAATAGAATCATTGACAGAATTACTTTTTTCATGTTTTTTTAGTTAGTTAATTTATTATCTATTGAGGAATGATAAATGGCTTTGATAACAACAACGTTTTTATAAACGGTAAAATGAATTAAATAAGGAAATAGAGTTAACATTATTATTCTAACTTCGCCATGTCGTATTTGAAAATGAAAAGGATGTTTTTTTATAATTGCTAGACTTTCTATAAAGGAGAGATGGAATCTTTTAGTCAATTTTGGATCTACATTTTTGTGCCAAAGGAGGGATTCTCTAAAATCAATTTTAGCCTCGTCAATAATGACAATTTTATAATTCATTTTCTATTTCTTTCAAAAAATCATCAATATCTGTGGCGTTTTCTGGATTTTTTAAATACTTTTCAGTACGTTTCCTGACTTCATCTATTTGCCATTGCGGTATTTCATATTTTGCGGAAGAAGGCAAAATAATCACGTCGACTTCCTCAGCATTAAAATCATCAGGAAGCGTAATATTTATTTTATGATTTTTTACTGTAACGGTTTGTCTTATTGCTTCCATATTTTTTTATTTTTTGATACGTAAATATAACACTATTATTTAAACCCGTTGGGTGTATTATTTTTTTAGCTAATTAGTTTCAATTTGTCGCACTGTCCTGAAGCTATGGGAGTCGAAGTGTATTTATTATATAGTCTTCGACAGGCTCAGACTGACATCGTAGCCTAAATTGATGCAATTTTAACTTGAAAACTCATTTTTAATCCAATTTAGGTAATTACACCCAACAGGTTATTTAGCTAAACATTTCTTCTTCTGACCGAGCTTCAGGGGGAAAAATCATCAGTACTGAGGTCGCTACTATTTTCTACGCATTATTTTCTGCTTTGAGTCTTTCCTGCTCGATTTTTTCGGCCAATCGGCTTTCGATTAGGGGCGTGATCAAGGTTTTTCGGGGCTTTATTTTCACGAATGGGAATAATTCCAATTCGTTTTTCATGAAGTCGTTTGTATTGCGGTGTTTATTTGTCCCCAGGAGAATTTCTTTGTCGGCATCAAACAATTTCTGTTCCTTGTCCGCACTTTCCTGGATTTTTCTTTTGATGATGCCTGCGTTCAACTGTTTCAAAAAACCTCCTTGGGACTCGATATCATGAAATAAGGCCAAGGCTTTCTCGGCCAATTGTTGCGTCAGACTTTCGATATAATAACTGCCATCAGCAGGGTTATTGACCTGGTCAAAATAACTTTCGTGTTTGAGAATTAACAATTGATTTCGGGCAATGCGGTCGCCAAATTCGTTGTCTTTGTGGTAAAGCGCATCGTAAGGCAGGTTCGCAATGGCATCGGCACCGCCCAGAATGGCACTCATGCATTCGGTGGTGGTGCGCAGCATGTTTATGTTGTAATCGTATAGGGTTTTGTTGCGTTTGGTGGGCGAAACCAGGATGTGACAATCCATATTGTGTTTGTATTCTTTGGCGATGAGATTGAAAAGCAAGCGTAGGGCACGGAGTTTCGCTATTTCTAAAAAGTAATTTGTTCCTACCGACACCTGAAAAACGATGGGTGTATATATAGGTACAATTCGGTTTAAATATTCGTTGGCGTGTGCTAGACTATAGGCAATTTGCTGTACCATCGTGGCACCGGCATTTTGGTACAAGCCGCTATCAATACTAATAATGGAAATAGTTTTGGTAGATTTCGAAAGCAATTCTAGCGTCTCGAAGTTGTTTTTCTCGGGGGTTACAAACCAGTTTCCTTCTTTGGCTAAGTGCCCTATTGGGTCGAGGTTGCAAAAGAGATTTGCGTTTTTATCTTGGGCAATTGCCTCTATTTTTTTGATGAAATCAATTGAGAGAAAACCCAAGTTGAAGTATATTGTTAATTTTTCTAACGGAAGGTTTTCTAGTAGTTTTTCGACGTCGGTTTGCTCGTTGATAATAGTAAAGCGAAGACTTTCGGCGCCACGACGGATACTGTCTAAGGCTCTAAGGTTTGATTTTGTAAGGTCGTGAACAAAAATATTCTGGCAAATTTTATACGCGGCCGCCTTAGTATTTGGAGAAAAACTTCCCTTGAATTCGTCCCTGTGGTAAAAAGGCTTTACCTGAATGTCTTCAGGGGAATTCCATACTAGAGTGTCGTTATAGTTAGCGCCATCGAGTTCAAATTGGATTCGTTGTTTCCACTGTTTGGAGGAAATAGGAGTCCATCCCCAGCCCTTACCAAAGGGAAGGGAGTTTTGAATTTGTAAAGATTCTTTTGCGTTTTCTCGTTTCATATCTATAATTCCATCCTCCAAGAGATTCAAAATGGATTAAATTTAGCAAATGTTTACAATCATAAATCGGTAATCAAATTTCAGAAAGCTACTTTTTAATCTCTTTTTCTAGGGTGTCGCCTTCAAATTCGATGAGGTAAATATCTTCGTTCTCTTTTTTCATATAGTATTTTTCTCGGGCGTATTTCTCAATCTGATAAGGGTTTTTGAGCAGTTTGATATTCTCCTTGTCTTTCTTGATTTCCTGCTGATAATAGGCTTTGTTGTCTTCCAGCTCCTGAATCTGTTTGTCTAGAAAGCGGTGGTCAAAATAGGAATAATTGTCCAGAAACAGCATCCATCCCGAAAAAAATAGCAATACCCATACGTATTTGTTGCTTAAAAATGAAAACCAAGGCTTGTCTTTATGGGAATTTGTCATTTTTTATGGTTTTTAGTCTTGAGGAGTAAATATTGAGTTGTTTCCATCGGCAAGTTTAGGATGCTACTATGGGCATTATTTATAGCTTCAAAAATAGTTAAAAACGATGTGTTTTGCACTTTTGTTTCTAAAATATTTTAAGGAAGGATCGATTCTTTTGGGTTTTGTATCAAATTAACCTTTAAATCAAAATTCACAAAGATTAAAACCATTAAGATTAAGTCGAAGGTTTAAAAGGCGTAAAATCAAAATCATCAATAGTGTCCTAACGCATTTTCTGTTCTAATTTAAAACACGATACGATAGAGTGATTATTATTGAGTTTAAATTTTATTCGACTAATTTGAAACAGTAAGGGATATTACTTTTTTACAATTTTTCCGCTCTTGGAAAAACCATTTGATTCTATTTTATACAAATAAATCCCTTTTTCTAGGGATTTTAATGAGATAACAGGAGATTGACTTGATATTTTTTGCTCCAAAACTTTTTGTCCTAAGACGCTATAAATAATAATAGTTCCGGTATCGAATCCTTCTGTTAAAACAACCGAAATCGAATCACTCGTTGGATTGGGGTAAACCACAAAATCACTTTTCGAAAAATCAGAAACTGATAATCCATTGGATAAAACCAAATTAAAATTGGGAATTCCATACCCAAATTGCGCTGTTGGCGCTACATATCTATCCGCCGATTGCGTAATTAATTGTTTGATTTCTTGACACGTTTTTCCAGGTAAAGCCTGCCACAAGCAAGCTGCCATTCCGGCTAAAATAGGGCACGAGAAAGAAGTTCCATTTGTAGTGGTAATAGTTCCAGAGACATCCGATATAACGGAAGCTTTTCCTTGAGCCATTACATCAGGTTTTATACGAAGATCAAAACTTGGACCAATAGAACTGAATGTAGCATAATTTCTATTTGAATCCACAGCGCCTACGGCTAAAACAGTTGTAGCTTCGGCGGGAACACCAACATGTGGTTCAGATTTTTGCCCTTCATTTCCGGCGCTAGCAACAACTAAAATCCCCTTACTAGAGGCGAAATTAGCTCCTTTTGAAGCAAATGCAGAATTCCCCGTCATATCGGAATAGGTGTGGCTATAATTAGGATTATCATAACCAAAATACCCCAATGAGCTTGTTATAATATCCACCCCCAATCGATCGGCCTCTTCTGCTGCCTCAACCCAATTGGATTCTTCAACAGGGTTTTCGGAAGCATCATCTTCTGTGATGAATAAATAATAGTGTGCATCCGGTGCCGTTCCCACTAATTGACCGTCCATAAAACCACCCATAGTGGATAAAACCAGTGTTCCATGTGAATCTAATGCGAAAAAATTAGGACTTTCATTTACATAATCATACCCCCCAAGAATTTGGTTGTTGTCTCTTAATCTCTTAAACGGTTGTGCGGTATCAACTCCCAGAAACCCTGAATCTAAGACGGCAATTATTTTTCCTAAACCAGTATAATCCAATTGGTGCAACAAATGACCATTTAGCATTTGGATTTGATTGGCAGATGTTCCATAATTGAAATTTACAGCTGTTTCCAAAGTCTTATTTATGGGTTCAGATTTTAGTCGTTGTGCCGAAGTTATTCTGGCCGTGTTAAGCGAACGATTGGCAAAATCAACACGATCTACAAAAGATAATAATTTCAGTGCATCAATATTGGCTTGTGTCCCACGAATATGAAGACAATTCAGCCATTTTGATTTGGCTTTAACTATAATTCCAGTAGAAGCAGTGATTTGGTCGATATATGATTGGTCAATGGGAACGTCTGAAATATCTAAAGGAATATTTTGCGAAATTCTTCGGTTCAAAGCTCTTTGTGTAAGCATTGTTAAAGGGGTGTTGAGATAGGTTTGTGAATCTGGCTTATCTTTAAAATAAACCCAAGCATCCTCTGTCTGAGAAAAGGCAGCCGAGGTGATACACAATAAAAAGAGTAAATAATATTTTTTCATATTTATTGTTATTGGAACCAATACATGCAGCCTTTGAGATACGAGATGCAAGTGTATTGATTATTTTTCAGAATAAGAGAAAAGAAATAAATACTTTTTTCCTTTGTTGAATGGATAAAATGCTTTTGGAACAAAATTCACAAAAGAAGGCGACAGATAGTTCAAGTGCAAAGATATAAAATTGAAGTATTGTATAATGAGAATTATTGACAAACAGCAATAGCAAAAAGTATTGGCGCCAATATGTCTTTAATTTTTAGGGAGTTGAAGCACCATTGTAATCAACTAACTACTACTCAATAGTTATAATTTGTTATACTTTTTGTTTTCAAGCAACCATACTGAAAATATTTTTTAGCTTACTAAAACACTGCCGCTTTTTAATATTCAAATTAAAATCTTTTTACTGAAATGTCACTAACAATCCTATTGTTGAAATGTATTTAGGAATGGTCTACTAAGTTAGAAAATTTTGAATTTAATCAAATGGATTTTTCTTTTAAGCTGACTTTGCAAAATGAAATTTACAATCTATCTTTACCGTCAAAAAATTAGTGTATTTCAGTAGAAAAATAAGGTGGTAATTATTCTCTAGCATAAGAAATATTATTTTTTTTGATAAATTTTTATGGTTACCTTTATGGATTAGTTGTAAGCATCATAATTATTTCGTTTTTAAAATCAGTCAATTTAAAGTAACATTTTGATTTTGTAATGCTATCTAAACTATTGTATCTTTTTGTTTTACGACTTGATTAATCAATAAATATTTTTCCTACATAGGCTAGTGTAAAACATAAAATAAAGTTATTTATTGTGTATTTTAACTGTTTTTTACGTGCTTAATCGATTTGTTAAATAAAAATATAATATATTTACAGTTTAAAAAATACATGTTGAAAACAGATATTATTTTTTTAAGTAGAAAAAAACGGATATAAAGGAAATTAATAGCATTGATTTTTAATAAATAATAAAATTAGGCTTGATTTAGGTTTGTTTCTACAGGTTTCATTAATAATATTGGTATTAATTCATCGCCTATTAAAGTTTTTAATTGTCAAAACAAAAAATATGAAGAATTCTAATTTACTGAAGTCTATTCTGATACTATTTTTATTGTTATCAAACTATACTTTTTCAAATTCAGTTGAAAAAGATTCTTCTAATACTAAATTTAAAAGCAATTTATTAACCGGTCCCATTACTAGTGTTTTTCCTGCTTCAGGGATTGCTGGTTCAACAATAACTATTACGGGTTCTGGATTTTCATCAACTTCGAGTGTAGAGTTTAACGGCGTTACTATTGGTAATGCTGCTGATCTGACTGGAAATATTACCTTTGAAAATTCAGGTGAGCTTAAAGTTATTATTCCTTGTGGATATTTTGGTTCAGTGATAATTAGTGTTGATGGTGATTCTAACACAGGAAGTTTTAATGTTGAGGGTGTTGGAGGAGGAGTTACAGGCGGTACAACCATTTGTTCAGGGAGTACTAGTGGAACATTAACTTTGTCAGGAGAATCAGGAACAGTAGTAAAATGGCAAAGTTCGGTCTCTCCATTTAGTACATGGACCGATATTGCGAACACAGGTTTAACGTATACTTCAGTGGCTTTATCACAAACCACCCAGTTTAGAGCAGTCGTTCAAAATGGCGTTTGTCTAGCAGAGAATTCATCAACAACTACTGTAACGGTAGATCCAACGAGTGTTGGAGGAGGAGTTACAGGCGGTACAACCATTTGTTCAGGTAGTACTAGTGGAACATTAACTTTGGCAGGACAAACAGGAACAGTAGTAAAATGGCAAAGTTCGGTGTCTCCATTTAGTACATGGACCGATATTATAAATACGGGTTTAACGTATACTTCAGGGGCTTTATCGCAAACCACCCAGTTTAGAGCAGTAGTTCAAAGCGGTGTTTGTGGCATAGCAAATTCAGTAGAAACCACTGTAACGGTTGACCCAGTAAGTGTTGGAGGAGGAGTTACAGGCGGTACA